>CACJVG010000053.1 GCA_902596785.1 uncultured Pelagibacteraceae bacterium | reverse complement strand
GGATAGATTGGAATATAAGTTCAGAAAATTTGATTAGATTTATTAATGCTTTTGATGAGCCTTATTCTGGAGCTCGGACAACAATTAATGGAATTAATGTAAGAATTAAGAAGGCTCAGCTTCATGATGGTGATAGTTCAAACCACCCATTTATGTCAGGTCTAATTTCTAGAAATGATAAAAAATGGATTGTAGTCAGCACCACAGATAATGCTATGATTTTAATTGAAAAAGTTTTGAACAAAAAAAATAAAAATATAATATTGGATCTCAAAGTTGGTGATAGATTTATTACTTCTAACAATAAATTATATTCAGCAAGGAATAAAAGAATTAGATATAACACTAAAGGATTAATAAAAAAAAAATAATATAAATTATTTATTTTTAGTTGAGTCTTTTAAAACCCGAATGACAAACTGGACCATCTAGGTAGTTTTTAATATTTATTTCATCATTATTTATTTTTTTAATTAATTGGAAAATTTTATTTAATTTTTCTTCATATATATTTATTTTTTTGTCTGTGTGACAAGTGGAAGTATAGGTTGTATTTGCGCCAAGGATATTTTGTTTTAATAACTCTTGGGTTATTAAAGTTTTACATCCTAACCAATTATCAGTTTTCAACGAATAACTTGGACAGGCATCTAATCCCGAAATATTTACAATTAAATTATTTCTTTTAGCTATTTTGGCTATCATTTTTTTAATTTTCTTTCCCTGAGCTGTAATTATTTTCCAAGATTTTATATTTTCCATGATTTCCAGTGTTTTTAAACCTGCAACAAATCCTGATCTTTCAGTCCAAAAAGTACTACTTATGAAGCTCGATTGTGCATTTTCCATAATTTCTTTTTTGCCCAAAATAGCAGTAATTGGAAATCCATTACCAAGAGCTTTACCCAGGATACAAATATCTGGAAATATTTTATATTTTATGTGTAGTCCACCAAAACTTTCTCTAAAGCCACTGGTGCATTCATCAAAAATTAAGACAATTCCTTTTTTTGTTGCAAGATTTCTAACTTTTTTCAAAAAATTTTTTGCCGGAGGAATATTTCTAAAAATTTCCATTTTGATCACTCCAATTCTATTGTTAGAACATATTTTTTCTAAAGCATTAAAATCATTAAATTTAAACGGATATACAGTATTTTTGAGATTTTTGGGAACACCAGTAGTTGATAATCCTGGTAGCAAATGATCTTTTAAGACTCCGTTATTTTTTTTGTTATTTAAATTAGCTGATAAATACCAATCATGCCAACCATGATAACCACATATTGCTATTTTGTCTTTACCCGAGGCAGCTCTAGCTATCCTAACTGCAATTGCATTTGCCTCACCTCCTGTTCTAGCATAACGAACCATGTCAAAATGTTTATGCATATCAATTAGTTTTTCACTAAGGTAAACTTCTTCTGCACAATTTAGGGAAGACATATTGCTTTTTTTTATAGATTTAATAACAGCATTATCAATAACTTTGTTAGCATAGCCTAAAATATTAGTTCCAACACTCATCAAGCTCATGTCCAAATATTTTTTATTTTCTAGATCCCATACATAACATCCCTTGGCTTTACTATAGTAACTAGGCCACTGATCTGGCGCGAACATTTCAGGTCTTTTTGATAACAACATATTACCACCTGGAATATATTCTTTACCTCTTCGCCAAATTTTTTGTCCAAGATTTAATTGACTACCTTGATTTCTTTTAATGTTATTATTTATTGAGAAAATTTTTTTGTTTTTTGTAAATAATTTTAATATATCGTCTATTCTAAATTTTAAAGGATCTTTTAATTTATAATAAACATTTCTTAGTTGCCTTAAATCAACTATTTCATCAATTGTTAACCTAATTTTTGATAAATCTTTTTTAAAAGTATAATTATATTTTTTAAATTTTTTATTTTTCAAAATAAATTGTGTAACATGTTCTCTGTCATTTTTATCTTTTGCTGATTTCCAGGCCTTTTTTAAAGCTTCAAACTTAAAAACTTCCACATCCAACCCATCTGGAAAAGTAGGTTTTATTGTATTCGAAACATAATCATAATTTTTTTCTTTAAAAATTTTTACTATTTTATCAATTATTGATGGATCCAC
>CACJVG010000052.1 GCA_902596785.1 uncultured Pelagibacteraceae bacterium | reverse complement strand
ATTTAAAAAATTCTATTTTTTCCCATTTCTTACTATCTATTAGTATATCAATTTTTTTATCAAAACCATACTCTTCGTGAATACCTTCGTTTATAGTAAAACAAATTAATCCACCTGGTTTTGTTATTCTTATAAACTCATCTAAAGCGTTTGGTTTTACATGGCCAAATGTAAACGTACCAACACACATCACTCCACCATAAAAATTATCCTCGGCTTCTATTGGTTGGTTTAAATCAACTTTAACTAATTTTTGATAAAGATCTTTTGGAACTGTATCTAATAAAGTTTGAGATAAATCAGCTCCATGAAAATTTTTGAACCCATATTTTTTTAACTCAACTCCAACTAGACCTGTTCCACAGCCTGCATCAAAGATTAGCGTATCTTTATTATTTTCGTGCTTATTGAAAGTTGCTACGGTTTCCTTTGGGCCTGTGTAGTTCCAATCAACCATGTCTTTATTATATTTGTCTTTGTCTCCCCACTCATCGTAGTACTTCATAACTTCATCTGTGGTTTTAAGTTTATAAATTGGAATTTTGTTTCCTACGTCTTTTTGAGCCATTAGCTTCTCATTTTTTGACCACTTGGATCGTAAAGTGGTTCTTTAATAATTGAACAATTAAATAAATCTCCATTTATCTCTACTTGAATTTTATTTTCAGATTTAATTTTTTTTTGATCAACAAAAGTAAACGCTACACTTTTGTTTACAAAATGAGCAAACCCACCTGAAGTTACATAGCCAATACTTTGATCTCCATTCAAGACGGCTTCATTATTTGTTACATCAATTTCATTTGTTTCAACAATTAATGGTACGAGTTTATTTGAAGAATTTTCCTTTTGTGCACTTTCTTTACCAATAAACTCTTTGTCCCAATTTATAAAAGCATCTAAGCCTGTCTCTTTTGCAGTAAAATCAGGTCTATAATCTAAAGTCCAAGCTCCCCAATTTTTCTCCAACCTCATTGACATTAATGCTCTTCCGCCAAAAGGTTTAATATTAAATTCTTTTCCAGCTTCCATTAATTCTTCATAAAGTTTTAGTTGATAGTGAGGTGCTACATAAATTTCATAACCGAGTTCGCCAGTAAATGAAATTCTATTTATTATAGCTGGAACTCCACCCACAAACATTCTTCTAGAATCTCTAAACTTAAATTTTTCATTTGAAACATCATCTCTTACAATTTTTTCCAAAACTTTCCTTGAATTTGGTCCTGCAATAGACAAACCATGATACTCATCAGATCTATTAGAATAACTTAAATTAAATTTATCTATGTGACTCTCAAACCAACGTCTATGCATTTCTTGAGCAGCTCCAGAACCAAATACCATAAATTCATTTTCATCTAAACAAGCAACCGTTAAATCACCACATAATTTCCCTCTATACGACAACATTGGAGATAAAGATATTCTTCCTGGTTTTGGAAGTCTTCCAGCCATTATGTGATCTAAAAATTTTCTAGCATCAGGACCTTTGAATTCGTGTTTTGAAAAGTTGGCAACTTCGATTAAACCAACATTTTCTCTTACATTAATAACTTCTTTTGAAACATAGTCATGTGATCTTGATCTTTTAATAGTAGGTTCTTCATGAGCATCTTCTTTATTATTTGCAAACCACAAAACATTTTCTAATCCAAAGCTATCTCCCATAACAGCACCTTGATTTACAAAACGATCATACAGTGCAGTAGTTTTTTGTTTTCTTCCCTTTGGTAAAGTTTCGTTTGGAAAAGTCATAATAAATCTTCGCTCATAATTTTCTGAGGATTTTATTGTTCCATATTGAGGTGACGCATAATCTCCAAATCTTGCAACATCCATTGCCCAAACGTCAATTGATGGTTCTCCATCAATAATCCATTCTGCTATACATTTTCCAACACCACCGCCTTGGCAAAATCCAGCCATAACACCAACAGCAACCCAATAATTTTTCATTCCTGGTACTGGACCAATTAGAGGGCTTCCATCTGGACCAAAAGTAAAAGGTCCATTAACTATATTTTTTATTCCTGCCCGCTCTAATGCTGGCATTCTCTCAAACCCAATTGCCAATCTATCTTCAATGTTATCTAACTTTGGCTCAAGTAACTCATGAC
>CACJVG010000051.1 GCA_902596785.1 uncultured Pelagibacteraceae bacterium | reverse complement strand
TTACTTTTCCTGGCATTATTGATGAACCAGGTTCGTTTTCAGGTAAAATCAATTCTCCATACCCAGCTCTAGGACCCGAACCTAAAAATCTTATATCATTTGAAATTTTCATTAGTGCCACTGCACAGGTATTTAATGCACCAGAAAAATTTACGATTGCATCATGAGCTGCAAGTTCAGCAAACTTATTTGGAGCTGGTTTAAATTTTATTTTTGAAAATTTAGCAATCTCTTTAACAATTTTTTTGTCAAAATTTTTCTTTGAATTTATTCCAGTTCCTACAGCTGTTCCACCTTGAGCAAGAAAAAATATTTCTTTTAATGAATATTCTATTCTTTCAATACTTTTTTTGACTTGAGTATGATATCCAGAAAATTCTTGTCCAAGAGAAAGAGGCGTAGCATCTTGTAAATGAGTTCTTCCAATTTTAACTATGTTTTTAAATTCATTAGATTTTCTTTTTAGTTCTTTTTCTAAAATTTTTAAGCTAGGTAGCATTTTAGAAATAGTCTCTTTTGCAATAGAGATATGCATTGCAGTTGGAAAAACATCGTTTGTAGATTGAGATTTATTTACATGATCATTTGGATGAACAGGTTTTTTAGTTCCTTTTTTACCACCTAAAATTTCTATTGCTCTGTTAGCAATAACTTCATTTACATTCATGTTAGTTTGTGTTCCAGAACCTGTTTGCCAAACTTTTAAAGGAAAGTTTTCATCTAATTTACCTTTAATCACTTCATCTGATGCTTTGATTATTGCTTTTGAAATTTTACCATCAATTAATTTTTCTTTAGCATGTACAATTGCAGCTGATCTTTTAATGATAGCTATTGATTTTATGATTGAAATATTAACTAAAATTTTTCCAATATTAAAAAATTTATTAGATCTTTGAGTAGATGCTCCCCAATACTTATCATTTGGGACATTTATGCTTCCAATACTGTCAAATTCTTTTCTTAATTTCATTGATTAATTTTTAAGTAACAAATAATTATTAACATACAATAATTTTTTAAAAACATACAGGAGCATTATGTCGAATTTTAGTAAAGTTGGTACTTTCATGAAAACTTTTGGTCAGGAAGTTAAAACAAAACCTTCTTTTAGTACTGATAAAATAAATAAATTAAGGATAGATCTAATAAAAGAGGAACTAGATGAGCTTACAGAAGCTATGAATAATAAGGACTTATTGGAAGTAGCTGATGCACTAACAGACATATTATATGTAACTTATGGAGCAGGGCATGCATTTGGAATTGATTTGGATAAGTGTTTTGATGAGGTCCAAAATTCAAACATGAGCAAGTTAGATGAAAATGGCAAACCAATCTACAATGAGTCTGGAAAAGTCATGAAAGGCCCCAACTATTTTAAGCCAGATCTGTCTAAATTTATAAATTAGTATTTTAAAAATATTACCCCTGGTTGTGATATCTAAAATTTATTTTAAGTTTGTGATATCTGACAGGGTCGCAGGTTTTTTTGTAACTGAAACCTGACACTCCCACTATTAGAGAGTCAAACATAGGTTGAGAATTCTTAAATTTAATCAAACATGAGTTGCAAAAATTATTTTTTTTCTATTATAGATTTTATCAATCGTAGATTTTAACACTCGCTGATTTTATTTTTTGAATTCAAAAAAATAATTATACATTTTTTTCCCCAACAACTTTTTTTAATTTTTTTTAAAGTGTTCTCATTGTAAATAAATTTAAAGTTCCCATCTTGAACTTATAATATTTTAAATTTAACAAAGGAGAATTATGGATATTATAAAATATGAAAATGAATTAGTTGTTAATAAAAAAAAAGAAATTTTTGCTGATGCAAAAAAAAGATTTTTCAAAAATCAATTAGCTAGAACTGAACCATTGTGGGAAAAGATGAGTCAAAGTTTAATAACTGAAGATGGGAGGGGCTACTCAAACATTGAGTTTGTAGTTACACTAGAGCATGTATGTCATGGTATGGGAATTGAGATTAATTATTTGGCTAACACTTCATCAATACCTAGAAATGGATTGTACAATCAAGGATACTTAATTCCTGAATTTGATTTTACCCAACTTAATGATAGGATTCTTTATATTTTTCCAGAGGCAAGGTTTGGTTACA
>CACJVG010000050.1 GCA_902596785.1 uncultured Pelagibacteraceae bacterium | reverse complement strand
CTCACCAGTACCAGCGTCTAAAACGTTAAAAACTGGTGATCTATTACTGATTTTTTCTATTTTTTTAAATAAATAAAAAGCAATTTTTGATTTTTCATTAGTTGAGTTTACAAATGATAAATATTTATCTCTAGAGTCAAAAAAAGTTTTTCTCTTCATATTTATTATTAGTATTTGATCTCCTTATTTACTTTTTTAAGAGATTTATCTGTTCCATGGTGAAAATGTTTGCTCATATCTGGCATATATTTCATTGAAATTGGTTTTTTACCAATTGCAACAGACATTTCTCTAACATGATGAGCTTCGGCACCACAACATATACCAATAAAATTTATTTTATTCTTAACACAATCTTTTGCAAATTCTGCCATTTCAAATCTGTTGCAAAATAAATTATCTAAAGCTACAGGGAATGCATTTCCACCAGGAATACAATCACAACCATGATCAGTAATATTTAAAAAACCAGGTTCTTCCTCTGTAGTTCTGTAAGGAACTGGAAGCCCTGATACATGACATGAAACTTTGTCTCTAACTTTTTTTAAAAGTTTCATTGTCATCTCTGGTCCTCTGTAACAATTTAATCCAACTACATCAGCGCCTAGATCTTCCATCATTTTACATGCGTCTTCAGCACTGTGTCCTTCTCTAGTTTTATCCCCTCTAGGAATTGCAAAATTGCATACCGCAATAAGTCCAGCATCCTTAATTGCTTTTAATGCAATTTTCATTTCATCAGTCCAGCTTATTGTTTCAGCAATAACAAAGTCAACATCAGCTTCTTTTGCCCAAGCAACTTGCTCTTCGTACATTTGTTGACACTGCTTATGAGTATTTGGATCACCTGGATCAAATACGTTTGTATTTGCCACATCTCCACAAACCATCAAATCTAAATCTTTAAATTCAGCTGCAGCATCTTTTGCAATTTTAAGAGCACCTTTTTGCATTGGTTCTAACAAGTGTTCTTTGCCAATTATTCTTAGTTTTTCTCTATGACCATAATAAGTAAATGCCTGAACAACATCTGAACCAGCTCTGATAAATTCTCGATGTAATTGAGTTACTACCTCAGGATGTTCCATAACAACCTCAGGAACAAATGGACCTGCTGAAAGATAACCTCTTCTTTCCATTGCAAAAAGGTATCCTTCTGCACACATTATTGGACCTTCATTTAGTCTTGTAATAAGATCTTTTTTCATAATTTACCCTCTCATTTAGTTAAATTGGTTGCAACCCACTTATGAAACATCAAAGTAGGAGTATCCATTACAGGTGAAAAATTTCCACCATTGTAAGCCGGGGAACTTCGACCCTTTTGCATTCCTTCTATTGCAGTTACATCTTCGTTCATAACTTCTTGCCAAAATACAAAATTTTTTTCTCTTATACCTTTAAACTCATCGCTAGAAGCGCTTTCATCTCCGATATAATATAATTCAAAATGTTCTTTTGTCTGATTGTTTGAAATTGGTTCTAACCAAAATGCATAAAAATGATCTATATGAATTCCCAACATTACATTTGGGTATAATGATACATATTCAGATTTTTCAGATACTTCACTTGGCCAATTTGGAAAACATTTAAATTTTATATTCCCATCAAACTGTTGTGAATATTTATCACTACCTTGTCCTGAAAAATTAAAATTTTCATCCTCTATGTGGTAGTGATCTGAAATATTTGAAACTCTATTCAGCTCTGGATGTATCCAGGGCAAATGATAGCTTTCGCAATAATTCTCAATAGCAAATTTCCAATTACTATTTACTGTCATATTAAAGTAACCATTGTCAGAAGCATGTCTTATTAATTGTTGATCTTGTTTAGAAATAAACTTAGACCATCTATCTTCTAATGGTTTAATAAATTCTTCAAATGGTTTTGCATTAGAATTAATATTAATAAAAATTAAATCCATCCAAATATTTGATTTAATTTCTTTTAAGTTACTCTTGTTTTTATCGAACCCTTCAACCTCATGTTTTCCTAGTCCTCCTAAATGTGGAGTAACAGTTAATTTTCCATTAAAATCGTAGGACCAAGAATGATAAGGGCATCTTATTACATTTTTTAATTTACATTCCTGATCAACTAATTTGAAACCTCTATGACTACAAACATTATGAAAAACTTTTACTTCATTCTCTTTGTTTCTAACTATTAGTATTGGTATTCCTAAAAGATTAAAAGGTTTTGCATCGCCTGGATTTGGTATAGAGCTTGCAACCCCAATCATAGTCCAATTATTTTTAAATATTTTTTCTTTT
>CACJVG010000049.1 GCA_902596785.1 uncultured Pelagibacteraceae bacterium | reverse complement strand
GATGATCAACATGGAACAGCAATTATAACCACTGCAGCTTTAATTAATGCTTTAGATATTTCTGGTAAATCAATAAAAAAAATTAAAGTTGTAGTAAATGGTGCCGGAGCTTCAGCACAAGCTTGTACTGAGTTATTTAAAAACTCAGGAGTAAAATCTGAAAATATAATAATGCTAGACAGAAAGGGCGTTATTTATGAAGGAAGAACTGAGAGAATTGATCAATGGAAATCCAGGTATGCAGTTAAAACTAAACATAGAAATTTAAAAGATGCTATTAAAGGTGCAGATGTTTTTTTGGGATTGTCTGCAAAAGGTGTTCTAAAAAAAGAGATGGTTAAATCTATGGCAAAAAATCCAATTATTTTTGCTTGTGCTAATCCTGATCCAGAAATTACTCCGGAAGAAATTAGTGAGGTTAGAAATGATGCAATTGTTGCAACAGGCAGATCAGATTATCCTAATCAAGTAAATAATTTAATTGGGTTTCCTTACATTTTTCGAGGAGCTTTAGATGTTAGATCCAAAACGATAAATGAAGAAATGAAAGTTGCTGCAGCTAATGCAATAGCTAAGCTTGCAAGAGAAGATGTTCCTGATGAGGTGGTTGCAGCTATGGGTGGGGAAAGACCTCATTATGGAAAAGATTATATTATCCCATCTACATTTGATCCAAGATTAATTAGTGTAATACCAGCAGCTGTAGCAAAAGCAGCAATAGAAAGTGGAGTAGCTAGAAAAAATATAATTGATTTTGATGCTTATAAAGATCAACTTAAACAAAGGCTAGATCCGACAGTAACCATCATGCAAGGTATAAATTCATTTATTAAAAAAAATCAAAAAAGAATTGTTTTTGCAGATGGTGAGGATGAAAATACTTTAAAAGCTGCCATAGCATTTAAAAATTCAAAATTAGGTATTCCAATCCTGGTTGGTAAAGAAAGTAAAATTAAAGAACAGATTAAAAATATTGGATATAGTGAAAATTTTGACATTGAAATTGTCAATTCAAAAGATGAGGAAAAGAGAAAAAGATACGTTAAACATTTATTTGAAAAATTACAAAGAGAGCAAGGATTATTAGAACGAGATTGTGACCGAATGATCAGAAATGATAGAGTTGTTTGGGCTACTAGTATGGTTGCGTGTGGCGATGCTGATGGTGCTGTAACAGGTAATACAAGACGATTTGGTGCCTCTTTTGAAAAAATCAAGCAAGTTGTTGATGTAAGGAAAGGTGAAATTATGTTTGGATTAAACATGATAGTTCATAAAGGAAGAACTATTTTTGTTGGTGATACAAGTGTCCATGAATATCCAACTTCTGAGCAATTGGCTGAAATTGCTATATCTACTGCAAGAGTCGTTAGACTTTTTGGATTTGATCCTAAAGTTGCTTTTGTATCCCACTCTACATTTGGACAACCTCTTACTAGTAGAACAAAACATATTCGAAACGCGGTTGATATATTAAAAGAAAGAAAAGTAGACTTCGAATTTGATGGAGATATGCAGCCTGATGTTGCTCTTAATCCAGAGTATGAGGAACTTTATCCTTTTGCAAAGATTGTTGGTAAGGCAAATATCTTGATAATGCCAGGACAACATAGTGCAGCAATTTCATATAAACTGATGAAAACAATTGGAGACACAAAAGTTATTGGACCATTATTAATTGGACTTGGGCTTCCAATAGAAATTGCACCTTTAAGATCATCAACTTCTGAGATACTAAACCTAGCATCAATTGCTGCTTATTCTTCCCAAGTGATTGATTATAAAAAATAATTAATCTCTCTGAATTCTTAAGTCTTCAACAAGTATTATACTTGCAATTACATCCTCTACATCAAGTATTTCTTTGGCCTCACTTATTACCAAATCTTTTTCCTCAGAAGTTAAAGCAATTCCATAAATATAAATTTTCTTCTTATAGGTATCTATTTGATAATTAGTTGCCTTAATATTTTTATTAACAATTATAGCTGTTCTAAGTTGAGATGTTATTAATACATCTTTTGCAGATTGCTTAAAGTTAAACTCTTCCTTGATTTTAATATCATTTCTAACGGATCTAGCGCCCTTAGTTTCCCATGCTAATTTTGTAATCATTAATTTTTCTTCTGGGCTATCTACTTTTCCAGTAACAAATATTCTCCCATCTAAAACTTTAGTCTTTACAGATAAAAGATATTTTTTATCTTTGGCTAGTATTTTAGCACTAATACTTTTTTGCATAATAGAATCATCTATTTGAGTACCAACTGTTCTAGGATCAAGAGCAACAGAAACACCAGTTCCAAAGAGACCTTTGGAACCAACTCCGACACATCCTGTTAAAATTAAACTAATAAATATATAAATAAATAAT
>CACJVG010000048.1 GCA_902596785.1 uncultured Pelagibacteraceae bacterium | reverse complement strand
TCGGGTTGGTTATTTCACCTACTTGTATTTTATATAATTGATCTCTAATTTTTTTTGATAATGAGTTGAAATTTACCCATCCCACATTGCCTCCATTGATAGCTGTGTCAGATATGCTGTGTAATATAGCAGCGTTAGAAAAATTGTTTTTTTTAATTTCATTTTCAATAATACTTAATTTTTTTTCTAAAGTTTCTTTTTCTTTTAAATTAAATACAATTTCAGAAATTAAATATTCTTCTTGTGTTTCTTTTTTTGATATTTCCTCTTTAATTTTTTGAAAATTTTTGAAAAATTAAGTTATTCCATAAAATTTGAATAGTAATTTTATTTTGAATTTCTTCTAATACAAGGTTATTTCTTTTTAATAAATTTTTTAATTCATCAATTGAATTTAAATTCAATTTATCAAAATATTTCATAGTAATATCATTTAGATACTTTTCGTCTACATCTAACTTAGCAAAGTATTTTTTTAGTTCATTTTCTTTTACTATATTTTTAATTAATGAATTTTTTGCAATTTCATAAATTTTGTTTTCATCAAAATTTTTCAGATCTTTATTTAGTAGATTTAAGTATTTTACCTCATTTAAAACATCGATAGAGGTAATAATTTCATTATTAACTTTAATCAAAATTTTATTTTCAATCGAAATGCTATTTGTCAAAAACCCTAAATAACAAACTAAAACTAATATTAATTTATAAATTAAACTCATTCGTTGAAATTATCTTTCAATTTTCTGCTCATAATTTGTAAGTGGTATTAAACTAATTGTGAAAAATATATTTTCTGAGGGTTTTAAATCCCTATCTTCATAGTAAGTTTTTTTGTATTTGATACCTGCAGTCAAGCAGTCATTTTTGTATTCATATACAAGATCATAATACTCTGTTAAGTTTAATTTTTTATTTCTTCTAGTTTTAAAAGTAAAATAATTATTTTCATTTAACTTAAAATATGTATCATTTTCAATGAAATTAGTGCTTCCCATTTCTCCACTTTCTTCTACAAAATTTAGTTGAGTTGTTAGATTGTTAAATTTTAATTCTGCATTGAAATTACTGTACTCTAAAGATTTAAGATCATTATCAATTGCAAAATTATAATTTATATCTAAAAATTCTATGAAATTGTTAGAAATGGATCCAAAGATGTTTGATGATTTTTTGTTTAAAGTGGTCTGTTTCGGAATAAAATTTTCTTCCTTATCTCTTAGTACAGATGCAAGTTTTAATTCAAAGAATTTATTAGGATCTTCAATATTTTCTTTTTTGAAATCTAAACCCAAGGTTATTGACTTACCCGCCTCTAAAGAGTCATTGATACCCAGTCTATCATTGGCAAAAATATTATTTACATCAACCACTCGGTCTGAGTTAAAATAATCTTTCATGTCACTTGGATTTACTTTTAAAGATAATTTTGGAATTAAATAATTTGTGTAATTTTCACTTTTTTTAATAAGAGGGATACTTGTATCAACATTGAATATACTCATCATTTCAATCTGAGGGCTTGATTTATACTGGCTATGGTTTTTTCCTATTGAATTTAAATTTTTTATATCGACTCCAAATGAAGTTTTGAAATTATTAAAAGAGATATATTCTTTACTCTCAAAATTAATATCATTTGTTATGTTAGATTTAAGAACATTTGTATCATTTAATATATTTTCCCCGCTAGATGAAAAGTTTATACTTCCATCAAAAAACTCTTTACTCAGTGTTTTGTCAAATATATAGTACGGAAAAACATATTCGTATCTATCTGAGCTAACTTTTTGTAGATTTTCATAACTTTGTATTCCAGTTTCCAAATTATAATTTTCATGCTTTAAAGAAATTTTTAGCTCACTTGTTAAATTATCAAAATCTTTTGGTTTTAGGTTGTTGTTTTGAATATTTGTATCAAAAATTTTTAAAAATGTATCGTTTGTTACTTTTTCAATAGATAAGAAAAAATCACTCGAAATAAAATTTTCTAAATTAAGGTCTAAATCATATTTTGTAAAAAAACTAAAAATACTATTTTTTGCTGTATCGAGTGATGATTTATAATTGTTAACAAAGTTGAAGTTTGCATAAAATTTTGAATTTTCCCCATGTACTCTATATTCATTTTGTATCATTTGAATATTTTTATTAAAAATTATTGGCGTGAAAGTAAAATCTTTGCTTTCATCTAATACTGAATAATAAGGAATTCCAAAAGAGCTTCCTAATATATTAGAATTATTGAATTGAGGCTGCAAGAAACCTGATCTTCGGTCAACTGATGGATCTGGATGAAAAAATTTAGGAAAGTATAATATTGGAACATCGTATATATTTAATACTGCATTGTTATAAATTATTTCACTCTTTTCTCTATCATGTATTATTTCTTTTGCATTAATTGACCACGGAGTGCAATTTAGATTATTTTTACAACTTGTAAAACTTGCTTTATTAATAATTGTTTTTTTTGTATTACC
>CACJVG010000047.1 GCA_902596785.1 uncultured Pelagibacteraceae bacterium | reverse complement strand
GGCGGGTTTGCCTCAATAACAAATATACCAAATAATATTAAACAACCTAAAATCGTAGCTTGTACAGATGGTGTGGGAACCAAAATTGAAATTGCTAATACTTTAAATAAATTTGATACCATTGGAATTGACTTGGTTGCTATGAGTGTAAATGATTTAATCGTACAAGGAGCTAAGCCTTTGCTTTTTTTAGATTACATATCAATAAATAAAATTGATCTTAAAAAACTTAAAGAAATATTAAAAGGGATTAACAAAGGTTGTAATCAATCAGAATGTGAGCTCGTCGGAGGAGAAACTGCTGAAATGCCAGGTACGTATGAAAAAGGTAAATTTGATATCGCAGGTTTTGCAGTAGGAGTTGTAGGAAAGAATAGAATTTTAAATAAAAATAAAATAAAAAAAAATAATCTTATAATTGCAATTCCTTCCAGTGGTTTACATTCTAATGGGTATTCTCTTGTAAGATATTTATTAAAACTAAAAAAAATAAATATTAAAAAAAATAAATTTTTAAAATCTGAGCTTCTAAAACCAACTAAAATATATGTTAAAGAAATAATGAATTTAATTAACAACAACTTAATCAATGGCTGTGCAAATATAACTGGGGGAGGTTTGTCTGATAATATTAAAAGAATTATACCAGATAAACTCTCAGCTCATATAAGTTTAAATAAAATTAAAACTTCTAAAATATTTAACTGGCTTAAAAATAATGGAATTTCTGATAAAGAAATGCTTAAAACATTTAACTGTGGAGTTGGTTTTTGTCTAATTGTTGAAAGTAAAAATTTAAAAAAAATAAGTAAATTTTTTTCCAAAAAATATAAACCATATATTATTGGAAAAATTTTTAATGGTAAAAATAAAGTTAAGTTAAATGGTTCTATCAACTGGTCACAATAAAGTAAGAACAGCTGTATTTATTTCAGGGACAGGTAGTAATTTAAAATCTTTAGCTAAATTTTCTAAAACTAAAATATCTCCTATATCAATTAACTTTATTGTTTCAAATAACTCTAAGGCAAAGGGTTTAAATTATGCCAAAAAATTTAAAATTAAAAAAAAAGTTTTAAATTTTAAAAATAAAAAATTAAGTGAAAATAAGCTACTCTCTATCTTAAAAAAAAATAATATTGAAATGATTTGTCTAGCTGGATTTTTGAAAATTTTATCAAAAAATTTTATAAAAAAATTTAAAGGAAAAATTTTAAATATACACCCCTCTTTACTGCCTAAATATAAAGGATTAAATACTCACCAAAGAGTATTAAATAATAAGGAAAAGTACTCAGGATGCACTGTTCATTTTGTAAATGCTAGATTAGACTCGGGGAAAATTATTCTACAAAAGAAAGTCAGGATTTCAAAAAAAGATACAGAGTCTTCTCTTGCTAAAAAAATTTTAGCTCAAGAACATAAGTTGTACCCAAAAGCTATATTAAAAGTTTTTAATCTTTAAAGAAAAAATCTATTTCAATTTTAGCGTTTTCAACACTATCTGATCCGTGTACAGAGTTTTTGTCTATTGAAATCCCGTATTTTTTTCTAATAGTACCTTCTTCTGCATTTTCTGGATTTGTAGCACCCATTAATTCTCTGTTTCCTAAAACTGCATTATCTTTTTCAAGAACCATTACAACAATCGGACCTGATGATAAATAGTCACATAAATCATTATAAAATGGTTTGGTTTCATGAACTTTATAAAACTTTTCAGCTTCTGATTTTTCAATTTGAATTTTTTTTTCTTTTACAATCGTAAAGCCATTAGATTTAAACATTTCTTTAATTTCGTTTTCTAGATTTCTCTCTACTGCATCTGGTTTTATAATTGATAATGTTTGTTCTATATTACTCATAATGATCCTCTATTAGTTTGTTTAATAATCTCACCCCGTAACCTGTTGCACCGCCGGAATTTAAAGCTCCACCATATTTAGAAAATGCCATTCCTGCTATATCTAGGTGTGCCCAGGGTGTTTTGTTTAATATAAATCTTTGTAAAAATTGCGCTGCTGTTGTAGAGCCTGCTCCCCCAACATAATTAATATTTTGCATGTCAGCATTTTTAGAGTCAATAAGTTTATCAAAATTTTTATTTAAAGGCATTCTCCAAACTTTCTCTTCCACCTGTTCTCCTGCTTTAATTAACTGATTTGATAATTTATCATCATTTGAAAATAGACCTGCGTATTCAGATCCAAGAGAAACAATAATTGCTCCTGTCAAAGTTGCTAAATCTACTATAAATTTTGGCTTAAATTTTTCTTCTGTGTAAGTTAAAGCATCGGCTAACACGAGTCTTCCTTCAGCATCTGTATTTAAAATTTCTACAGTTTTTCCACTGTAAGATTTTACAATATCTCCTGGTCTTTGCGCGTTACCACCAGGCATATTTTCCACTAAACCTACAACTCCCACAGCATTTATTTTTGCTTTTCTTAAAGCTAAACTTTTCATTAAACCAACTACTACTGCAGATCCAGCCATATCATAAGTCATGTCCTCCATAAATTTTGCAGGTTTTAAAGATATGCCACCTGTATCAAAACAAACTCCTTTACCAACAAATGCTAAAGGTTTTGATTTATCTTTTGCTCCCTTCCATTCCATTGTAACTAAATACGATCCTCTGATACTACCTTGACCTACACCAAGTAAAGTATTCATACCAAGCTTCTTTAATTTTTTTTCATCATAAATATTTATTTTTAACCCATAT
>CACJVG010000046.1 GCA_902596785.1 uncultured Pelagibacteraceae bacterium | reverse complement strand
ATGATGAACAAATCCAACAGCATTAAATAAAACATCAACTCTATCTAAAGTTTTAGTAAATTCTAAAATCGAATTGTTGTCAGTTGAGTCTAGCTTTTGCACTTTAATCTCAGGATATTCTTTGTTTAAATCAGCTAAAGTTTTATCATTTAAATCAGTTGCAGTTACATGAGCACCTTCTTTGTGAAAAGCTATTGCTGTTGCCTTTCCAATCCCTTGGCCTGCTGCTGTTACGAGAATTTTTTTACCTTCTAATCTTCCACTCATTTTTTATTTATCCTTTCGATTTCATTATAAAGTGAACTATGATCAGTATTTCCATGACCATTATCGACAAGGGTTTTATACATTTCTTTCACCAAATTTGAAATAGGTAAATGTGTATTATATGAATTTGCACACTCTAAAATGTTATTCATATCTTTTAAATGGGTAAAAGTTTTACCTTTTGGAGTAAAATCTTTATCTATCATTCTTTTTCCATGTGTTTGTAAAATTTTACTGTCTGCCCAACCTCCAGAAAGAGCTTTAATTAATTTTACTGGGTCAGCTCCAGCTTTTTCACATAAAGTTATTGCCTCCGCTACCGCTCCTATTGTAACTCCTACTACAATTTGATTTGCTAACTTTGAAACTTGTCCACTACCAATTGGTCCAACTAAAGTTGGATTTCCCATAGCTTTTAAAATATTTATAGAATTATCAAAGACACTTTGCTCTCCTCCAACCATTATAGCTAATGAAGCTTCCTCAGCTCCAATAGTTCCTCCTGAAACCGGTGCATCTAAATAATTTACATTTTTTGATTTTAGACTATTCCCATATTTTGTTGCAGTCGTTGGTTTAACTGAACTCATATCAATAACAGTTGATCCAGATTTTAAATTTTCTAATAAATCTGAATTACTCATTATTGCATCAACAGCGCTATCATCTGTTAACATTGTAATAATAAAGTCATTATCTTTAACAACTTCACCTAATGTTTTTGATATTTCAGCGCCAAACTCTTTCAAAGGTTCTGCTTTATTAATTGAACGATTGAATACTTTTAGTTTAAAATCTGATTTTAATAAATTTTTAGCCATTGGCAGGCCCATAAGACCTGTTCCAATAAAGCCTATTTTCATCATGGTTTCGGTTTAAACTCGTGGAAGTTTTGCGTCATTGCTTCTGGGAAAAACATAACACATGCTAAAACAATTAACTGAATTACTATAAATGGAGCAAAACCTCTAAAAATATCTGTTAACGATATGTGTGGAGGTGCAACGGATTTTAAATAAAAGGCGGCAGGCCCAAATGGTGGACTTAAAAATGAAACCTGCATGTTTACACAGAATAATATTCCAAACCAAATTGGATCAAATCCTAGAGCAATAACTATTGGTAAAAATACAGGCATTGCCAACAATACAATTCCAACCCAATCCATAAATGCTCCCATAATTAAAAACATAATCTGCATCATGAAAATTAAGTACATTGGCTTTAAATCATAAGCCAAAATAGTTTCTGCTACATATTTAGGACCTCCAGCAAGAGAATAAGCACCTGCTAAAACTGTAGCACCAAAAGTAATAGTTAAAATAGTTCCTGATGCTTTGAATGTTCTTGTTAATGCATCTTTAAATAAAAACCACGTAAGTTCTTTTCTCGCAAAAATTATAATTAATGTAGCAACTACTCCCATACCAGCTGCTTCTGTAATTCCTGTCATTCCAGAATAAATTGAACCTAATACAATTATTACAATACCAATAGGTGGTAAAAGACCTGGAAGGTATGACATTTTTTCTTTTAAAGTTAAAGCAGGCTCATCACTTAAAGGTGCCAAATGCGGTTGTAATCTTGTACGAATTAAAATGTATGTAATAATTAAACCTGAAATCATTAAACCAGGAACAATAGCTTCTTGGAATAACATTGTGATAGAAGTCTCTGTTGTTAATCCATAAATAATTAAAACAATTGAAGGTGGTATCATTGTACCTAAAGATCCTGATGCACAAATAATACCGATCGACATATCCTGATCGTATTTTAATCTCAACATTTGAGGCAGTGCAATCAAACCTAATAAAACTATTTCTCCACCAATAATTCCACTCATCGCAGCCATAATTGTTGCCATGATGGCAGTAACGACTCCTACTCCTCCTCTAGTCTTTCTTAACCACGCATTTAAAGCGTCATAAAGATCTCTTGCGATGTTCGAACGTTCGAGCAAGGAGGCCATAAATATAAATAATGGAACAGATAAGAATGAATAAGTTACAACAAGAGAATAGTATCTTGAAAGTAATATGCCTAAAGCATGTTCACCTATGTATAAAAATACTAGCACTGCACCCATAAAACCAGATGCAAAACCCATTGGAACACCTATAGATATAAGTAATAATAATCCTACTATAAGTATTATCGAAAGTGATCCTATATCCATTTTATTTTAATTCTTTAGAAGGGTCGTATTGTTTTTCTTTAGGATTTCTCCAATCAATAATCAAATTATTTACAGACTGAACAGCAATAAGAAAAACGCATAGAAGTGTTAGTGGCTTCATAGTAGCTGGAATTGGTGGATCCCAATAAGTTGCAAATCTCTCCCAATTTATAAATGATCTGTATGCATCTTCCATACCTCCATAAATTACAGCTGCTGCGAAAAGAACAATAATTAGAGTGCTGATTAGATCAAAAATTCTCTGTGTTGGTCTACTAACCCAATCATATAATAATAC
>CACJVG010000045.1 GCA_902596785.1 uncultured Pelagibacteraceae bacterium | reverse complement strand
CCACAAGCTTTGGTAAGCCCAGCTCCTCTTTCCCACACTCTAACTTTTATTAATTCTTTGTTAACAACAGTTGCTAAAGTAACATTACATTTCTCTGGAAATAGAGAGTGGGTTTCAATTTTTGGTCCAATTTTTTCAATTTCAAAATTTTCGTTATTATCAACAAAAAAAACCACATGTGGATTTCCAACATTTACAGCAGTTCCGCCAGAAAAATCGTTATTATTTTTGTCATTAATTTTAATTCCTAAATTATTCGTATTTAATTCTTTAGACAATGGAATCTCATCCCATTTTGTTTTTGCAACACCTATTTCTGTAGAAACCATTTTTTCTCCAACAATATTTGATTTTAATTTGCCAGATAAAGTTGTTAGGACAATTTCTTTTTTGTTATTTTCTTTGCCTAATAAATCAGCAATACATCTTGTACCATTTCCACACGCACCAGACATTCCTCCATCTGAATTATAAAATTCTAGTGAAGCATCTGAAATATCATTTTTTTTAATCAATATTAGTTGGTCACAACCAATAAATTTTCTGTCACAAATCTTTATTATTTGCTCTTTCGTCAAATTTGTAATTGTTTGCCTATTATCTATGATGACAAAATCATTACCTAAACCGTCCATTTTAAAAGCTTTAATATCCATATATAGATATTTAACTTATTTATTGACTTTTTGAACCTCTATTATAGGTTGTTGCCGTTTCCGCAAAAACATTAACTTTGCGGTGTCTTTGGAAACAAAGAGATCGACACTAGTCAGCGAGGGTTCGCCCACTAGTGCGTTATTGCTATGCGTAATAAATATGTTTGAAAATTTAACAAATAAATTTGAAGAAATTTTTTCTTCTCTGAAAAAGGCACCTTCACTTGATGAAGCTCAAGTAGATGAAGGTTTAAGAGGCATTAGGCAAGCCTTACTTGAAGCAGATGTCTCATTGGATGTTGCAAAAGATTTTATTGAGAAAGTCAAGCCAAAAGCATTAGGCCAAGAGATAATAAGGTCTACCTCTCCTGGGGATATGGTTGTTAAAATTGTTTACGATGAGCTTGTAGACTTATTAGGTGCAACAAATAATGATATAAACTTAAACGCAGTACCGCCTGTGCCAATGATGTTAGTTGGGTTACAAGGTTCTGGAAAAACAACAACAACAGCAAAATTAGCAAAATTTTTAGAAACTAATAAAAAGAAAAAAGTAATGATGGTCAGTCTAGATATTTACAGGCCAGCTGCACAAGAACAACTTAGATCTTTAGGAGAACAAAATAATATTTTAACTTTACCTATTATAGAAGGTCAGCAACCTGCTGATATTTGTAGAAGAGCAATAAGTGCCGCTAATTTAAATGGAGCTGAAATAATTTTATTTGATACTGCTGGTAGAACTCAAATCGACTTACAAATGATGAGTGAGATTAAGCAAATTGAAGGTGTCATTAATCCAACAGAAACCTTCTTAGTTGCAGACTCTTTAACAGGTCAAGTTGCAGCCTCAGTGGCAAAAGAATTTAAAAATACAGTTAATTTATCTGGAATTATTTTAACTAGGGCTGATGGTGATGCAAGAGGTGGAGCCGCAGTGAGTATGAAATATGTTTCAAACGTTCCAATTAAATTTTTAGGGATAGGAGAAAAAATAGATAATCTTGAAGTATTCCATCCAGACAGAATTGCAAACAGAATACTTGGTATGGGGGATATTGTATCCCTTGTAGAAAAGGCGGCTCAAGATTTAGGAGAAGAAAATCTTAAAAAAGCAGAGGAAAATTTAAAAAAAGGTCAATTCTCTATGGAAGATTATTTATCTCAATTAAGACAAATGAAAAAAATGGGTGGTATTGAGGGAATTATGTCTTTTATGCCAGGAGTTTCTAAAATTAAATCCCAAATGGACTCAGCGGGAATTGATGAAAGTATAATTACTAAAAATGAAGCTGTTATTTTATCAATGACAAAAAAAGAAAGAGAGAACCCAAAAATAATAGATGGTTCTAGAAAAAAAAGAATTGCTAATGGCTCTGGCACAGATCCGGCCACTATCAATAAATTGCTTAAGCAATTTAAAATGATGTCTGAAATGATGAAAAAGATGTCAAAAGGAAATCTGAAAGGTATGTCTGATAAAGGTATACCGCCAGAGCTATTTAACCAATTAAAGTAAAAAAGGAGAAGAAATGTTAAAATTAAGATTATCAAGAGGTGGAACAAAAAAACGTCCTGTTTATAAGGTTGTTGTTGCCGACAGTCGTTTTGCAAGAGATGGAAGATTTATAGAAAAGGTTGGTTTCTTTAATCCTCTATTACCAAAAGAAAAAAAAGAAAGAGTGGGCTTAGAAGCTGAGAGAATTAAATATTGGCTTGGTCAAGGAGCTCAACCAACAACTAGAGTAGCAAGAATTTTAGGTGAGAACGAACTAATGCCTATGCCAGCAAATGGAAATAATCCAAATAAAGCAGTGCCAAAAAAAGAGAGAAATAAAAAAGAAGAGGATAATAAAGAAGCTCCAAAAGCAGAAGCAGCTCCAGCAGAAGCAGCTCCAGCAGAAGCAGCTCCAGCAGAGGCAGCTCCAGCAGAAGCAGCTCCAGCAGAAGCAGCTCCTAAGGAAGAAGCTCCTAAAGCAGAAGCAGCTCCAGCAGAGGAAAAAAAATAATTTAAAGATTATTTATGTGGCAAGCTCAAGTGTTTACACTTTATCCAGAGGTTTTTCCTGGTCCTTTATCTAAAGGACTTTATGGAAAAGCTTTATTAAATAATTTATGGAAACTTAAAGTTGTAAACAT
>CACJVG010000044.1 GCA_902596785.1 uncultured Pelagibacteraceae bacterium | reverse complement strand
TATTTGTTTTAGTAGTTGGATGCTCCCACATTCTTACATTCATTGCTGGTGCTAAAATAGTGTCTTTATCTGAAGCCAAAACAACAGTGGATGCTAAATCATCAGTTGTTCCTTGAGCCAGTTTTGAAATTGTATTTGCCGTTGCAGGTGCAATTACGATTATATCTGCCCATCTTGAAAGCGAGATATGATCCATTTCAGCCTCATTTTCTACACTAAATAAATCGCTGTAAACTTTACCTTGAGAAAGTGATGTTACTGAAAGTGGCGTTACAAACTCTTTTGCACTTGCTGTAAGAATTGTCTTTATTTCTGCACCATTCTTTTTAAAGAGCCTAATTGTTTCAAGACTTTTATAAGCAGATATTCCTCCACAGATAATAAATAGTATTTTTTTATTTAACAAATTTTTCATTTGCAGAATTAAAATACTATAAGGCCAAAAATTACAAGAAGTAATAAACCAATAATAGATTGATTTCTAAATGCTATCATTTCTGATTTCTTATCATTCAGAGCAGTATAAGAATTTGAATTTTGTGGAATTTGACCACTAGCTAAAAACGTTAATGCTTGATTTGCTTTATCCATAATCTCAGGAAATTCTGGCAAACGTTTAATAACTTCAGATGTATTTTTTAAAGTTTCATTTAAATTATTAATTGGGTCTTTTGTTTCTTTAAGCCAATTTTCTAGTACAGGCTTTGAAGTTGTCCAAATATTTGTGTTTGGATTTAATTTTCTTGCCACACCTTCAACAACAACCATGGTTTTTTGCAACATTAATAATTGAGGTTGAGTTTGCATATTAAATTTTTCTGTTACATCAAACAGTTGTTTGAGTAATTTACCTCCTGAAATATCTTTCACTTCTTGACCAAATATAGGCTCACCAATTGATCTCAAAGCTTGAGCCAGATCATCAATTGGTACTTCTTTAGGAACTAATCCAGCCACTAAATGAACCTCAGCTACTTTTCGATAATCTCTTTGAATAAATCCAAATAAAATTTCTGCTAAAAACCTTTTACTAAGTTTATCTAATCTCCCCATAATCCCAAAATCTATAGGTACAATCTGGCCACTATTATCAACAAAAATATTTCCTTGATGCATGTCTGCATGAAAAAAACCATCTCTTACAGCATGTCTCAAAAAATGCTGGATAATATCTTCTGCTATTTTATTGGTATCTAAATTTCTTTTCTTTAAATCCTCAGCTTCCCTTATTGAAATTCCATCTATCCAATCTAAAGTCATTACATTTTCACTAGTAAAATTCCAATAAATCTCAGGAACTTTAAAACCAGCATCATTTTTAGTATTTTCTGCATATTCATTTGCTGCAGCAGCTTCAAATCTTAAATCCATCTCAAGATTAGTTATTTCTTTAAGTAAAAAAACAACTTCAACAAGTTTTAATCTTTTTGTTTTTTTTACAAATGACTCAATAATAAATGCAAATAACATCATCGCATCTATTTCTTCATTGAATATTTTTTTTATATTTGGTCTTAAAATTTTTATTGCTACATCTTTAATAGTTCCATTGTCATTTATTTTTGCTTTATGAACTTGTGCAATTGATGCAGCAGCAACTGGTTCACTTAAATCAATTATTGAATTAAATGCATCAACTCCAAGATCTTCTTTAATAATTTCTTTTGCTTCATGAATTGAAAAAGGGGGTAATCGATCTTGAAGTTTTTCTAGCTTTAGAGATAATTCTTCTCCAATTATGTCAGGTCTTGTAGCAAGAAATTGCCCAAGTTTGATGAAAGTTGTACCCATAGATTCTAATGATCTAGATAATCTTTCTCCATCATCTTCAATTAAATTATTTTGTTCTCTTTTTTCAAATGAAATAGATAAAATTTGAAATAATATTGTTACAGCTAAAGGAGGTTTTTTAAATTTTGATGCAATTTTTAAAATATCTGATTTTGCAATTTTTCTTCCTAATTTAAATAAAGTAATAAGTTTTTTAATCATTAAATTTTCCAACCACTATGAATTGAAACAATACCACCAGAAAGATTTCTATAAGAACATTTATGAAAATTATTTTTTTCCATTAACTCTATTAATTCGTCTTGATTAATAAATTGTTCAATACTTTTGATTAAATATTCGTAAGGTTCTTTTTCTCCAACTACAAACTGGCCAATTATAGGAATGAGTCTTGAATAATTTTTATATATAAAATCAAGATTTGAGTTTTGAATCTTCGAAAATTCAAGACATAGATAGCGTCCACCAGGCTTTAAAACTCTATAGGCTTCTGAAAGTGCTTTATTTAAATTTTTAGTATTTCTTAACCCAAAGCTAATAGTGTAATAATCAAATGAATTGTCTGTTATTGGTAATTTTTCTGCTGGAGAAATAACCCATTTTACATTTTTGTAATTAGATAATTTTTGCTTTCCTTGACTAACCATTCCTTTATTAGGATCTACACAAGTAATTTCAGCCTCTTTATTTGTACTATCTAAAAATAACTTTCCAACATCCCCCGTCCCACACGCAACATCTATTAATTTTCTACTAACTCTCGGATTCATCATATTGATTAAACTTTTTTTCCAATATCTATGTACACCCATAGACATAAAGTCATTCATCAAGTCATATTTGTTGTAGACCTGATTAAATACATTTTCTACAAGTCCTTTTTTATTTTGAAGATTTTGTTGCATAAAAAAATATATATTGAATATAGTATCAAATGCCAGAATTACCAGAAGTAGAAATTGTTAGACAATCCCTTCATAAAAAGATCAAAAAAAAAAGCATAAAAAAAGTAATAATTAGAAACAGGAATTTAAGGTGA
>CACJVG010000043.1 GCA_902596785.1 uncultured Pelagibacteraceae bacterium | reverse complement strand
TCGTATTTTTTAGATATAGGTGCAAATTCTGGTTATTATTCCTTCTATTTTACTGATAAGTTTAAAAATTTAAAAATTAGAGCGTTTGAACCTAACATTGATGCATTTAATAAGTTTAAAAAAACTCTTTCAAAAAATTTATTTAAAAATGTCGAAGTATTTAATTTTGGTTTATCTAACAGCGAAAGAAAGGTTGGTATTAGATCAATGATAAAAAATGGATTTGTCCAATCAAATTCTGCAGTATTAGATAATACCCATAAATTTAATGAAGAAGATTTTGAAATTAAAGATGCAATTTTAAAAATTGGTGACAAAATATTTAATTTTAATCAGGAAAAATTGTGTGTGAAAATTGATGTTGAAGGTCATGAGATTTATACATTAAGGGGTCTTTTTAATACCCTGGATCAGAATAAATGTTTATTATTAATTGAAATTAGTGACGGAAATTTTGAAAACGTAAATGGTTTTTTGTCTTCAATTGGATACCAAAATATTTTTAAATCTCAATATAGGTCTGATTATATTTATACAAACATTCAATCTTATAAGAGATAAATATGAAAGTATTCCCAGCAATAGACATAAAAGATAAAAAATGTGTTAGATTAATAAAGGGTAATTTTGATAACAAAACTGAATACGAAATGTCACCAGTTGAACAGGCTGGGAAGTACAAGGATCATGGTTTTAAAAACTTACACATAGTTGATTTAGATGGAGCTTTAACTGGAGAAACAGTTAATTTAGATATTATTCAAGAAATAGTAAAAAAATTTGATCTTAAGATCGAAATTGGTGGAGGTATCAGAAACCTTGAAAGTATTCAGAGTTATACTGATGCTGGTGTTGAAAAAGTTATTTTAGGAAGTGCTGCTATAAAAGATAAAAACTTTTTAAAAGAAGCTTGTGAAAAATTTCCAAATAAAATTGCTCTAGGTTTAGATGCTAAAGATGGATATTTATCGGTTTCAGGTTGGAAGGAAAATTCTAATCAATTGACTTTAGATTATTTGAAAGAAGTTAACGATTATGGTGCAAGTAGATTGATTTATACAGATATTAATAGAGATGGAATGAAGCAAAGTCCCAATTTCGAAGAGACAGCAAAAGTTGCAGATACTTCTAATTGCCCAGTAATTATATCTGGTGGAGTTTCTTCAATTGATGACATTAAAAAGGCTAAAGAGTTAAATAATAAAAATATTGAGGGAATTATAGTTGGAAAAGCTATCTATGATGGTGATATTAAATTAGACGAATTAGTGAAGGAATTAGATGCTTAAAAACAGAATAATACCTTGTTTAGATGTTAAAAATGGACGTGTAGTTAAGGGTATTAATTTTATTGATTTAAAAGACGCTGGTGATCCTGTTGAACAGGCAAAAATTTATTCTGATGGTGGAGCAGATGAAATTTGTTTTTTAGATATTACAGCTTCAAATGAAAATAGAGATACAATCTATGATGTTGTAGACAAAACCTCGAAGAAATGCTTTGTTCCTCTGACAGTTGGAGGTGGTATTAGAAGTGTTGAGGACATCAACAAACTACTGAACTGTGGTGCAGATAAAGTATCAATCAATACTGCGGCCGTTCAAAATCCAGAAGTAGTATCAGAAAGTTCTAAAAAATTTGGGTCACAATGTATTGTGGTAGCGATAGATGCTAAAAAAAAAGGAGATAAATGGGAAATTTTCACTCATGGTGGAAGAAACAATGCAGGAATTGATGCAATAGAATTTGCTAAAAAAATGGAAGATAGTGGAGCAGGAGAGCTACTAGTTACTTCTATGGATAGAGATGGTACTCAGGTTGGTTATGATATTGAGCTTATGTTTAAGATATCTTCTATGGTAAATATTCCAGTTATTGCTTCAGGCGGAGTTGGAAATCTAGATCATTTAGTAGATGGAATTAAATTAGGAAATGCAAGTGCAGTTTTAGCAGCATCAATATTTCACTATGGCAAACATTCCGTAAAAGAAGCTAAGGAGTATTTGGATTCAAAAGGAATTCCTGTTAGAATTTAATATGTTTAATACATTAGAAAACTTAATTAAACTTGCACGAGAGAGAAAATCTTCGCCTGTTGAAGGTTCTTATACCAATAAGCTTCTTACTGATAAATCATTAAGCAAGGCAAAAGTTTTAGAGGAAATTAATGAATTGATTGACGCTGTAGAGGAAAATTCTAATAAAATCCATGAAGCTGCAGATGTATTTTACCATTTGCTAATGTATTTAGAGGCAAATGAAATTAAAATTGAAGAAGTAATGTCAGAGTTAGAAAAAAGAAAAAAATGAGTTACGACAATAATAATATTTTTGCAAAAATTTTACGTGGAGAAATACCTTGTAATAAAATTTATGAGGACGATTTTATTTTATCATTTCATGACATTAATCCACAAAAAAAAATTCATGCACTAGTTATTCCCAAAGGAAAATATATTGACTTAGATGATTTTAGTTTAAATGCTTCTTCTGAAGAAATGATTGGTTTGTTAAAAGGTATTAATATAGTTGCTAAAAAGCTTGGTATTTCAACAGAAGTAGGCAAAGGCTATAGAGTATTGGCAAATATTAGTGATCACGGTGGTCAAGAAGTGCCTCATTTACATTTTCATTTATTTGGAGGAGAACGCGTTGGGAAAATGGTCGAGTGACAGAAGAAGTTAAAAGAAACTATTTAGAAATTAATTCACTTCAAGATCTGATCGAGGGAAATAAACCATCTGAGGATTATTCTCTAAGTTTAATAAATCCAATTAATTTTCAACTAAATAAATTTTTTTATAAAAATATTGGTAAAAAACACAAGTGGGTAGATAGACTTTCTTGGTCAGAAGAAAAATGGATTAATTACGTTTCATCTAAAAATGTTAATTCATATGTTTTAAAACATAAGGATGATTTAGTAGGATTTTTCGAATTAATTTTTCAT
>CACJVG010000042.1 GCA_902596785.1 uncultured Pelagibacteraceae bacterium | reverse complement strand
TTTGAAGGTTGCAGTTAACAACAAAAATTAAATTATCTAAATTTTCTCTTGCAGCCAGACCAATTGCTCCCATTGACTCTGGCTCATCCATTTCTCCATCACCTAAAAAAGCCCATACTTTTCTTCCTTCATCTTTAATCAAACCTCTATTGATTAAATATTTCATGTATCTAGCTTGATATATAGCAAGCATTGGTCCTAACCCCATAGATACTGTGGGGAACTGCCAAAATTTTGGCATTAACCAAGGGTGTGGATATGATGATAAGCCTCCTGGCTTTACCTCTTGTCTAAAGCTATCTAATTGTTTCTCATTTAATCTGCCCTCTAAAAATGCCCTTGCATACATTCCTGGAGCACTATGTCCTTGGAAATATATTAAATCTCCACCAAATTTATTATTTTTTGCTCTCCAAAAATGGTTCATACCAACATCGTATAATGTTGCAGCAGATGCAAATGTACCGATGTGTCCACCAAGCTCAGGATATTTTTTATTTGCTCTAACTACCATTGCTGCTGCATTCCATCTAATTAAAGATCTAATTCTTCTTTCAATATTTTGGTCACCACTAGACTTTACTTCAGCCTCAGGAGGTATTGTATTAATGTATGGAGTATTTTGAGTGTAAGGAATATTCGCACCTTCACGATAAGCTTTGTTAATTAGTTCTTTAATTAAAAAATGAGCTCTTTGATTTCCATCTTTCGAAATAACTGCAGACAAAGATTCTAACCAATCTTGGGTTTCAAGTGGATCAATATCAATCCCGCTAACTACTTGAATTGGGGATTGTTTTTTCTCAATTATAGGTTCAGATATAATATTTTTTTCCTCTTTTTTTTCAGCCATTGCTTCTTCAGCTTGTTTAATTATTTTTTCTGTATCTTTTGGAAGAGTGCTTTCTGATGATGTTTTTGATGATGATGTAAGATTAAGCAATAAATCACCTTTAGAAACTTTATCACCAACTTTAACTGCTAAACTATCTACCTTTCCAGCAATTGTAGAAGGGATTTCAACACTTGATTTATCACTTTCAATTGTAACTATTGGATCATTTTCTTTGATTTGATCACCAGGTTTTACAAGTATCTCTATAACCTCAACATTTTCAAAGTCACCAATGTCAGGAACAAGTAATTTTTCGCTCATTTTTTAAAATGTTTTATATACCCAAAAAAACATTATTGGATTTTATTTTAACACATTAATAACGTTTTTTCGTTAATCTTGTATTTTTATTGTACAAAAAATAAAAAAATAAATGAATTTTAAGCTTTTTAGCTTCTCTCAATACACATGGCTATTCCCATACCACCACCAATACAGAGTGCCGCACAACCTTTTTTTTTATCTTGCTTAATCATTTCATGGACAAGAGTAACCAAAATTCTTGCCCCAGAAGCTCCAATCGGATGACCTAAAGCAATTGCTCCTCCATTAACATTAACTTTTTGTTCAGGAATTTTTAATTCTTTAATTACAGCAATACTTTGTGCTGCAAAGGCTTCATTAATTTCAAATAAGTCTACTTCATCCATTTTCCAATTAGCTTTAGATAAAGCTTCTTGAATAGAAGGTATAGGTCCTAGTCCCATTAATGAAGGCTCAACCCCACAAGTAGCCCAAGATACAATTTTAACCAATGACTCTAATGATTTTTTTTCTGCTTGCTCTCTCGACATTAAAACTAAGGCCGCAGCACCATCATTTATACCTGAGGAATTTCCAGGTGTTACAGTCCCATTGTCTTTAAATACTGTTTTTAATTTTTTTAGATCATCTATACTTAAATTTTCTCTAGGATGTTCATCTTTTTCAAAAATAAATTTTTTATCACCATCTTCAATTTGTAATTTAATCAGCTCATCTTTAAATTTATTTACGCTATAAGCTTTTTCTGTTTTTTTCTGAGAATTTAAAGAAAAATTATCTTGTTCGTCTCTAGAAATTTTATATTTTTCTGCAACATTCTCAGCTGTAACACCCATATGATAATCATTAAATGAATCAAGTAGACCGTCTTTTATCATTGTATCTACTAATTTGTTTTCAGAAAATTTTTTATCTTCTCTATAATAAATTGCATGAGTTGCTCGAGACATATTTTCTTGACCACCTGCAATGACTATTTTATTTTCTCCTAAACTTATTGATTGATATCCTGAAACAACAGATCTTAATCCTGATCCACAAACCTGATTAACAATATGAGCAGGTTTAGAAACCGGTACTCCTGCACCGATTGAAGCTTGTCTAGCAGGGTTTTGACCAAGTCCAGAAGTTAAAACGTGCCCCATAATTACTTCATCAATCTCCTCTAAATCTAGTTTTGATTTATAAATTACCTCTTTAATTGCTATTGATCCTAATTTTGATGCACTTAGATTTTTTAACGAACCTTTATATCTTCCAATTGGAGTTCTTAGTGCTGAAGTAATAACAACATCGCTAGAATTTTTACTCATAAAGTAATTAACATAATATTTTATAAGTTAAATTACATCAAAAACTTTGATATATGGGATATATTATTAAAAAGGACCGCTGGCCAAATTGGATAAGGCGCTCGGCTACGAACCGGGAGATTCCAGATTCGAGTTCTGGGCGGTCCACCAAAAGGAAATAAAAATGTTTAATTGGATTTTAAAAGCATCTTTACAGAAATCAGTAATTTATTTTTTTATAATTATTTTAATTATTTTAATTATTTTAACTTTTGTATTATAAAAAATCATGAGCAATGAATTTGAGCAAATAAGTATTAAACCTGGATTCATGAAACACAATGGAGGTGTTTTATTTAGATCTATTTCAGAGAATGAATACGAATTTAAATCTATAATTAATAAAAATCATTTAAATGCTGCAGGAATAACTCATGGAGGTTATTTGTCTGCTTTAATAGATGCTGGAGCGGGAACAGCAGCACATCGAGCCGCAGATAATGCACCCTGTGTAACTATTTCTTTAGATATAAAATTTATAGGTGCTTCAAAAATTGGAGATGAAATTATTGGACATACAAAAATTTTAAAAAAAACAAATACTCTTATCTTTTTATTTTGTGAGCTAAAATGTAATGATAAAATAATTACTTCAGCATCTGGAGTATGGAAAATTTTAAAAAT
>CACJVG010000041.1 GCA_902596785.1 uncultured Pelagibacteraceae bacterium | reverse complement strand
CAAAAAATTTAAAGCATTAGTTACAGCAGGTCCAACTAATGAGTACATAGACCCAGTTCGTTTTATTACGAATAAATCAAGTGGCAAACAAGGATACGAATTAGCAAAATCATTATCCAAAAAAGGTTTTGATACAACATTAATATCAGGTCCAACTAATCTTGAAATAACTAAAGATATTAATCTTATAAAAGTTGAAACAGCAGATGAAATGTTAGTTGCCACTCAAGAATATTTACCTGTTGATGTAGCAATTTTTTCTGCTGCTGTAGCTGATTTTAAAATTAATAAAAAATATGAAAATAAAATTAAAAAACAAGAGAATTTATACTTAAATTTAGAAAAGAATGTAGACATACTTCATTATGTGTCTAACCATAACTCCATGAGACCTGATCTTGTCATTGGATTTGCAGCAGAAACTAATGAGATTGATAAAAATGCAGAGGAAAAATTAAACAAGAAAAATTGCGACTGGATAATTTCTAATGATGTATCAAATAAAGATATAGGATTTAATTCTGATTATAATGAGGTAACAATTCATTATAAAAACAGAGACGTTAAAAAAGAAAAACTTTCATACAAAAAAAAATCTGGAATTTCTGATGAAATAGTTGATAGAATACTTGATCAATTAAATTAATGGCGAAAGTTCTTATCAAAAAGTTAGACCCTGCAGTTGAATTACCTGCTTACAAAACAGAAGGTGCATCTGGCATGGATTTGATGGCATTAGTAAAAGAACCCATCAATCTTAAACCAAACTCATCATGTTTAGTTCCAACAGGCCTTGCTGTTGCATTTTCAAGTGATTTTGAAATCCAAATAAGGCCAAGATCTGGTTTAGCTGCAAAAAACAGTATAAGTGTTTTAAATACACCTGGAACTATTGATAGTGATTACAGGGGAGAAATAAAAGTAATTCTATTTAATCACGGGAAAAATGATTTCTTGATAAATAATAAGGATAGAATAGCACAAATGATTTTAACTCCTGTAATTAAGATGGATCTCGAGGAAACTGATGATCTACCAGAAACAATTAGAGGAGAGGGTGGGTTTGGCTCAACAGGAAAATGAGCAAAAATTTAAACAAAAAAGAAATAGAGAAATTCTCAAGACAAATAATTCTTAAAAATATTGGGGCGTTAGGTCAAAAAAAAATTTTATCTTCAAAAGTCTTGATAGTTGGTATGGGTGGTCTAGGTTGCCCAGTAGCAGAATTTTTAACTAGATCGGGTATTGGTACACTTGGGATTGCAGATCATGATACTGTAAGTCTCTCTAATATTCACAGACAAGGTCTGTATAATGAAAAAGATATAAATCAATCAAAAGTAAAGATTGCAAAAAAAAAATTAAATAAAATTAATCCAAAAACAAAAATAAATATTTTTAATTTAAAATTAAATAAAAATACATTTGAAAAAATTATTAAAAATTATGACTATATCGTTGATGGGACTGATAACTTTGAAAGTAAATTTTTAATAAATGATTTAAGTTTAAAATATAAAAAATTTCTAGTCACTGGTGCTATTAGTAAGTTTGATGGACACATTTTTACTTTTAATTTTACCAACAAAAAAGATCCTTGCTTGAGATGTTTTTATCAAGAAGACACAATATCTGATGAAATTTTAAATTGTGAATATGAGGGAATTTTAGGAACTGTTGCAGGCACAATAGGTACATTGCAGGCAAATGAAGTTTTAAAAAAAATATTAAATATTGGACAAAATTTAAATGGACACATTCTAATTCTAGATCTATTGAATTTAAATTTCAGAAAAGCAAAAATTAATAAAAGAAAAAAATGTCTATGCAATTAATAGTAAAAAAAATTTATATAGTATTTTTTTTATTATTTTTTACTCACATTTCGTTTGCTGATGAAATTTTTGTCTCTCTTAAAAAAAATAAAGTAAATGTTCGCTACGGGCCAAGTTTTGAATCTGATATTAAATACGTTTATAAAAAAATAAATCTTCCATTAAAACAAATTGATAAAAAAGAAAATTTCAGGCGAATTATAGATTTAAAAAATAACAGTGGATGGATTCATATTTCACAGTTAAAAAAAAGTAATTCAGTAATAGCCACAAAAGATAAAGTTTTATTTAAGAAACCTACATCTTTTGCTAAACCAGTTGCTCAAATTAAAGAGGGAAGATTATTAATTATAGAAAAATGTGAACAAAATTGGTGCAAAGTTACATCTGAAGAATTTGAAGGTTGGATTAAAACAGATGATATTTGGGGACTAAATTAATTAAAATCAGCAGATAAAGAGGCTATATTTTCTTTAGATAATTTTGTGCTATGAGAATATTCTTTATGATCAATACCAAGCTCAATTTCTGAGCTATTGGATTGAAATTTTTCTATTTGATCATCAGTAAAATTAAAGTGAATAAACTGTACAGAAGAAGCTTTTCCCTCAGCAGAGGTTCTATCAACATCTTCTTCCGGAACTGCTTTAATTTTCTCACCATCTATTTTCATAAATACTGTTTCTTCTATTCCACCAACTTTTCCAAGAAACGCAGCCCTTGAAATAGGATTATCTATTTCAAACATTAAAGTTGCAGTTAGTTCTTTGCCGTTAGGTATTAAAGGATTGTACGCAAATAACTCATCCTTAAGTTGCTCATCACCTCCTTTTTCAATGTATAGCATTTCTTGTACTTGAGCTAACATTGTTTCATAACTTTCAAAATAAAAAGTTGCATAAGGACCTAAAGCAACTCTTCTATTTTTTTTATAATCAACAATACTTTTTCTTAATTCACGTCTCTTTTCTGTATAAAGATTTAAAGGCATGATGTCTTCTTTTTGAATTTCTCTTTTTTCTCTCGGCATGATCATAAGTTATAACTTTTTGCCATTAATTCGATAGGATGTAGTGCCTCATCATTTGATATGTTTGTATCAACTTCTAACTGTTTTAAATGTTTACCAGCTAAAGGACAATCAGAAGCCATATACTTATTATTTTTAGTTTTTATTTGTCTAGCTGTAGGCCTTCCAACTTTATTTGCTAAATCATGAGTTTCTTTCATTACTCCAAAAGTTCCTCCGTGACCCGCACATCTTTCAACTACATCAATTTTAACATTTGGTATTAATTTTAACATATCTCTTGCTTTGATGCCCATATTCTGTGCTCTAGCATGACAAGCATGATGCACTGTTACTCCACCATCAATCTCATTTAATCCTTCTGCTAATCCCTCATTGTTTGCAATATCCACAACATACTCATCAATATCCATAACATTTGA
>CACJVG010000040.1 GCA_902596785.1 uncultured Pelagibacteraceae bacterium | reverse complement strand
CGCTTTTTCAAAGCAGTTTATTGCTTTTTGATGTTTTCCTAATTGATTGTATAAAATTCCAAGATTGCTTTGTGCTCCTTCATGATAGGGACTTGATTTTAGAATTTCGTTGTAAAGTTTTTCAGCAATCTGAAAATTATTTTTTTTATGATTTTGTAAAGCTAGGGCAAAATTTTTATTTATAGCTAAATCTTTTTTTTTATTCATTATGGTTTTTAAACTAAAAATAACAAATTATTAATATTCATCAAGTTACATGGACAAAAATACACTCTCATAAAAAGATCATGTCAATAGGTTTTTGGAGTATCTATCAAGCTTTGCTAAGAATGAAATAACAGATGCTAAGATAAAAGATGGTGGTGGAGGTGCTTTTTATATTTTTTTAAAAAAAAATAAATCTATAGAATAAATTTTGAAAGGTCTGTATCCTTAACGAGAGTATCTAGATTTTTTTCAATATATTCTTTATTTATAACTATTTTTTCTCCAGCACGATCAGTTGCGGTAAAGCTTATTTCGTCTAAAATTTTTTCAATTATAGTATGTAGTCTTCTTGCACCAATATTTTCTACAGTTGTGTTTACTTCAGAAGCAATGTTTGCAATTGCATCGATACCATCATCTGAAAATTCCAAATCTACGTTTTCAGTCTTTAATAGAGCCACATATTGTTTGATTAAACTATAATCAGGCTCCCTTAAAATTCTTTTAAAATCATCACTAGTTAAAGCTTCTAACTCTACTCTTATTGGCAACCTTCCTTGTAATTCAGGAAGTAAATCAGACGGTTTAGCAAGTTGAAATGCACCTGATGCAATAAATAAAATATGGTCAGTTTTAATTGGACCATGTTTTGTGTTAACAGTTGTTCCTTCAATTAAAGGCAATAGATCTCTTTGAACACCTTCTCTTGAAACATCTCCTCCAACCCTATCTGTTCTAGCAGAAATTTTGTCAATCTCATCTAAGAATACTATTCCATTATTTTCTGTCGAAAGTTTTGCTGCTTTAATAATTTTGTCTTGCTCGATTAATTTATCCGATTCATCATTAATGAGAATTTCGTGAGATTCTTTAACAGTCATTTTTTTCTTTTTTTCTTTATTGCCCATTGATTTACCCATCATCTCACCAATATTTATCATACCTACATTAGCTCCAGGCATTCCAGGTATTTCAAAAGAAGCACCACCCGAACCAGTATCACTAACTGCTATTTCAATTTCGTTATCATCTAAATCACCATTTCTTAATCTTTTTCTAAAACTTTCTCTTGTTGCTAGACTTGCTTTTTTACCGACTAAAGCATCTAAAACTTTTTCTTCTGCTGCTTTTTGTGCTTGAGCAAAAACTTCTTTTCTTTTTTTTACTTTCTCCATTGAGATTGCTATCTCAATTAAATCCCTTACAATTTGTTCTACATCTCTACCTACGTATCCAACTTCTGTAAATCTAGTAGCTTCTACTTTAACAAATGGAGCTTCTGCAAGTTTTGATAGTCTTCTTGAAATTTCAGTTTTACCAACTCCAGTTGGCCCAATCATTAGAATGTTCTTTGGCAAAACTTCATTTTTCATTTCACCTTTAAGAGCTTGTCTTCTCCATCTATTTCTCAGTGCTACAGCAACAGCTCTTTTTGCTTTGTTTTGTCCTACAACAAATCTGTCTAATTCAGAAACTATTTCTCTTGGAGATAAAGAACTTACTAAAGAAGCTTCCTCTTTTTGATTTTTATCTTTTGGGTGTAGTTGTGTTACGTTTGATTTATCCATTAAATTTTTTCTATTTTTACATTATCATTTGTGAAAACACATATGTCTGCTGCAACTTTAATTGCCTTTTTAGCAACCTCTTCAGCTGACATATCGCCTTCCATTAAAACTTTTCCAGCTGCTAATGCGTAATTACCACCTGAGCCTATTCCAATAACATCTCCTTCAGGCTCTAGCACGTCGCCAGTTCCAGAAATAATGTAACTATTACTTTTGTCTCCAACTGCCATAAGTGCCTCTAATCTTCTTAAATATTTATCTGTTCTCCAATCTTTTGCTAATTCAACAGCAGCCCTTGATAAGTTTCCTGCATGTTTTTCTAATTTTCCCTCAAGCCTTTCGAACAAAGTTAATGCATCTGCAGTTGATCCTGCAAATCCTGCTACCACATCTCTTTTTTCAATTTTTCTGACTTTTGAAGCTGTACTTTTGACAACAGTATTTCCCATACTGACTTGTCCATCACCAGCAACCACTACTTCATTATTTTTTCTAACTAGTACAATCGTTGTCATATCTAATAAATGGTAACTATTTTTGATACTTCAAGTGTATAGACTGATATTGATATAGTGGGATTATGTATGTATACCATTAAAAATATATGGCTAGAAAAGGAAAAGTATCTCGAAAAACAAAAGAAACTAGCATCAATGTTGAAGTAAATATTGATGGCAAAGGCAAATACCAAATTGATACTGGTATTGGCTTTTTAGATCACATGCTTGAGCAATTATCAAAGCATTCTTTAATTGATTTAAAAGTTAAAGCAAAAGGAGATACTCACATAGATCTTCACCACACAACAGAGGATACCGGTATTGCTATTGGTGAGGCTTTAAAGAAAGCTGCTAAAAAATTTGTAGGAATAAAAAGATATGCGCACACAGTTATTCCAATGGATGAAACATTAACTAGGGTTGCAATTGATGTTTCAAACAGACCTTATTTAATTTGGAAAGTAAAATTAAAAGTTGAGAAACTTGGCGAGATGGACACAGAGCTATTTAAAGAATGGTTCCAAGCATTTTCTCAATCAGCTGGTATTACAATGCACGTTGAAAATATTTATGGTGATAATAGTCACCACATAATTGAGTCTTGCTATAAAGCATTAGCAAGATCATTAAGAGCTGCATTAGAGATGGATCCAAGAAATAAGAAAAGTATTCCATCAACTAAAGGCTCATTATAAGTTTAATGAACGTCACAATTGTTGATTATAATTCGGGCAATATAAGCTCAGTAATTAACTCGTTTAAGGAAGTTGCCAAAGATAAAGTAAACATTCAAGTAACTTCGGATTTAAATAAGATTAAATCTTCGGATAAAGTTGTTTTACCAGGACAGGGTTCGTTTAAAAGTTGTGTTGATGCACTTAATAATATCAATGGTTTAGTAGATTCATTGAACGAATTTGCTATAAATAATAAAAGGCCCCTTCTGGGTATTTGTGTTGGTATGCAAATGTTTGCTGAAGTCGGTTATGAAGAAACAGAGACAAAAGGTCTTGGGTGGATATCAGGCAAGGTTTCAAAAATAGATAATCAGAAAGGG
>CACJVG010000039.1 GCA_902596785.1 uncultured Pelagibacteraceae bacterium | reverse complement strand
AGTTGAAATATTAAAAAATAAAACCATGAACATTATAAAATATGTTAAAGCAATGGATTGATAAAAATCATTAACTAAGTATTCAAAAATATTAATTCCTGATAAAAAAAAAATGAATACTATTATTAATGAATAAATTATAAAATTTTGAAAATATTTAAAAAAAACTACTTTTTCTTTGTAAATTAAGAAATAAATTTGATTATAAATTAACAAAATAATTATAATTGTTAGAATTAAAAAGAATTCAGTCATATCAAAAGTTCCTTTTTGCTATTTAAGAGCAAATTCCAAGTGTCTCAAAAAATTTTTCTTTTTTAAGAATGTTGAATTACCAATTGTTTCTACTGAAGCAGCACCAGCAAACGATCCTAATAACAAAGAAAGATCTTCTGGTGCATCAATTTTTATTAATAAAGATATTATTGAAAGCATACTGTCTCCAGCTCCAACTCTATCAACTACATTATTTGCATATGCGGGACATTCAACTAATTTGTCGTTTTTACTATTAATTAAAATTGCACCATTCTTTCCTCTTGTAACTAATAAGTTTTTTGTTTTTAATTTTTTTTTAAGTTGTCTAGATAAAAAATAAATATTATCATTTTTGTTTCTCATTTCGTGTCTTAATTCAGTTTCATTTATTATTGTAGCATTAATGTTTTTATACTTCAGTAGAGTATGGTAGCCTATATTAGATGCATTTACTTGAGCATTAAGAGCTATAAATTTTTTTTTTGAACAAATCTTTAAGGCAGTTTTATTTGATATAAATCCATGTCCATAATCTGAAATTATTATCAAGTCAAATTTAGATATAATTTTTTCTATATACTTAGAGATATTATTATCCTCTTTTTTTGAAATATTATCATCATTAATTGAATAAATTCCAAATAATTTACTTTTAGTTATATTATCTATAAACCTCTTCTTTAAAATAGTAGGACTATTTCTTTTGCAAAAAAAGGTAGTATCAATTTTATTATGTAATTTTTTTTTAATAAAATTAAGGTGTTCTTTTTTTTCACCTATCATACTTACTAATTTAATTTTTTTACAAAATTCAGCTAAATTATTTGCAATTGCTGCTGCGCCACCTAAATAATTTTCTGTATATATATCTTTCAAAGCTAAGTAAGGCTCTTTGCCAGATTTTCCCAAGGCTTCACAAAAATTATATTGATCAATTATAGTTTCGCCTATAACTAAGACTTTTAATTTTTTTATTTTTTCAAATATTTTGTTGATATAGTCAAATGAATATTTTTTTGAGATATTATTTAAAAATTTTAATTGATCATCTGAATAACTAAAATTATTATTAATTATATTGCTTGAACTGAATGTCTCCTCATTAGTAAATATTATTTTACCACCATTTCTTTCTACTATTTTTTTTTCTAAAGTTATTTTTCCAGTTTGATCTTTTTTTGCAATTTTATAATCTTGACCTTTAATATAGTAATTTGGTTTAATTATTTTTAATAATTTTATGGCACTATCAGAGTCACTTAGACACACATAATCTATACATGATAATTGAGATAGAAACTCAATTCTTTTAGTTTGTTTAAAAATTGGTCTACCTGTACCTTTGTTTACAAATTTATCAGTGGTAACAGTTACTATTAGTTTATCTCCTTTTTTCTTAGCCTCTTCAAAATGCTTTATATGTCCAATGTGAACAATATCAAACACTCCATGACAATGAACAATTTTCTTATTTTTTTTTCTTAATTGATCAATTAATTTCTTTAAAGTCTCTAATTTTACAATTTTATTTTTCATTTTAAATATTTAAACCAATCCTTTGTGGCTATTTCAATTTTTTTTGGAGTCCATACTGGTGCTTTCTTCCAATAATCAATATTATTTAATAACAATTTAATTCCCTCTTTGATTTTAATCTTGGGTTTCCACTTAAGTTTTTTTTTTATTTTTTCTATATTTGCAAAAGTTATATCAGGTTCACCTGGTCTCTTTGGTATTTTTACTGTTTTTCCTCCTAATAACTTGATTATATAATTAACACTTATTGTTTCACCACTTCCAACATTAAATACATCAATTTTTATATTTGTTTTTGAAGCCATAATTAAAGCATCTACAATATCGGAAACGTAAGTAAAATCTCGAGTTTGCTTACCATCACCTACTACTGTAAATGGTTTGTTATATAGTTTTTGTGTCAAAAAGGTTCCAAACATTGCTCCATAAGTACCTGAAGTTCTTGATCTAGGACCATATACATTAAATAATCTTAATGAAATAGATTGTAATTTATATACTTTTGACCAATGTAATAAAATTTGTTCACCTAAATATTTAGTTAATGCATATGGATATTCTGGACTAATTTTCTCTTCTTCTCCTGTAGGTGTGTTTTTGCATTTTCCGTAACATGAGGATGAAGCTGTATAAACAATTTTCTTAACTTTATGTTTAACACTAGAAGTAACTACATTAAGCGTACCAGTGACATTAGAGTCAAAATAACTTTGTGGATTCTGAATGCTAGGAACAATGTCAGCTAATGCGGCACAATGAAAAACTATGTCAATATTTCTAAATAGATTTTCAATCTTATTTTTATTTTTAATATCTAATTTATAAAACTTTATTTTATTTTTAAAATTTGAAATATTTTCTAATCGACCTGTAGAAAGATTGTCTATTATTTTAACTTTATAACCCAATTGAATTAATTTTTCAGAAAGATGACTTCCTATAAATCCACAACCACCTGTAACTATTACATTTTTCATATTATAAATTAAGTTTAATCAGATGTATGATCAATATATAATTAAAATCAATAGAATTAATTTTTAAATTTACTTAAAATATCAACCACAGATAACAACCAATATTGATGCGTATTTTCTATAAAATTATATTTATTTGAATTCACACTGAAATTTATATGGCCATACTTAGATAATAAATTTTTTCCATAAAAACCTGAAAGTGTAATTAGTTTGTTATTTTTCTTTTTTAGATACTTTGCTGCATTAATCATATTTTGGGAATTTCCGCTTGCTGAAATCAGGATTACTAAATCACCATTATCACAATAAAATTTTAGAGCTTGCTTAACCCAATTTTCATATCCATAATCATTAGCGAAACATGTTAGTAAATCACTTTCATTAAAATTAATACATCTCACATCGCCATTTTTAGTTATATCAACACTAAAATGACTTGCTATAGCGGCACTCCCTCCATTACCAACGATAATAATTTTTTTATTTTTTTTTTTAATGGTTAAAATTAATTGATATAATTTCTTTATCTTTATAAGTATATCCTTATTTATCTTGGAAATGTTAAAAAATTCTTGATCGTAATCTTTAATAAATGATTCTAAGTATTTCATAATAATTTTTTTTTTAATTTTTGTGTCCAATTTTTTTCAAAAAATAAAC
>CACJVG010000038.1 GCA_902596785.1 uncultured Pelagibacteraceae bacterium | reverse complement strand
GTAAATTTCTATTTTTAATATCTTCTTTAGTTAATTGTCTTACAGCAATTCTTAAACTTTCAATTATTTCTTCATTATTTTGTTTTTGAGTTTCTGGATTTTTGCTTATTTTAAAATCATCTGAAGTTTCTAATCTTCCTAAAATAACATTTTTGATAATTTCTTTTTTTTCTCTCCAAATTTTAACTTCAACTTTTTTTCCAACCTCTGTTCTAGCAACAATTGATGGAAGCTCTTTCATTTGATTTATTTTTTCTCCATTAAATTCTAAAATAATATCACCAGCTTGAATTCCTGCTTTTTCTGAAGGACTATTTTCTGCAACACTTGCAACAAGTGCTCCTCGTGCTTTGTCTAATTTTTCAACTTCAGCAATTTCTTTTGTTACATCTTGAATTCTAACTCCTAACCATCCTCTTTTTGTTTCACCAAATTCGATTAATTGTTTAATTACAATTTGAGCACTGTTTGATGGTATGGAAAATCCGATACCAATAGAACCATTACGTCCGAGTATTGCTGTATTAATTCCAATTACATTTCCTTTCATATCAAATAAAGGCCCTCCAGAGTTTCCAGAATTTATAGATGCATCAGTTTGTATGAAATCTTCATATCTTGATAAACCAATTGATCGATTTCTTGCTGAAATTATTCCAGCAGTAACAGTTCCACCTAAACCAAACGGATTTCCAATTGCTAAAACCCAATCCCCAATTCTTGCTTTATCAGAGTCACCAAATGCTACAGGGATAAACTTTTCATCTGTTTCTAATTGCAAAACAGCAATATCCATTAATGGGTCAGCACCTAAAACCTTAGCTTTAAATTCTTGGTCACCATTTACCCTAACAATAATGTCGTCAGCATCTTGGATAACGTGATTATTTGTAATCACAATTCCTTTCTCGTCTATTATAAACCCAGAACCTAAAGCAGCTGATTGTCTTTCCTGAGGTGTTCCAAATTCTTTAAACATATCCTCAAAAGGAGATCCTGGAGGAAATTGAAAAGGAAAAGGATTAGAATTTGTTGTGATAGTAGTTGTTGTAGAAATGTTTACAACAGATGGCATTAATTTTTCTGCAAGATCTGCAAAGGAAGCAGGAACTGGTTTGGAGTTTACATTTAACGAAAAGCTAAATGATATAACTAAGGTTAAGAATATTAGTTTAATCTTATTCATATTAACTTTTAATAAAATAAATAATTATAAAACCTATCAATGCAAAAATAAGTCCACCTGATCTAAGCTGACTATCTTTAACAAGTTCTAATTTTTTCAACATACTTTTCATTTTTGCTGGAAATAAGGCGTACAAAATACCTTCAATAAATAAGAAAAGACCAAAAGCTATAACTAGCTCACGCATTTAAGAATTATTGTTGGATTTCAGGTTTTATATTTCCAAAAAATTTAAAAAATTCACTATCAGGTGATAAAATTAATGAAGTTTCGCCACCAATAAGAGCTTTTTCATATGCCTGCATAGCTCTGTAGAAAGCAAAAAATTCTGGATCTTGGCCAAAAGCGTCTGCAAATATTTTATTTCTTTCTCCATCACCTTCACCTTTCATGATCTCAGATTGTTTTTGAGCATCTGCTAAGATTACAGTAACTTCTTTGTCAGCAGTTGATGTAATCGTGACGGCCATCTCTGCTCCTTTTGCTCTAAATTCTTTTGCTTCTCTCTCCCTTTCAGTTTGCATTCTTCTATAAATTGCATCACTGTTAGCTTGAGGTAGATCTGCTCTTTTAATTCTGACATCAACAATATTAATTCCAAAGTTTTGTGCTTCGTTATTAACACCCTCTTTAATTAAAGCCATTTGCTTAGATCTATCTTTAGATAATAATGTTTGTAATTCTTCTTGACCTAATACATTTCTTATTCTTGAATTAATAATTGTAGATAATCTTGATCTTGCAACTCTTTCATTTCCAACTGAAATATAAAACTTCAGTGGATCAACGATTTGAAATCTTGCAAATGCATCCACAATTAATCGTTTTTGATCTGATGCAATAACCTCTTCTGGTGGAGCATCTAAGTTTAAAATTCTTTTATCTAAATAAACAACGTTTTGAATGAAAGGAATTTTAAAATTTAATCCTGGCTTCATTATAATTCTTTTTGGATCACCAAATTGAAGAATAATTGCTTGGTTAACTTCCTTAACTATAATTACTGATAAAAAGGCTACAACACCTATTGCAACTAGTACTCCAGCTAAAATTTTTCCAGCTTTCATTTTAATTCGTCGCTTTCTTTTTTAACTCAGGCAGAGGTAAGTATGGAACTACACCAGAACCTGCATTTTTTTCAATAATTACTTTATCAATATCTGCTAAAACTTTTTCCATAGTTTCTAAATACATTCTTTCTTGAGTAACTGCTTTTGCATTTTTATACTCATTGTAAATTGCTATAAATCTACTTGCTTCACCTTCCGCTTTAGCAACAACCTCTTTTTTATATGCTTCTGCTGCTTGTAGAATTTTTTGCGCTTCCCCTCTTGCTCTTGGAATAACATCGTTTGCATATGCTTCGGCCTCGTTTTTAGATCTTTCCATATCTGCTCTTGCAGCCTGTACATCTCTAAATGCATCAATTACTTGATCTGGTGGGTCAGCTTTTTGTGTTTGAACTTGTGTAATTTGAATTCCACTTTCATAGTCATCTAAAATAGTTTGAATAATTTCTTGAGTTTCGAGCTCAATTTTAGATCTACCTTCTGTTAAAATTGGCTGAATATCACTTTTCGCAATCACCTCTCTCATTGCAGTTTCAGCAGCTGCTTTAACTGTGCCTTCTGGGTCTTGAATTTTGAATAAAAAATTCCCAGCATCTTTGATTACCCAGAATACTGAAAAATCTATGTTAACAATATTTTCATCTCCAGTTAACATTAAGCTTTCTTGTGGAACATCAGCAACACCGCCACCTGTAGAAAAACCACTGTCTCTTTCAGATCTAAATCCAATATCCATTCTATTTACTTTAGTAACTTTTGGTGTTTGAACAGTTTCAACAGGAAAAGGTATATGATAGTTCAAACCAGGCTGTGTAGTTTTTACAAACTTACCAAATCTTAATACAACCCCTTGTTCATCAGGTAATACTCTGTAAAGTCCGCTCGCTAACCATACAAAAACTAAAACTAATAAAATTAGACTTATTGATTTTCCTCCTGAAGTTTTTCCACCTGGTAAAAATCTTTTAATTTTATCTTGAAGGTCTTTAATTAATTCGTCGACATTTGGTGGTGTAGGACCTCTTCCTGATCCGTTGCCACTACCGCCTCCACCAGGAGGTGCTCCCCAAGGACTTTGACCTTTAAAATCGTCTGACATATGCCAAAGTATATAGTGTCTTTATTGCAAAAAACAAGTAATGATACTTTTATGACTGATAAAAAACCTGAACTTAGTGCCGCAATGAAAAGTAAGCTAGAGCCTAAAAAATTCACTAAAAATCCAATTCTAGGAACAAAATTTACAATTGCAATCTCTAGTGCAAAAGGTGGTGTTGGAAAATCTACTTTTGCAACTAATCTTGCTTTGGCGTTA
>CACJVG010000037.1 GCA_902596785.1 uncultured Pelagibacteraceae bacterium | reverse complement strand
TTTTCTTTACTTAAAAAAATATAATCAAATAAAATTTACAAAATATTAGAAATAAGTTATGAAAATAAATTAATTTTTTAAAATAATTAAAGTATGAAAAAAATATTAATTACTGGTGGTGCAGGTTATGTTGGTTCAAAACTTGTGCCCAGCCTGCTAGATAAAGATTATCAGGTAACTGTTTTAGATTTAATGATTTATGGTGAAGACGTTTTGCCTAAACATAAAAATTTAAAAATATTCAAAGGTGACATAAGAAATGTAAATTTGTTAAAGGAAATAATACCCGGTCATGACTGTTTGATACACTTGGCGTGTATATCTAATGATCCAAGTTTTGAGCTTAATCCAAAATTAGGAAAATCAATAAACCTTGATGCTTTTGAGCCATTAGTGAAAGAAAGTATAAAAGGGAAAATAAATAGGTTTATTTACGCATCGTCATCATCTGTTTATGGAATAAAAAAAGAAATAAATGTTACTGAAGATATGAGTTTAGAACCACTTACAGATTATTCAAAATTTAAAGGTGATTGTGAAAAAATTTTAAATAGCTATAAATCTGATGATTTTATTACTACAACAATAAGACCATCAACAGTTTGTGGATATGCTAGAAGACAAAGATTGGATTTAGTGGTTAATATCCTCACTAATCATGCATTTCATAAAAGAGAAATAAAAGTTTTTGGTGGAAACCAATTAAGACCCAATGTTCATATAGATGATATGGTAAGGTCCTATCTAACTGTATTAAATGCAGATAAAAAAAAAATAAATGGGGAGATATTCAACGTAGGATTTAGAAACCAAACTGTAAATGAATTGGCTAACAATGTGAAAGAAGTTATTGGAGAAGATGTTAAAATTTTAAGAACTGAGTCAAATGATAATAGGTCTTATCATGTAAGTTGTGAAAAAATTAAGGAAATTTTAGGTTTTGAAACACAACTTACCATTAAGGATGCAGTACAAGATTTAAAAGAATCCTTTGAAAAAAAAATTCTACAAAATACATTTGAAAATGAGTTCTTTTTCAATATTAAAAGAATGAATAATATTAATTTAAAATAAATGAAAGTAAGATATTCATATCTAAAACAACAATTTTCAAATTGTGATGATTTGTGGAGAGATCTAAAAAGATTTGTTCCAACAGGAGATTTTACTCTTGGAAAACCTTTACAAAAATTTGAAAAATCATTTGCTAAGTTAATTGGAACTAAGTATGCCGTAGGGGTAAACTCAGGAACAGATGCAATTAAATTGTCTTTAAAATGTTTAGGTGTAGGACATGGTGATGAAGTTATAACTGCAGCAAATACCTTTGTTGCAACTGTGGGCGCTATTATGGAACTTGGAGCAAAACCAGTATTTGTTGATTGTAATGATACATTTTGCATAAATGAAAATCTTATAGAGAAAAAAATTACAAAAAAAACTAAAGCAATATTGCCTGTACATTTTACTGGGTACATGAGTGATATGAAATTTATTAATAAGTTGGGAAAAAAATATAAAATTCCTGTTGTTGAGGATGCATGTCAATCGATTTTAGGATCAATTAATGGAAAAAAAGCTGGAAGTTGGGGGTCGTTTGGAGCATTTTCTCTACATCCTCTTAAAAATATAAATGTTTGGTCTGATGGAGGAATAATAACCACTAATAGTTATAGAGATTATAAAAAATTACTTTTATTAAGAAATCATGGCCTTGTTGATAGGGATACAGTTAAGATACCAGGATATAATTCAAGATTAGATACTATTCAAGCAGTAGTAGGTAATTGGCTTTTACCTAAAGCTCTACAAATTGCAAATCAGAGAATTAAAAATGCAAAATACTATGATGATAATTTATCCAAGATTAAAGAAATAACTATACCTAAGAGAAATAAGAATGAAAAAACTGTTTATCATCTTTATATTATTTTTGCAAAAAAAAGAGATCAATTATTAAATTATTGTTTGAAAAAAGGCATTGAGGCCAAAATTCATTATCCAAAACCAATGTACCTTCAGGAGTCGGTTAGTTTTTTAAAACATAAAAAAGGAGATTTTCCAATAACCGATAGGCACTGCAAAAATATCATCTCTTTTCCTTGTGATCAGCACTTGAAAAAAAAAGAAATGGATTATGTAATTAAAGCTGTAAGAAACTTTTATTCATCTAACTAAATTATTTAAAATAATTTATAACATTACTAATCCAATAATAAAAAATTACATAGAAAAAACTTAAAGTAACTTTAGTAGCATTTTTAAATTTAAATGCCTGAGAGATTTGTGTTTTTTCTCTATTTCTTAATTTTACAAATTTAACCTCACTTAATAAATTTTTTAATTTAAGTTTACTCCAAATTTCTACTTGAAAAATATGGCTATTAAATTTTATATTAATTTTTTTTAAGATACTTGTTTTGAATATTGTAAGTCCATTATAATAAGGAAAATTGAGACCAAATATCAAGTTAAGCAGTGGTGTATAAGTTGATGTAAAAATGTATCTGTAGAAGACTCTTTCATTCGCATTTACAAAGTATGAACTAACAAAATTATAACTTTTAATTTGGGTTATGATTTTCACATACTGCTTATAATTAAATCCATTATCTCCAGGAACCCAAACAACAAATTTCTTTTTTGCGTTTCTAATACCTTTTTTAACGGTTCCTCCCCAACCAAGATTCTTTTTATTGTGAATTATTTTAATATTTAACTTTTTTTTATAATTTATTTTTCTTGCAATTTTTAATGTTTTATCAGTACTACAATCATCAACAAATATAATTTCACAATTTTTTAATTTTAAAAATTTAATTGCTTTTTCAATTTCATTAATAGTAGGCTTTACATTTTTTTGCTCATTGAAAGCTGGTATAATAAAACTAATCATATTTTTTAATTTAATATTAATTCTTTAAAGAAATTTTTTTTTTTATTTTTTCGTATATAATATTTATATTGAGAATTTTTAATTTTTCTTTTGAGAATTATTTTAGAATTAGATGACTTTAATTTAGTAATTTTTTTAACTAATTTAACAATCTTAATTTTTTCTCCTCTTATACTTAATATAGAGTTTACATTTCTATTCTGTTCTAAGATATTTTTAATTACTTCTGAAATTTCTTTTATTGAAATATATTCAAAAGTATGTAGAGGATTGTCAATTATAATGTCTTGGGAATTTTCCAAATTTTTGACAATTTTAGAAAGAGCTTTAGATTTAGGGTTATTGTTTATTTTGTAGTCAAATAAATCAGGCATCCTTAAAATGTTAAATACAAAGCTAGAATTTAATGAATATTGTTTGATTAAATTTTCAGAATATTCTTTCGAAAAAGAATACAAATCCCTATCTCTATTAAATTTATTTTTTTCTATATCTCTTGAACTTGCAAAAATAAATAAAATTTTGTTTCTTTGTTTTTTAATTTTTTCAAGAATGACGATTAAATCGTCAATATTCTTTTTTGCTAAGTTAGGTGATTTATTATAAAAATTAGCTCTAGATTCTGAAGTTGCCAAGTGAATAATTGCAAATACATTTTGTAAATTTTTTTTTTTAAAAAATTTTTTTATATTTGCTTTAAAATGAGTAAAGTTTCCACTATTACTTTTTATTTTCCTATCTACAGAAATAATCTTATACTTTTTTGAAATAGATTGAATTAAATTTTTTCCTAAAAAGCCTG
>CACJVG010000036.1 GCA_902596785.1 uncultured Pelagibacteraceae bacterium | reverse complement strand
TCTTCTTTAAGATTAGATTTAAAAGGGATTTATTATATGCCAAGTGTAATAAGAGCAGCCAAAATAGGTGATGCCGCTATAATTAAATCGATTATAAAAATTTTAAACAATGAAGGAATTAAAGTTATAAGCTCTATATTTTTTAATCCAGAATTATCTTTAAGGAGAGGAAATTATAGTAAATTTAAAGCAAATAAACTGGATATAATTTCAATAAAAAAAGGTAAAGCTTATTTTAATAAAACAAAAAGTTTAGACCATGTTCAGGCCATAGTTGTTAAAAATGATAAAATTTTAGCTAAAGAAGGAAGAGAGGGAACAAAAAAAATGCTATCAGAATTGAAGAAAAATTCAGGTGGAATTTTAATAAAACTCCCAAAAAAGAAACAAGATTTAAGAATGGACTTACCAACAGTTGGTCTACAAACTTTTAAAGATATGAAAAAGTATGGATTACGGGGTGTCGTTTTACAATCTAAAAAGAATATTTTTCTAGATAAAATCAAATGCATTAAATTTGCTAATAGGAACAAGATATTTATCAATATTATATGAAAAAAATATTCATACTCACTGGTGAGCCTTCTGGAGATAAATTAGCTTCAACGGTTATTTCAAAGTTAAAATCTCAAAATCCTAATATTGAATATTCATCTGTTGGTGGAGATCATTTAAAAAAATTAGGAATTGAAAGTATTTTTAATTTAAATGAAATAACTTATCTAGGTTTTACGAGTATTTTATTTAATATATTCAAAATTAGAAATAAAATTAACTACACTGTTAATGAAATAATAAAATTTAATCCTGATATATTATTTTCTGTTGATAGCCCTGATTTTACTATGCGTGTCGCCGAAAGAGTTAAAAAAATTAACAATAATATTAAAATAATTCATTATGTAGCTCCACAAGTTTGGATATGGAGGAAAAATAGGGTAAAAAAAATTAAAAAATATATCGATCATATTCTTCTATTATTTGACTTTGAAAAAAAATATTTTGATGAAGAAAATATTAAAAATACTTTCGTTGGACACCCATTAATTGAGAATAATCAAGATAATAAAAAAATTGTTGAAAATATAATTCCTAGAGATAAAAAAATTATATCAATTTTCCCTGGAAGTAGAAAGTCTGAAACAGACGTATTATTAAATATTTTAATTGATTTTATAAAACTAATGAACAAAAGACATAATGATTTTTATTTTTACTTTCATGCAACTGATGAAAATAAAAATTTAATTTTGTCAGAAATTAAAAAATTTAATATTGAAAACGTAGATGTGGTTTCAGATGAAGATATTAAATCTAAAATTTTATCTAATTCAATTTTTGCTGTATCTAAATCTGGTACAGTTTCACTGCAAATTTCGAGCTCAAATATACCTTCTATAATTATTTATAAACTCAGTTTTATAAATTTTATGATATTTAAAATGTTAGTTAATGTTAAATTTGCAAATATAATTAATATTATCAATAATCGTGAAATCATTCCTGAATTGTTACAAAGTGAATGTAATGCTGATGAAATTTATAGATCTGTAATTTATCTTTTAAAAAACCCTGACCTTATCAAAAAACAATTATCTGATTGTTCAAAAACATTAGAAGGAATTAGATCTAAAACTTCTTCATCTGAAGAGGCTTGTTTAGTCTTAAGAAATTATCTTAGCTAGTCTTTTTAAAACTTCTTCTTTACCAAGAGCTATAACTATATCATATAATCCAGGACCAAATTTTGATCCTGTTAAACCAATTCGTATAGGCTGACCGACACCTTTAAAATTTGTATCATTTATTTTTATTAAATTATTTACTACAGGCTCTAAATTCTCTTTATTTATTTTTGAAATAGACGATAATTTTTTAATAAATTCTGAAATAATTTTTTTTGCTTTATCATCTATTAATTTAATATCATCCTCATTGAAGTTAACTTCATCATTTATTATGAATTTTGAATTATTGTAAATGTCTTCTAATGTTTTAGCCTTATTTTTTAAAAATGATAATGAGGATTTAACTTTTGTTTCTTTATCATTTTTAATTTTTTCTTTATAAATTTTACAATATTCGTCTAGACATTGATAAAGATCGTTCTCATCGATTGTTTTTATATAATGTTCATTCATTGATAATATTCTACTCATATCTAGTTTTGATGGTGATTTTCCAATACCTGCTAAATTAAAGTGTTCAATGCTCTCTTCTAGAGTAAATATTTCTTTATCTTGATATGACCATCCTAATCTAAGTAAATAATTTCTTAATGCATCAGGCATTATTCCTATTTTTGAGTAATCATCCAAAGTTGAGGCATTATCTCTTTTTGAAAGTTTTTTACCTTCAATAGTATGAATTAGTGGAATATGCGCAAATTCTGGAACATCCCAACCCATTGCTTGGTATATTTGTATTTGTTTAAAAGTATTTATCTTATGATCATCTCCTCTAATTATATGTGTCATTCCCATTTGATGATCGTCAACAGTTGCAGAAAGATTATAGGTTGGTGTTCCATCGTTTCTTAAAATTATAAAATCTTCTATTGTATTATTTTCAATTTCAACATCTCCTTGAACTAAATCATTAACTTTAGAATTTCCCTCTATTTTACTTTTAAATCTAATTACGGGTTTAATATCTTTAGGAGCATCTTTTTCATCAGCATCTCTCCATTTTCTATTATAAATATATGGCATCTTTTTTTGCCTAGCTCTTTTTTTTTGTTCCTCTATCTCTTCAGCAGAGCAGTAGCATTTATATGCGTTGCCTTTTTTTAATAATTCATTAGCAATTTTAATGTGATCTTCTATTTTTTGTGACTGAATATATTCTTCACCATCATGCTCAATTCCTATCCACTTTAATGATTTAATAATTTGTATTTTGTGTTCCTCTTTTGACCTTTCTTTGTCAGTATCTTCAATTCTTAGGTGAAAAGTTCCTTTTTGATTTTTAGAGAACAACCAATTAAATAAGGCAGTTCTAACCCCTCCAATATGAAGAGCTCCAGTAGGGGATGGAGCAAAACGTGTTGCTACTTTAGACATCAATGTTGTTTAGACTATTTTTTTAGAAGTTTCTATATAAAGATACTAAAACTCCTTGAACTTTTACTCTATCAGGTCCAAAAATCTTAGTTTCATAGTTTCTATTAGCACTTTCAAGCGCTACAACTTTACCTTTTTTACGAATTCTTTTTAACATCGCTTCATGCTCATCTATTAATGCAACAACAATTTTACCATTATCAGCAGTATCTGTTCTTTTAATAATAACAGTATCACCTTCATGAATACCTGCATCTATCATGGAGTCACCTTGAACTTTTAATCCAAAGTAATCACCATTTTTTTCTAAATTATTTGGTAGCGGAATTCTAGATACCTCATTTTGTATTGCTTCAACAGGTGTTCCGGCTGCAATTTTTCCAAGCACTGGTACTTCTACTTCATCTGAGTCAGTTTGTTCTTCATCTAATCCACCTTTAATCACACTAGGTGAAAAGCTATTATAAATATCATTGGCAGAAGCTGTTTCTGGCAATTTAATTACCTCTAAAGCTCTTGCTTTGTGAGCTAATCTTTTTATAAAACCTCTTTCTTCTAAAGCACTAATCAATCTATGAATACCTGATTTAGATTTTAAATTAAGAGACTGTTTCATCTCTTCATATGAAGGAGATACGCCAGAA
>CACJVG010000035.1 GCA_902596785.1 uncultured Pelagibacteraceae bacterium | reverse complement strand
TGAGTCTTTTCTAATATTAAAAAAAATAAATTTTACTTTTATAAATGTATCTTTTAAAACTCTTAATTTATTGTTTTCAAAATATTCATTGTTTAGTTTTTTATAATACTCATAGTTGTCCCATTCATTTTCAAAAATTATTTTAGTTTTGTTTCTAGGAATAAGGTCAACTGATATTTTAGGATAATACTTATGAAAATTTTGATTCATAACAATATGTAAAGCTTCTTGATTATCTGAAGATATCTTAGATCCGAATGCAAAAACTCCTGTTTTAAGATATGCAAATGAGCCCCACACTATAATTGATAATGTTAAAAAAAAAATAGGAACAAATCTTTTTTTTAATAAAATATCTTTTTCAAAATATATATATAAGATTGAAATTGTTAATGTTGGAAAAAACATTGTAGTTTTAGTCAAATAAATAAAAAAAAGCATTAAACCTAAAACAAAGTTTTTATAATGAAACTTGGTACTTAAAATTAAAAAAATAGTCGGTAACCATATTCCTATAAATGCATCTGCAAAAATAAAATTTAGATTTGTTGATAAATTATAAATATTGTAAAAAATAATTGACGTCAAAAATAAAAAACAGATGTGACTTTTATTTTGTGTATTAGAATAAAGATATGCAAAATAAAAATATAAAGAGAAGAAAAGTAAATTTTTAATTAAAAGAAATAAATAAATATTTAATGTAAATTTTAATAATAAAGTTTCAAATATTGGCAAAAAAGGAAGTCTTGAGAGATAATTGTCACTACCATTCCATAATTTGATGTATCCATTACCATTATATAAATTTTCGATTAACGGACCATATCCAAATGGAATATTTGATATTATTATATTGCTATATTCATCTACCAGGTAGGGAATTTTTAAAACTAATTGATAAGTAAATATTATTGATAATAATGAAACAAAAAATAAAAACAAAATGTATACAAATGTAAATTTAGTTGTATAAAAATCATAAAATTTTTTATCAATTAACTTATACATAAATAAACTATATATATCTTTATAAGTATATGAAAATCCCTTATGTCAATATTGCTAATCAAAATAATAAAATTAGCAAACAATTAACATCAATATTTAAAAATATTCTGGATACAGGTGAATATGTTGGAGGCAAAGAAATACAAAAATTTGAAAGAAATATTGCAAAATATTGTAACTCAAAATATGCGGTAGCTTTAAACAGTGGCACAGATGCGTTAACTTTTGCTTTGTCAGTATGTGGAGTGAGAAGAGGGGATGAGGTAATAACAACTCCTAATTCATTTATTGCATCAACGGCAGTAATAGTTCATTTGGGGGCAAAACCAGTTTTTGTAGATGTGCTATCTAATCAAAATATAGATACAGCTAAAATTGAAAAAGCTATAACAAAAAAAACAAAATGTATTATGCCAGTACACCTTACTGGAAGAATGTCAGAAATGGATAAAATCATGAAAATTGCTAGAAAGTATAATTTAAAAGTTATTGAAGATGCAGCTCAAGCAATTGGATCAAAGTATAAAAATAAATATTCTGGAACTTTTGGTGATATTGGATGCTTTTCTGCTCATCCGTTAAAAAATCTTAATGCTATAGGAGACTCTGGATATTTGGTAACAAATAATAAGAAATATTATAATAAAATTAAGGATTTAAGTAATCATGGAATGACTAACAGAGATAGAGTAAAAAGTTTTGGTTATGTTTCAAGAATGGATAATTTGCACGCAGCAATTTTAAATTTTAAATTAAAAAATTTGAACAATGTAATTTCCAAAAGAAGAAGTAATTTTGCTTTTTATAAAAAAAACTTATCAAAAAAAGTTTATTTTCCAACTGAAAGCAAACATGAATTTAATACTTATCATACTTTTGTTATACAAGTTGAAAATAGAGATGAATTAAAAAAATATTTATTAAAAAATAAAATAATGACATCTATACATTATCCAGTACCAATTCATCTTCAACCAGCATCAAAAAGACTTGGATATAAAAAAGGTGACTTTCCAATAACTGAATATCAAAGTAAAAAAATACTAACTTTGCCAATTCACCAGGATTTAAAAAGAAATGATATATTAAGAGTATGCAAAATAATTAATAAATTTGTAGGTAAATAAAAGGATTTAAGGTATATTTGAATTATGAGTGAATTCGGTAAAGATCATCAAGATTTAATCTTAGATGGGACTAAACTTGCTTGGCACTTAGATAGAGTTGAAAAATGGCAAAGAGGTGAAAGAATAGCTCCTATTACGATTGATATGGCTTTGACTAGAGCCTGTAATTACTCATGTGGCTTCTGTTATGCCATGTTCCAAGAAAATGATAGAAAAATAATTAATAAAAAAGTTATTTTCGATTTTTTAGAGGATTGTGCTGAAATAGGGGTTAAGGGCATAAGCTTTGTTTCTGACGGTGAAAGCACCATATCTCCTGTTTTTACTGATGCATGCAAATATGGTCATGAATTAGGTTTATCAATGGCTGTGGGTACAAATGCATTTGTTTTAACAAAGAATAGACTTGAAGATGTTATGCCTTATTTAACATATTTAAGAGTTAATTTTTCAGCTGGAGAAAAAAAAAGATATGCTGAAATTATGGGTGTTAAAGAAAGCTCATATGATCGTGTATGTCAAAATATAAGAGATATGGTTGAAATAAAAAAAAAAAATAATCTTAAAGTTACTATCGGTATGCAAATGGTATTGATGCCAGAAGATGCTGATCAAATTATTCCATTAGCAAAATTGGGTAAAGAGTTGAGGCCAGATTATGCAATAATAAAACATTGTTCTGATAATGAGGATGGAGGTTTGGGAGTTTTGTACGAAGAATATGAGAAATTATATCCTTTGCTTAAAGAGGCTGAAAGTTATTCGGATGAAACTTATAAATGTGTGATAAAATGGTCAAAAATTAAAGATCAAGGTAACAACAAAAGATCATATCAAAGATGTTATGGTGCACCATTTATGTTGCAATTATCTGGTTCAGGATTAGTAGCGCCTTGTGGAGGGTTATTTAATGAAAAGTATAAAAAATTTCATATTGGTAATATATGTGACACAAGGTTCAAGGATATTTGGAACTCAGATAGATATTGGGAAGTAATGAATTATCTTTCCTCGCCTAAATTTAATGCTCAAAAAATGTGTGCAAGCCTTTGTTTACAACATAAAGTAAATGAAGCTTTAGATAATTTTGTAAAAGGCACGAGTGATCTTAAACAACCTGAAACAGATACACCGGAACATATTAATTTTATTTAGATAAATATAGGCTCATACTTTAATGAAATTATCAGACTACATAGCAGAATTTTTGTCAAAAATAACAGACGCAGTATTTGTTGGACAAGGTGGAAATATTATTCATGTTTTAGATAGTCTAGGAAAAAGAAAAGACATTAAAGTTATACCTTCACAAAATGAACAAGGAGCCTCAATTGCAGCTGATGCATACTCTAGATTTAGTAATAAAATTGGTGTAACTGCAGCCACAAGTGGCCCTGGAATGCTAAATTTAATGCAAGGAATGGCTTGCTCATTTTTTGACTCAATTCCAACATTTCACTTTTCAGGAGCTGTTGTAACAGGACAGCTAAGAAAAAATAAAAATATTCGTCAAATTGGTTTTCAAGAAATGGAAGTTGTTGACCTGGTAAAACCGATTACAAAATATGCTGTTTTATTGAAAGATAAAAATAAGATTAGATATGAATTAGAAAAAATGCTCTATTACTCAAGAGAAGGAAGACCAGGACCAGTTCTTAT
>CACJVG010000034.1 GCA_902596785.1 uncultured Pelagibacteraceae bacterium | reverse complement strand
TAAGAGAATATTCAATTATTTTTATCTTAGTGTGTTTTCAAGGATTTATTGGATGGTACATGGTTTCAAGTGGTTTAATTGATAGAATTGATGTTAGTCATTATAGATTATCACTACATTTATTTATTGCTTTTATTATTTTATCTTTAGTTTTCTGGAAGTTTTTAAAACTAACAAATATAAAAATTAATCAAATTACAATTAAATTATTTCTCTTATTATTATTTTTACAATTAATAATTGGAGCATTTGTCTCTGGTATGGATGCAGGTAAAATTTACAATACTTGGCCATTAATGGGTTCCTCATATTTTCCTGATGACAGTATGATTTCTGATCTCTTTAATATAGCTGTATTTGATAATCAATCACTTGTTCAATTTATTCATAGAAATTTAGCTTATTTTATAGTTGCATTATATTTTTATATACTTTTTTTTGTTTTAAAAAATGGAAATATTAATTTGAGAATTCCAATTTTTGTTATTGGAACTAGTTTATTATTTCAAATTGTTTTAGGAATTCTTACAATTTTATCTGGAGTAAAAATGCTTTATGCGTCTCTACACCAGATAAATTCTATTTTAATAATACTCTCAACTTTGTATTTTCTTTATATTATGAAATATAAAGAGGATATTTATTAGTTTCTATTTGTAGACATTAAAACCTCAAATTAGCTTACAGCTTTTAAATTACCCTTTGAAGATTTATTCAGTGCTTGATCAAGATCCTCAATAATATCATCGATGTGTTCAATACCGATACAAAGTCTTACATAACTTTGTGTAACTCCTGATGCAGCTAGTTCTTTCTCATTTAATTGACTATGAGTTGTACTTGCTGGATGAATTGCTAAACTTCTAGCATCACCAATATTTGCTACATGATAGAACATTTTTAAAGACTCGATAAATTTTTTACCAGCTTCAATTCCACCTTTAAGCTCGATACCAATCATTGGTCCATTTCCACCTTTAAGATATTTTTTTGCTCTATCGGCAATGGGTTTATCGTGTTCTGTAGAATAAATAACTTTTGTAACTTCTTTATGTTTTTTTAGAAAATCAACTACATACTCAGCGTTAGCGCAATGTTGTCTCATTCTTAAAGCAACCGTTTCAAGTCCTTGAATTATTGCAAATGCATTATCTGGAGCCAGAGCTGACCCTAAGTCTCTCAATAAACAAACTCTTGCTCTAACAGCAAAGGGAACATTAGCACCAGTTAATTCTGGTACGGCTTTTCCCCAAATAACACCACCATAACTTGCATCCGGTTCGTTAAATAATGGTTGTCTTTTTGGATCTGCTGTCCAATCAAAGTTACCACTATCAACGATACTACCCGCTACAGCTGTCCCATGACCACCTATATATTTTGTGAGTGAATGTATTACCACAGCAGCTCCATGTTCTATTGGTTTACAAATCACAGGTGATGCAGTGTTATCCATTATTAATGGTATATTATATTTTCTTCCAATATCAGAAACTTCCTTAATTGGAAAAACTCTTAAATATGGATTGGGTAGAGTTTCACCATAAAAAGCTCTAGTTTTGTCATCTATTAACTTCTCAAAATTTTCAGGATTACTTGGATCTGCATATCTTATTTCTATACCAAGCTTACTAAGTGTATGTGTGAATAAAGATACCGTTCCACCATAAAGGTCAGTTGAACTAACTATATTGTCTCCTGCTTGAGCAACATTTAGTATAGCAAAAGTTGAGGCAGTTTGTCCTGAAGAAACAGTTAAACATGCAAGTCCTCCCTCAAGTGCAGCTACTCTTTTTTCCAACACATCATTTGTTGGATTCATTATACGAGTATAGATGTTACCAAATTCTTTAAGAGCAAAAAGGTTAGCAGCGTGCTCTGTGTTGTTAAATTGGTATGATGTTGTCCTATAAATTGGAACAGCTACGGCGTTCGTCGCTGGATCACTTCTATAGTCACCACCGTGGATAGCTATAGTTTCAGGGTTATTTCTTTTTTTAGTCATTTTACTCCTTTTTTAGTGCTTCAACATTATGTTAGGCGCACAATACAGTTCAAATGCCTACCGATTTTATTAATTTTATGAAATTTCCTTTTTAGCAGTTATAAGCCCGCAATAGGATCAAATCGGCAAGTAATTTCTAGCATATAAGCTACATAATTCAAGCTAAATATAAAATTGACTTTGTAATTATTAATAGTATTAATCCTCGCACAATGACAAAATTCACTAAAAAAGACCAATTAGCTTCATCTTGGTATGAAATAGACGCGAAGAATGCAGTAGTTGGAAGATTAGCAACTGTAGTTTCAAATATCATAAGAGGTAAGAATAAAACTACATACACTCCTCATATGGATGATGGCGATTTTGTTGTTGTTAAAAATATTGAACAAGCAAAATTTACTGGAAAAAAATTTCAAGATAAAAAATATTACAGACACACTGGTCATCCAGGTGGAATTAAAGTTACAACACCTGAGAAACTTCATGAAAAAAAACCTGGAGAAACTTTAAAAATGGCAGTTAAAAGAATGTTACCTGGTGGAGTATTGGGGAGAAAACAATTAACAAAATTAAAAATTTATGCAGGAAATGAACATCCGCATTCAGCACAAAATCCTACAGTTATCGAGTTAGACAAATTAAATAGTAAAAACATAGCAAGAAACTAAAATGGAAAATACTCAATCAGCTTCAAAATCTCCTAAATTAAAATTAGATTTTAAAGATAGCAAATATGCTACAGGAAGAAGAAAAACATCAATAGCTAAAGTTTGGTTAAAAAAAGGTTCTGGTAAAATTTATGTAAACGGTAAATTGTTCAATGAATATTTTGCAGATGAAACACATAAAATGCAAATTACAAGACCATTTGAGATTATTAATCAGGCTACAGATTATGATGTAAGATGTAGTGTAAAAGGAGGAGGACCTACAGGCCAAGCAGGGGCTATGGTTCACGGTATTTCAAAAGCTTTAGTATTATTTGATGAAAATCTAAAAGCCACCTTAAAAACTGAGAAACTTACTACCAGAGACTCTAGGGCAGTTGAAAGAAAAAAACCTGGTAGAAGAAAAGCTAGAAGAAGCTTCCAATTCTCTAAAAGATAATTTTTTTTTAATTTTTAACTGTTATAATAAAAAATGCCCAAGCTTAACGCATTAGTTGCTGGATCCACTGGATATATTGGTGTTCAATTAATTAAATTATTAGTTAAACACAAAAATATCAATATTAGATACCTTTGCGGAAATTCCTCTGTAGGTAAAAACATTAAATCATATGATAAATCTTTATCTAAATTTAAATTACCAAAAATTTTAAAATATAATAAAAAATTATTAAAAGACGTTCATGTTATTTTTACAGCACTTCCAAATGGAGAAGCGCAAGATATATCTAAACATTTAAGCAAAAATCATACTCTAATCGATCTTGCTGCAGATTTTAGATTAGAAAAAGCCTCTGATTATTTAAAATGGTATAAACAAAAACATCGAGCAACTAATTTAATAAAAAAAAGTATTTATTTACTTCCTGAAATTAATAGAAAAGAGATTAAAAAATATAATATTATTTCATGTCCAGGATGTTATCCAACATCAATATTACTTCCTCTATTTCCTTTATTTAAGAAAAATTTAATTAAATTTAATAATATTATAATTGATTCAAAATCCGGATATTCAGGTGCTGGTAGAGGAGTTCACAAAAAATATAAAGATAAAAATCTATATCAGTCTTTGAGTGCTTATGGAGTCGGTTTTCATCGTCATAATTCTGAAATAGATCAAATGTTAAGAAAATTTACTAAGAAAAAATTTCAATTTAGTTTTACTCCT
>CACJVG010000033.1 GCA_902596785.1 uncultured Pelagibacteraceae bacterium | reverse complement strand
TAAAGAAGTTTTGTCAAAAAAAGTTGGTGTATTTGAGGTTTTTGTTTTTACAGAATAATAATGTTTATTTTCTTTTTAATTCTGCTTGTGCTGCAGCTAGTCTAGCAACCGGGACCCTATAAGGAGAGCAAGAAACATAATTCAATCCTACTCTAGAGCAAAAAGATATGCTGCGTGGATCTCCTCCGTGTTCACCACAGATACCTAATTTAAGATTTTTATTTTGTTTTCTCCCTTTTTCTAAGGCAATTTCTACTAAATCAGCAACACCTTCGTCTATTGAAACAAAAGGATCAACAGAAAATATTTTATTCTCTAAATAATCGTTTAAAAACTTTCCACTATCATCCCTACTGATACCAAATGTAGTTTGTGTTAAATCATTAGTTCCAAAACTAAAAAATTCTGCATATTTTGCAATTTCTTTTGCTTTAATAGCGGCTCTAGGTAATTCAATCATTGTACCAACCAAAAATTCTATTTTTAATTTATGATCTTTTTGAACCTGTCTTGCGGTTCTAATTACTAAATCTTTCATTATTTTTATCTCTGCCTCTGTAGACACCAAAGGTATCATTATTTCAGGAAATGCAGATTTTATTTTACTTTTTTTAAGGTGTGCTAATGCCTCAAAAATTGCTTTACATTGCATTTCATAAATTTCAGGAAAAGATATTCCCAGACGACAGCCTCTATGACCTAGCATAGGATTTTGTTCATGGAGCTCTTCAATCCTTGACTCAACCTCTTTAATTGGAAGATTAACTATATTAGCAACCTCATTAATCTCCTTTTCTGTACGTGGTAAAAATTCATGTAATGGTGGGTCCAACAATCTAACTGTAACTGGTAATTCCTTCATGATTTTAAAAATATCAATAAAATCTTTTCTTTGATGCGGCAATAATTTTTCTAATGCTATTGCTCTATCTTCTTTCGTTTTAGATAATATCATTTCTCTTACAGACAAAATTCGCTCTTCATCAAAGAACATATGTTCAGTTCTACATAATCCAATTCCCTCAGCACCAAAATCTTTTGCTGTTTTAGTATCTTTTGGGGTTTCAGAATTTGTTCTTACTTTTAACTTTCTAAAACTATCGGCCCAAGACATTAACTTTGAAAAATCACCAGATATTTCTGGTTTCACAGTTGAAACACTTCCAGCAATAATTCTTCCAGTAGAACCATCTATTGTAATTGTATCTCCTTCTTTAATTTCCATTGAAGAAGTTTTAAAAGATTTATTTTCATAGTTTATATCAATTTCACTTGATCCTGACACGCATGGTCTACCCATACCTCTTGCAACAACAGCCGCATGACTTGTCATTCCACCTCTTGCAGTTAAGATTCCTTTAGCGGCATGCATTCCTTGTATATCTTCTGGGGAGGTCTCCACTCTTACCAAAATTGTATCTTGCATCATTGCAGTTAATCTTTCTGCCTCTTCTGATGTAAATACAACTTTACCACTAGCTGCACCAGGTGATGCTGGCAATCCATTTGCTATTACATTAATTGTGCTTTTTTCATCTAAAGTAGGGTGCAAAAGTGTATCCAGTGAGTTTGGATCAATTCTTAACACAGCTTCCTTTTTAGAAATTAATTTTTCTTTAACCATATCAACTGCAATCTTCACTGCTGATTTTGCTGTTCTTTTTCCTGATCTTGTTTGAAGCATCCATAGTTTACCATTTTCAACTGTAAACTCTACGTCTTGCATATCTTTGTAATGCGTCTCTAATTTTTTCAAAATTTTTTGAAGTTCTTTAAAGACTTTAGGCATAGACTCTTCCATTGATAATTCTTTTACTTTAGCATCTCTCCTAGCTTTTTTTGTTATGTATTGAGGGGTCCTGGTGCCCGCTACAACATCTTCACCTTGCGCATTAATTAAATACTCACCATATATCTCATTTGATCCATCTGATGGATTTCGTGTAAACACAACTCCCGTCGCACAATCATCACCCATATTTCCAAAAACCATTGATTGAACATTTACAGCAGTTCCCCACTCGGCTGGGATTTGATTTAGTTTTCTATAAACTTTTGCTCTATTGCTTTCCCATGATAAAAATACTGCGCTTATTGCTCCTAGCAATTGTTCGTGAACATCTTGAGGAAAATCTTTTTTTGCCTTCTCTTTTACTGTTCTTTTAAAGTCTTCAATTAATCCATCCCAATCACTTTCATCTAAATCTGTATCTAACAAAACACCTTTCGTAAGTTTATAATTTTCAATTAATTCCTCAAAATGATAACCTTCTACACCCATTACCACATTACCGTACATTTGAATGAATCTTCTATAACTGTCTTTAGCAAATCTTCCATTTGAAGTTTTAATTGCTAAAGCTTTAACTGTTTTATCGTTAAGACCCAGATTTAGAATAGTATCCATCATACCTGGCATTGATACTCTTGCACCAGACCGCACAGATAATAAAAGTGGATTTTTTAAGTCCCCAAATTTCTTAGAAACATCTTTTTCGATTAATTTTAATTCTTTTTTAATTTGAGAAATTAAACTTTTATTTAATCTTTTTTTATCCTTATAAAAAATTTCGCAAACTTTTGTGGATATTGTAAAACCAGGAGGCACAGGAAGACCCATTCTTCCCATTTCAGAAAGATTAGCACCTTTTCCTCCTAAAAAATTTTTAGGATTTTTAATTTTTTTACTATCCTTAGAATTAAAGTTTAAAATAAGTTTTTTCATTAACGGGAGTCGATTAGAGCAAAATTAACATAGTTGTTGAACGTTTTACACATCATTTGGATTAGTTCCAGCCTATTCTTCTTTATGACCAGATCATCTTCGTTCACAATTACATTATCAAAAAAGTCAAAAACCTCTCTTTTAATACTAGCTAAATTGTCCAATGTTTGAACATAATTTTCATCTTTATTAATCCCTGAAAAATATTTCCTTAATTCACTAATTTTTTTAAATAGGTTTTTTTCTAACTCAGTTTTAAAAATTCCAGGGTCAGTTGTATTTGATAATTCTATTTTATCTTTTTTTAATTCACCGTCTAAAATGTTTGAGGCTCTTTTATAGCTTGCAATAATATCTAAACCATTTGGTTTGTTAATAATTTTATTTAAATGTTTAGCTTTATTAAAAATAATAACAGATTGATCTAAGTTAAAAGAACTAGTTGATGCTTGAATTATATCATTTCTAATATTTTCTTCCTTCATGTGATATTTTAATCTATCCATTAAAAAATCTGATAATTCATTTTGTAGGGATTGGTTATCAATTTCAAAACCTTGATCTAAATACAGGCTTAAAGAATAATTAATTAAATCTTTTATTTTAAAATCTTTTTTATTTTCAACTATTATTCTTATTACTCCTAATGCTAATCTTCTTAGAGCATACGGATCTTTCGAACTTGTTGGTTTTTGATTTAAACCAAAAAAACCAACTAAAGTATCTATCTTATCAGCTAAAGAAAGAGCTACGCTAAATGGTTTTTTTGGAACTCTTGAACCTGAACCTGTAGGTAAATATTGCTCACTTATCGCCAAAGCTAAATCTTTATCAAAACCTTGTGCGTTAGCAAAGTAACCTCCCATTACACCTTGGAGTTCTGGAAATTCACTTACTAGTTCTGATAATAAATCAACTTTACAAATTGATGCTGACAATTCAACTTTTTCTTTACTGATTAAAAGTTCATCAGATATCATTCCACCCAATTTTCTCATTCTTTGGGCTTTATCGAAATAACTTCCTAATCCTTTAAAATAATTCATTGATTTTAATTCAGTAACTTTTTTGACCATATTTTGAGATTTATCTTTTTTCCAAAAAAATTCTGCATCACTTAATCTTGCTTCAACTACTCTTTCATTTCCTAATTTAATTAATCCCTTTTTGTCT
>CACJVG010000032.1 GCA_902596785.1 uncultured Pelagibacteraceae bacterium | reverse complement strand
GGGATGCTATTTCAGGCTCTGGAATCTTAAGATTTATACTATCACCAATTGAGACCTTTTTTGACGGACTTTTAATTATTTCATTATTTAGTGTTAACTTTTCTTTTAAAATTAAATTTTTAATTCTAGTTCTACTAATTAATTCCTCTCTTTTGTTAATTAAAACATCAACCCTTAAATTCTTCTCATCCTCTTTGACTATAAAATTAATGTTTTTTTCCATAAAATATAATATTAATACTATATGCGCTTGTAGCTCAACTGGATAGAGCGCCTGACTTCGGATCAGGAGGTTCTGGGTTCGACTCCTAGCAGGCGCACCATTTTATTCACCTATATTTATTAAAGTTCCTTTATCTCTTGCTTTGTCGAAAGAGTAATAAAATACAAATATAGACAAAATTAAATAAAACCCGTTCAGATAGATTGCATTAATGATATTTTCATAATTTACAATTCCATTGACCAAGATATTTCTAGTCTCTTCAAAAATATAAACCAATGGAAGTGCGAAAGCGATTGATTGGAAGATTCCTGGCAGTGTTTCAACTGGATAGTAAATACAGCCGAAAGGTGCTAATAAAAACATAGTAGACCATGCAATATTCTCAAAAGATGGTCCAAATCTTAACAATCCTGCTGAAACAAAAAGACCAAGTGTTATTCCAAATAAATAAAGACTCAAGAAAAGAAATGCTAAAGGAAGACCAAGTTTTAGCAAAGATATACCAAATAAAGGAGAAGTTAATAGTATAGCTGGGATCAAACCAATTAATGCTCTTATTAAAGCAGTAAAAATTAGAGAGACAATTATCTCACTAATTTTCATCGGCGCAATAAATAGATTTGTAAAATTTCTGCTCCAAATTTCCTCTAAAAACAACATATTAAAGCCAATACTAGTTCTAAATAAAAAATCATAAAGAATTGCACATGAAAGTATGACTCCTACTGCACCACTGTAATAAGAGCTATGAGCTGCAAAAAAATTAGAAATAAATCCCCAGAGAGTAATTTGAATTGAAGGCCAATAAATTAAATCTAATATTCTTGGAAATGATCTGGTAATTAAATAAAAGTGTCTTAAAAAAAGACCGTAAATTCTAATTAAATTCATTTTTATTTTCTCGCAATTTCTAAAAATACTTCCTCTAAATTTCTTCTTCCATATTTTTTTATTAACTCTTCAGGAGTTCCTTTATCCACTATCAAACCGTCTTTCATCATTAAAACAGAATTACATAATCTTTTTACTTCTTCCATATTATGAGAGGCAAGCAAAACTGAAATTTTTTTTTCCTTTTTGTAATCCTCTAAAAAAGATCTTACAAAATCACCAGTTTCAGGATCCAAAGAAGCAGTGGGTTCATCCAACAAAAGTACTGTTGGATCATTTATTAAAGCTTTAGCAAGACTTACCCTGTTTTTTTGCCCAGAAGAAAGTTCTCCAGTAATTTTGTTTAAAAGGTCTTTTAATCTAAGTTTATTTGCAAGGTGATCTATTCGGTCATTTAAATTTTGAATGTTATATAATTTTCCATAAACAACTAAATTTTGTTTCACTTTGAGTTTTTTAGGTAATTCAATATATGGCGAAATAAAATTCATTTTATGTAGAAGTGAGATTTTATTTTTTTCAATATTCTCTCCGTTGATTAAAACCTCACCACTACTTGGTTTTAATAATCCTAAAATCATTCCAATAGTTGTAGTTTTTCCACATCCATTAGGTCCTAATAAACCAACCATTTCATTTTCATTAATTTTAAAATTTATATTAGCTACTGCTTCTTTATTTTTATATTTTTTTGATAGATTAATTACTTCAATAGAATTTGTCATTAATATTTAGAGGCTCTCTTTAATCTATCGTTAATTGTTTTGCCAAGACCTATGTTTGGTATCATCTCAACTGCAATTTTTTTAAACCCATCGTTTTTAATTTTTCTTAAAGTTGAATATAAATTCTTAGCAGCTTCATTTATATTTTTTACTTTGGATAAATAATAATAGTTTTTTAATTTTGATTTTCTTTTTTTTATTAATAAATAAGCCTCATCTTTTTTTGGTTTTTTAACATTGATTCTCAAAGGTATCCCAGGTGAGTAATGCAATGGATATAAACCAGGTGATAATTTTTTTTTTGAATTTGTATTAATTAATAATTTTTTTTTTAAAACATTTTCAATTTTTTTAGTATCTAGGCCTCCATATCTTAAAAGTGAAGGTTTTTCTAAAAGATTTAAAATTGTGGATTCAACTCCAATTTTACTTTTTCCTCCATTTAAAATATATTTTATTTTTGAACCAAATTCTTCTTTTACATCAGATGGTTTAACTGAACTTAATCTTGAGGATATATTTGCGCTAGGCGCAGCTACTGGATAATCTAAATTTTTTAATAAATTTCTGAACAATTTATGTTTAGGAAAACGTACAGCAATACTTTTTTTATTATTTGTGACAAATTTTGATACTTTTGAGTTATTTTTTAATTTCAAAACATAAGTTATAGGACCTGGAGAAAATTTTTTGTAAAGTTTTATAAGATTATCATTTATATCACAGTCTTGTTTAAGTCTTTGAATATCGTAATAATGGACAATAAGCGGATTGTTTAATGGTCTTTTTTTTAGACTAAATATTTTCTTAACCGCCCTATTCGAGTATGCGTTTGCAGCTAATCCATAAACAGTTTCTGTTGGTACCGCAACACAATGATTATTGTCTAAATATTTTTTTGCTTTTTTGATATTTGATTGAATAGATTTCATGTATTAATAATTATTATATGAAAGATAAAATATTACCACTTGATTATGATCAGTACTCAGTTGAGGAGCTTACAGAAAAAGCAAATAAGATTATAGAGTCTCTTGAGAAGGAAAACGATCTAAACAATTCAGTTGATAGTTATCAAGAACTTCTAAAATTAAATAATATTATTGAAAAAAAATTTCATAAAAATTTTAAATCTATTGGGGAAGAGACAAATAAAAAGATTAAGGAAATAACTAAAAAAAATGAAAAAACAGCTTAATAAAATAGCTAAGGATACAAATATATTTCTTAAAAAATATATTAATTCACAGAAATATTCTCAGCTAATGTCACCCATGAGGTATGGTTTATTTCCGGGTGGAAAAAAAATAAGATCTAAAATCTTAATTGACTTAGGGTCATTATTTTCAATTGATTATAAAACATTGATAATAGTCGGGTCTGCCGTTGAATGTATTCATGCTTATTCACTTATTCATGATGATCTACCCTGCATGGATGATGATGATATAAGGAGAGGAAAACCTTCAACTCACATTAAATTTGGTGAGTCTACAGCAGTTCTAGCAGGAAACTCATTACTAACTTTAGCTTTTGAAATTTTATCAAGTCCTAAATTGAAATTAAATGAAAAGATAAAAATCAACCTAATCAAAAAATTATCAGAATGCTCAGGTCATTTAGGAATTGCTGGTGGGCAATATTTAGACTTGAGCTATGAGAGAAAGAAAGTATCAAGGAAAAAAATAATAGAAATGGAAATAAAGAAAACTGGAATGTTATTTAGTTTTTGCTCTGCAGCTCCAGCAATAATTAAGAAAAAAACAATCCAAGAAATTAAATTTTTTGAAAATATTGGATCAAAAATTGGTCTTTTATTCCAAATAGCTGATGATTTAATTGATCTGAAAAGTAATTCTAAGGAAGCTGGAAAAAAAACAGGAAAAGATCAAAAAAAAGGCAAGGCAACACTTATAAATTTAATTGGCTATGATGACTCACTTAAGTATTGTGATAAGATAATACAAGATATTAATAAGAATTTAAGAAAATACGGTTCAAGATCTGAAAAAATAAATGAAACATTAGACTATATATTGAATAGAAAAAAATGAAAAAAAATTATCAATTTTTAAATGATATTAATTTTCCATCTGACTTAAAAAAAGTTTCTGAGGATAATTTACAAAAAGTAGCAGATGAGGTGAGGGAGGAAATGATAAACGCTGTTTCAGAAACAGGAGGTCACCTTGGTGCTGGTTTGGGAGTAGTCGAATTGACAGTTGCACTTCATTATGTTTTTGATACTCCAAATGATAAATTAATATGGGACGTGGGCCATCAATCCTACCCGCATAAAATTTTAACTGGCAGAAAAGGTAAAATTAGAACTTTACGGCAGGGTGATGGTTTGTCAGGTTTTACAAAAAGATCTGAAAGTGAGTATGATCCATTTGGAGCAGCTCATAGTTCAACATCTATTTCATCTGCACTAGGAATAGCTGAGGCAAATAAATTAGAAAATAAATCTTCAAATGTAATTGCTGTAATAGGTGATGGTGCAATTAGTGCAGGTATGGCTTACGAGGCCATGAATAATGCTGGGGCATCTAAAACTAAAATAATTGTTATTTTAAATGATAACGACATGTCAATTGCAAAACCAGTTGGAGCAATGAGAACTTACTTGGCAAAATTATTTACTGGTAAAATATATTTTAGTCTTAGAGAAACCTTAAAGTTAATTACATCTGCATTTTCGAAAAGATTTAGTGCTAAAGCAGGAAAAGCAGAGGATTTTTTCCGTTCAGCAGTTACTGGAGGCACATTGTTTAGTTCACTTGGTTTTTATTATGCAGGTCCTATAGATGGTCATGACTTATCAAGCCTGGTTCCTATTTTAAAAAACGCAAAAGAATCAAGACACGAGGGTCCTATAATGATACATATCAAAACTCAAAAAGGAAAAGGTTATTCTTATGCAGAAAAAGCAAATGACCATTATCATGGAGTATCAAAATTTAATGTTGAGACTGGCGAACAAGTAAAGAGCAAATCTAACCTTCCGGCTTATACAAAAGTATTTGCAAATACGTTAGTCAAACATGCCAAAAAAGATAGTAAAATAGTAGGAATAACAGCGGCGATGCCAGGAGGAACTGGCATGGATATTTTTGGGAAGGAGTTTCCAAATAGAATGTTTGATGTAGGAATAGCAGAACAACATGCGGTAACTTTTGCAGCTGGTTTGGCAACAGAAGGATATAAACCATATGCTGCAATTTATTCTACATTTTTACAAAGAGCATATGATCAAGTTGTCCACGATGTTGCCATCCAAAGTTTACCAGTTAGATTTGCGATAGATAGAGCAGGATTAGTTGGCGCTGATGGATCAACACATGCTGGTTCATTTGATATAACTTACTTATCAACTTTACCTAACTTTGTAGTAATGGCAGCAAGTGATGAAGCTGAATTAATTAAAATGATTAATACTTCAGTAGATATAAATGACAGACCTTCTGCAATTAGATATCCAAGAGGGACTGGAGTAGGTGTTGATCTCCCATCAATAGATGAAAAAATTGAAATTGGCAAAGGGAGAGTCATTCAACAAGGGACACAAGTTTGTATTTTAAACCTCGGTACTCGACTTGAGGAGTGCAAGTTAGCTGTAGAG
>CACJVG010000031.1 GCA_902596785.1 uncultured Pelagibacteraceae bacterium | reverse complement strand
GTCTAAAGCAACTACTGCAGCGGCAATTGAGGCTAAACGCGCTTGAGCTTCATCAGATCTACTTGTTATAACGACTGGCACTTTTCCACCTACTACAACTCCTGCGGCACATGCTCCACTAAAATATATTAGCATTTTTACTAAAGCATTCCCAGTTTCTACACTCGGCACTAACAATACATCCGCCTCACCAGCAACTAAATTTTTAATTCCTTTTATAGCTGCTGATTTTTTTGAAATACTGTTGTCAAATGCTAAAGGGCCAAATACGTCAGCATTTAAATTTTCTTCTTTGGCTAATTTTGTTATTTCTGCAGCCTCAATAGAACTTGGGACACTTTCCAAAACTTCTTCTGTTGCAGATAATACAGATACTTTTGGTCTCTCTAATCCTATTCTATTTGAAAAATTAACGACATTCTTAAGAATATGCATTTTTGTTTTAACATTTGGTAAAACATTTAATGCTCCATCAGTAATAATTAATGGCTTATCATCTTTACCGATAGTCATATGCCAAATATGACTTAATCTTGTTTTTCCCAACAAATTATATTCACGTTTAAGAACTTCTTTCATAAGTACATCAGTATGAATATGCCCTTTCACTATTATTTGTACCTTACCTTCACTTGCTAATTTAGCTGCAATTTTAGCTGTATCATTTTCTACAGGCTCATGAATAAGCTCATATTTTGAAATATCCCATTTAATATCTTCAGCACATTTTTGAATTTCTACTTCATGACCAATAAATATGGGCTCAATTAAATTTTCATTAACCGCGTCTTGAACGGATAACATAGGCAAAGGTTTGCCAGCATTTACGACTGCAACTTTAACTCCTTTTTTTTTATGAGCTAAATCTAATAAGTTATTTGGACAGACAATTTCTTTGTTTGAAAGCATTTTTTTCTACAAATAAGTGAAAAAACTTAACATGTATATAAAAAAAAATTCTTTATATAAATTTAACAAGTTTATATAATTAGTATTGAGCGGGGGAGACTTTGGAAATTGTAACTAAAATTGCGCCAATTATTTTGGCCTTAATAATGTTAGGCTTGGGCCTAGGATTAAAACTAGAAGATTTTGGAAGAGTATTCAAAACACCAAAAGATTTTATTGTTGGTTTTATTTCTCAATTAATAATTCTTCCAATTGTAGCATATATATTAATTTTAATTTTAAAAACACCACCTGAAATAGCAATAGGAGTTATGATCATAGCTGCTGCACCAGGAGGAGTAACGTCTAATGTAATGACCAAATTTGCTGATGGTGATGTTGCATTATCAATATCTTTAACAGCTGTTATTAGTTTATTAAGCATAATTACAGTTCCTTTAATTATATTTACTTCTGCAGACATGTTAGGGATAACAGAAGTTTCTCAAAATATTTCAATGACTGGAATAGCACTAAAAATGTTTTTAGTGGTAACAGTACCTGTAATGTTAGGAATGATTATTAGAAAATTTGCTGAAAATTTCATATCTTCTAAAGTTGAAATATTTAATAAACTTAACATAATTTTATTCGCTGTTTTTTTCGTAGCAGCGTTTTATGAAGAAAGAGAAAATATTCTAAGCTTTATAAAACAAGCAGGTTTAATTGCTTTAATCTTAAATATTTCAATGATGGTCATTGCATATTACGTTGCAAAAGCTTTTGCTTCAGGTGTAAAACAAATGAAGTGTATTGCTTTAGAATGTGGACTGCAAAATGGAACATTAGCATTATTTGTCTCTACACAAATATTTGGTACGGATATTTTATATGCATTACCAACTGGTGCTTATGCACTAATCATGTATATAACTGGATTTATTTTTATTTATATTTTAAGAAAATCTAATTAAGGATTGATTATTCTTATTTGATTAAAAATTTTATAAATAAAATAGCTTAAGCTAAGCATATTTGCCTTTAATAATTTATCTGTCTTTTTTTTTCTTGAATATTCTTCATTATATGAAATTAATTTCTTTTCATTAATATGAAGAAATTTTCTTTCAATTAAATATTTTAATTTTCTAACAACTGTTGGTCTTGGTATACCAGTAATATCAGCAACAGACATAGCATTAACTCCTCTTTTATCTGAGCCCATAATTTCTTTTCGATAAGTATTCATGTTTGATTTTTTTGGAGTAAATTCCTTATTTTTAATTGCATTGATAAGTATAACCATGCCAATTGAAAAAACTTCTAAATCTTTCAACTCTTCTCTCCATCTCTTTACATAAATAAACCAGAATTTATTAAATTGGTACCAGCAATAAGAGAAATTTTCTTTCATCGCAGATACTATTTCATCAACTGAATAAACTTCAATTGCTAGTTTTTCTTTTTTTAAAATTTTATTAAATTCATGTAATATAGTTGCAATCTCTGTCAGCGTATTAGTTGCTCTAACTGAGTAAAGTGTATCTCTAACAATAAATATTTTTTTACCAGATCTTTTAATTACTCCTAGTTTTTCTAATTCTAAAACTTTTCTCCTGATGCTCTCTTTGGGTACCCCTAGATCTTTTGAAATATCAGAAATGTTAATTTTGTTAATTTCGATTGAATTATCCTTGTAAAATGTATTGTAATCAATTTTTATCCCATTTTGTCTGAAATATATAAGGTCTTGATTTATCAAATATATAATGATGATGAACTTATCTATATCTTTGTAATGGTCGTAAGCTCTTACAAACCAATTGCTGGCTAGAGTGTAAAAAGAGGGTGCCAGTGCGGCAAAATTATCTTCAATTACTTTATTGATTACATTCTGATCTATGTGTTCGGAAATGCTAGGTAAAGTATTCATGTTTGTGTAAAAAAACCCAATATGAACAAAAGTGAAATTAGAGTCAACCCATTTTGGACAACCCTAGTATGTAAAAATTAAACTAATAATGATTAAAATTAAGCTTATAAAACAAATATGAGTACAGAAAGCTTACATAGAACATCCGAGATTGTAGAGACCCCCTCTCAATATGTTGAAGCTCCGAAAAGGGTTAACGTGGATGTTCTAAAGCAAAGACTTCTAGAAGAAAAAAAGAAGGAAAAAGTTAAACGAACAATAATTTTATCATCTGTTATCGTTTCTTTGGGTGCTCTAACGATGTTAACTTATTAAGGTTTCCAAATCTTTCTTTATTATATCCGGTATAGAAATTTCTTTTTTTAAGTTATTTTTATACCGGGCATATTTATTTTGTCCTGGATACATTATTTCCTTAACACCTTTTATCTTAGGAAGTTTTTTTATTGTTTTAATATTATCTTTAATTCGTTGGTTATAATTTTTTTGAAATAAATTTGCTTTAAAAGTTATAAATAAATGTCCAATATTTTGTGGACCTGAAAAATCATCAAAAGGATCTTTAACTCTTCCTGCGTGATTTCCTCCTGTTAAAACTCCACTTAAAATATCTACCATCCAAGCAAGTCCCGAACCTCTAAAACCTGCAATTGGTAATTGAACTCCTGCTAATGCTTTTTTCGCATCAGTAGTTGGTTTGCCAAATTTATCTAAAGCAACTCCCGCAGGAATTGATTGATTGTTTCTTGCTGCAACTCTTATTTTACCTCTATTAATCATTGAGATTGATGTATCTAAAATAAATGGAACTTTAGAACCAGTAGGGGATCCAAAACAAATTGGATTTGTTCCAAATAAAGTTTTTAATGCACCATGTGGAGCAACTGCTGGAGGAGCATTTGTATAGATCATTGTAATTAAATTTTTCTTTACTGCTTGTTCTGCGTAATAACCTGATAAACCATAGTGACCACTATTTTTAACCGCTACCATTCCTATTCCAGTTTTTTGTGCATGCTTAATTGCAGTTTTAATTCCTAAATCAGCTGCAACAAAACCGATACTATTATTTGCATCAATATGAGAAATTGAAGTAGAAATTTTTTTAATTTTAATTTTTGGTTTTGGATTAATTACTTTTTTAGAAATTCGATCACAGTACATCTTAAGTCTAGATAAACCATGACCATATGCACCAACTAATTCTGCATTAATTAATGCATTAGTAGAAATTAATGCATGATCTTTACTTAGGCCAAATTTTTGGAATATTTTAATGACTTGTTTTTTTAAAATTGGGGTCTTCATTTCTTCCCCTTAACATTTATCCTTTTCCACGCCAAGGAATAGTTTTATCAATTATTTTTCTTAATGTAATATCAAATAAAAGACCTAGTAGGCCCATAATAAATATCGTTATCCAAATCACCTCGTATTGGAAGTACTTTTTTGCAACGTTTTCAACAAAACCGATACCTGTTGTACCCGCTAAAAACTCAGCAGCAACAAGCGTTCCCCAACACATACCAACAGCAACTCTAATTCCTGTAAGAATTTCAGGAAGTGAATTTGGGAAAATTACATGTCTTAAAATTTGTTTTTTAGTAGCTCCTAATGAGTGCGCAGCATGGATTTTTGAGAGTTGTGTTCCTGAAGCACCAGCTCTTGCAGAAATAATCATAATCGATAATGAGACCATAAATAATAAAAATACTTTTCCTGAATTATCAATTCCAAGCACAGAAATAATCAAAGGCGCCCATGCAAGAGGAGGGACAGGTCTGTATAGTTCAATTAATGGATCGAAAAAACCTTTTGCAAATCTGTTTAGACCCATAAACAATCCTAAAGGTACACCTATAATAATACCAAAGATTAATCCTAAAAATACTCTTAAAAAAGAATCCCAAATATGTCCGTATGGAACAGGTACTTTAAATAATTTAAAATCACCTGTTACGAATTTTAAGACATTGCTTTTAAAGTTTTCTTTTACAATTCCATCTTTAGTATGCACTGGATATTCACCAGGTAATATATCTGCTATCCAATCCGGTAAAATAAATCCTATCATTTTACTCACATCAACCATCTCAATCCATAAAAGAGGAATATTTTTGTAGCCAACACTTGGTTTTGACATCAAAATGAATTTATTAAATGTATCAGATGGTTTTGGTAACCATCTTCCTGATCCTTGTTCAGAACATGTTGGTCCACTTGCAACAATTGTTCCAGCAGGAAATAAAAGGACATCAATTAATCTTAATCCACCTTGTTCTTTATTTTGCAATTCATCAAACTCAATTATTGCTTCTTGCATTTCATTTAATGCATTAGGAGGATAGATACTTGCAAATTCTATTCTTCTAGCAATTTTAACAATGTTCTTTGCATAATCAGATGCAATTTCCTGATTGTCATTTAAACCTTTTCTATAAGCTTTGATATCATCTTTAAGTTGTTTAATTGCATTTTTAAACTGTGGATTATGATTTCTTAGTTTAAAAAATTTATCATCTATAAGTTTTAGTTCTGCCGCAGCTGCAGCAAACTTTAAACCTCTATTTGTTTGCGGTGCAGTTGGTATTTCTATTGTATTTTCTATAGAACCACTTCCAGAATCTATTGTTGTTATTCCCCAGCCACCTTGTTCATCAATAAGTTTTTGTCTTTCAGTTTTTTCAGCGTCTGTCTCAAAGGGATAATCTTTCTTTTGGAAATTTGAACTTAGAAGTTTTATTTCCTCTGTCATCTCTTTGATTTTAATTTTGGTTTCCATTTCCATTAGTTCTTCACTAGTTAAGAAAGGAATTAATTTTGAAGTTCTATCGATATAGCTTACTAGAATTGTTTTTTGCTGATCACCTAAATCTGGAGATCCATTTATTTCATTAGCAATTTTTTGAAGGTTTTTATTTTCAATTTTTATAATTGATGTGCTTTTGAATTCTCTTTCTTCAATAGGGAATTGATATTTTAAACCTAATAATGACTCGTTAATTTTAGCAACTTGGCATAATTCATTTGCTGATTTTGGATAGAAACCTTTTGCA
>CACJVG010000030.1 GCA_902596785.1 uncultured Pelagibacteraceae bacterium | reverse complement strand
TGCTATTTCACCTTCTCTAGAAAGAAGTTCTACACCACCCATCTCACGCAAATACATTCGGATAGGATCATCGCTTTTCTCAATCGTTTTGCCTTCTTCTTTATTTGAATTTTCTTTTTTTCTTAAAACTTTAAAATCTGATTTTTTTTCAACTAATGTAATGTTCTCATCTAATATATGAATGAAAGCTTGAGATAAATTTTCATCAGATAAATTTCTTTTACCAAGAGATTTACTTAACTCCTCATAAGTGATAAAGCCTCTATGGGTTCCTCGACCCATAAGCCTAGCAAATGATTTTGTAATAATTCTTTCCACAGTAATTTGAATTTAGAAGTCTTATATAATGTCAATTATATAAAAATCTATTAATAATTTAGTCAGTTTAATTGAGATTCTGCTTTTTTTTGAGCTCTTTTAACTCATTAAATGTGGTCTCGCTCATATCCACAGAAAACTTCGATTCTAATTCCTGGATTCTGAACTCAAGATCATAATTCATCAAATCTCTAGAGATGTCCTCTAATAATTCGATAATTTTTTGATCATCCTCAGATTGATTTTTTAGAATATGTTTGATTGGAGCAAATTTGTTTATTTTTTCTATTAATTCAATATCCAAATTAAGATCTTCAATTGTGATTTGTGAACCAGATTTTAATTTTTCAACAATCATTTCAAATATCTTTTTATTAAACTCAGTAAATAATTTAATATTTTCAATCAGATGAATATTTGCTTGCAATAAATCTAGGTTATTTATCACCAAGTATAATAAAGAAAACTCTTTTAATTCAACTCCAGTCAAAGACTGACTTTCTTTAAAATATTTTTTAGTACTCTCTAAAGATTTTGTTTTTTTTGAAAAAAATCTTTTATTATTTTGATTGGAATGTGGTGTTAACTCAGAAATTTTTTCTAAAAAATATTCTAAAACATATTTTTTTATGAAATCATCTTTTATTGTATTTGCAATTTCTCTTAGTTTTTTCTCAAAAATAGCCATCGATGATGGATTGTTTTTAGTTTGTTTTTTGTAATGACTAAAAATAAATTGATGAATTGATAATTTGGTCTGCTTCGTAAAATCTACAAAATCAGCCTTGCCATTTTTATTTACATAACTATCTGGGTCTTCTTTATCTGGGAGAAACAAAAATGAAATTTGTTTTTCAGGTTTTAGTTCCTTTATTGAATTTTCAGCAGCTCTAACAGCAGCTTTATATCCACTTTCGTCACCGTCAAAACATATTATTATATCATCAAAAAATTGGTTTAAAGTTAAAATTTGCTTGTCGGTTAAAGACGTACCAAGATTTGCTACTGCATTATCTATTCCATTTTTACTTAGACCTACTACATCCATATATCCCTCAACCAGATAAATGTGATCAACTTTATTAGAAAGTTTTCTTGCTAAATCTAAATTATATAAATTTGAACCTTTTTTAAAAAAGTTTGTTTCAGGTGAATTTATATATTTAGCTAAATAATCTAAATTTTCAATTATCCTTCCACCTAGTGCTATTGGTTGACCTGAAATATTATTGATTGGAAAAATTAATCGACCTCTAAATCTTTCTACATAAATTTTTTTTTTCTCATCTAAATAGAATAAACCAGTTTCTACTAAAGTTTGTTCACTATAATCTTGTTTTAATTTTTCAAAAAAACTTGGATTTTTTTCTATGTATCCAATTTTAAATTTTTTTACTTCATCTTTAGTTAGTGATCTATTTTTTAAATAATCTCTAGCAATCGAATAATCCTCATTTTTCAAAAGTTCATTATGATAAAAATCAACATATTGATTAAAAATGGATTTATACTCATTCCACTTTTTTTCTCTTTCTTCATCTTTTTTTGAAAACATATATGGCTGCATACCTGCTAATTGAGCTAAATATTTAACTGCCTCTCCAAATTTAAAATTTTGAGTTTTAATCACAAAATCAAAAATATTGCCATGTTCTGAGGTTGCAAAGCAATGATAAAATTCTTTTTCATCATTCACAGTAAACGAAGGAGTTTTTTCATTTTTAAAAGGTGATAAACCTACATATTCTTTACCTCTTTTTTTTAAGGAAACAGTTTTTGATACTACTGTTGAAACTTTCAACCTATTTTTAATTTCATCAAGATACTCCTTTGGGTATTTCATTATTTGTTTAACAATTCTTTGATCATTGATCCTGCTTTTGAAAAATCAATTTCATCTGCATGAGTTTTTTTAAGTTCACCCATAACTTTACCCATATCTTTTAAAGAATCTGCTCCAATTTTCGTAATAACATCTGCACAAATTTTCTTAGTTTCCTCTTCACTGAGCTGCTTTGGTAGGAAACTTGTTAAAATATCATGCTCATTTTGCTCAACCTCTAAAAGATCTGTTCTATTATTTTTTTTATAAATATCGATTGATTCGGCTCGTTGTTTAACCATTTTTTTTAAAAGTTTCTTTATGTCCTCATCATCAGTTTCTTTTTTGTTAGGTCCTGATCTGTTAACAATATCCAAATCCTTAATCGAAGATAATATTAACCTATAGGTTGATATTTTATTTTTATCTTTAGATTTTAAAGCATTTTTATATTCGTTTTCTATGGTCTGTTTTAATGACATAATTTTTTAATCTACTTTAAAGAAAAAATTCTTCAAAAGAAAAATTGTTTTTTTACAAATTTATATTACATCTCTGTTGCGATAATAAAGCAATTATTGTATTAACCTTTAACTCATGAGTTGTAATTGAACAAAAAATCAAAAAAAACTAACTCAAAAATAAAATCTCAAATCAACACAGGCGTTTTAGTTCTAGAAAATAAAAAGGTATTCAAAGGAATTGGAATTGGTTACCAGGGAGAAGCCACAGGCGAGGTTTGCTTTAATACATCATTAACAGGCTATCAAGAAATCATTTCTGATCCTTCATATGCTGGTCAAATTATTAACTTTACATTTCCCCATATTGGAAATGTTGGAACCAATAAAGAAGATCATGAATCTGATAAAATATGGGCAAGAGGAGTGATAATTAATTCTGAGATAACTTCACCCTCAAATTACAGATCATTCCTACATTTAGATACTTGGCTAAAGAAAAATAAAATTGTTGGAATTACTGGCTTAGACACCAGGAGCCTAACAAACTTTATAAGAGACGAAGGTGCTCCAAAAGGTACTATTAGTTATTCAAAAAAAGGAAAATTTAATATTAATAAATTGACCAACTCTACAATAAAATGGAGCGGATTAAAAAATCTTGATCTTGCAGAAGTAGTTTCAACCCAGAAAAATTATATTTGGAAAGGTCTTAAAATATGGAAAAAAGAACTTGGATATAAAAAAAATAATAAGAACTCATTTCATGTTGTTGCAATTGATTATGGAATTAAAAAAAACATTTTAAGATATTTCTCTGACTTCAACTGTAAAGTTACAGTTGTCTCCTGTAAAACTAGTGCCCACAAAATTTTAGATTTAAAACCAAATGGAATATTTTTATCAAATGGTCCTGGTGATCCAGCTGCAACAGGGAAATATGCTATAGAAATTATTAAAGATCTAATTAAAAAAAATTTACCAATATTTGGTATTTGTTTGGGTCATCAAATTTTAGCATTGGCATTAGGTGGTAAAACAAAAAAAATGAAACTTGGTCATAGAGGAGCAAATCACCCTGTTAAAAATTTAATTCATGATAATGTTGAGATAACGAGTCAAAACCATGGATTTGAAGTAGTTAAAGAAACATTACCAAAAAATATTGAGGTCACACATAAATCTTTATTTGATAATAGTATTGAAGGTATCAAACTAAAAAATAAACCAGTCTTTTCAGTTCAATATCATCCAGAGTCTAATCCAGGACCTCAAGATAGTGTTTATTTGTTTCAAGAATTTATTAACAACATGAAAAAAAATGCCAAAAAGAAAAGATATTAAAAAAATATTAGTTGTGGGAGCTGGTCCAATAATTATAGGACAAGCATGTGAATTTGATTATTCAGGGACACAAGCATGTAAAGCTCTTAAAGATGAGGGTTATAAAGTAGTCTTAATAAATTCAAATCCTGCAACAATTATGACTGATCCAGATGTTGCGGATAAAACTTATATTGAACCAATTACACTAGATGTATTAGAAAAAATTCTAAAAAAAGAAAAACCCGATGCAATTCTTCCAACAATGGGAGGACAAACTGCGCTTAACCTTGCAATGGAAGCAGAGAGAAAAGGAATTCTAAAAAAATACAAAATTGAGTTGATAGGAGCAAATTCTAAAGCAATTTCCAATGCCGAGGATAGAAAGAAATTTAGAAAAAATATGATAGATATTGGTTTAGATTTACCAAAATCAGAAATCGTAAATAATAATAATCAAGCAGCAAAAGTATTAAAAAAAATTGGTTTACCTGCAATTATAAGACCTGCTTTTACACTTGGTGGACTTGGCGGGGGAATAGCCAAAACTAGAAAAGATTATTTTAAGATTGTTAAAAATGGGTTGCATGAATCTCCAGTAAGCCAAGTTCTTGTAGAGGAATGTTTAGAGGGCTGGAAAGAATTTGAGATGGAGGTTGTAAGAGATAAGAAAGATAACTGTATCATCATTTGCTCTATTGAAAATATAGATCCAATGGGAATTCATACAGGTGACTCAGTAACAATTGCACCAGCTCTTACACTTACAGATAAAGAATACCAAGTAATGAGAAATGCATCTATTGCATGTTTGCGAAAAATTGGAGTTGAAACTGGAGGATCAAATGTTCAGTTTGCTATCAATCCTAAAAATGGTCGAATGGTTGTCATTGAAATGAACCCTCGTGTATCAAGATCATCAGCACTTGCATCAAAAGCAACTGGATTTCCAATTGCAAAAGTAGCCGCAAAATTAGCGGTTGGTTATACTCTGGATGAATTAAAAAATGAAATAACTAAAGTTACTCCTGCATCATTTGAACCAAGCATAGATTATGTGGTGACTAAAATCCCAAGATTTACATTTGAAAAATTTTCTACTTCTCCTGCGACTTTAGGAACATCTATGAAATCAGTAGGTGAAGCAATGGCAATAGGAAGAAACTTTAAAGAATCTCTTCAAAAGGCTTTAGTATCTCTTGAAACAGGTTTTTCAGGTTTAGACAGAATTTTTGATTTAAATAAAAAACAAATTAAAAAGAAGCTTAAAGAAACTATTCCAAATAAGATATTACTTGTCGCCGAAGCAATTAGAAAAAAAATTGAATTAAAGAAAATATATAATTTATCCAAAATTGATCCTTGGTTTTTAGAACAAATTAAAGAAATTGTTGATTGCGAAACACAGATTAAAAACAAAGGACTTCCTAAAGATTTTGTAGAATTCAATAGAATAAAATCAATAGGGTTTTCAGATAAAAAACTATCAGAATTAACTAAAACTTCAGAAGATGTTGTTAGAAGAAAAAGATCGGCGCTTAAAATACTTCCGGTTTATAAAAAAGTAGACACTTGTGCTGCTGAATTCAAATCTTTTACACCTTATATGTACTCAACTTACCAAAGAAATTTTTCAATAAATTCAGAATGTGAAGCTGGTCCGTCCAATAAGAAAAAAATAATTATTCTTGGAGGAGGACCAAACAGAATTGGTCAAGGAATTGAGTTTGATTATTGCTGTTGTCAGGCAAGTTTTTCATTAAAAGATGTAGGTTTTGAGACTATAATGGTTAATTGTAACCCCGAGACAGTATCAACAGACTATGATACGAGTGATAGATTATATTTTGAACCTTTAAAAGAAGAGTACGTTTTTAATATAATTAAAAAAGAGCAAGAAAAAGGAAACCTAATAGGTGTAATAGCTCAGTTTGGTGGCCAAACTCCAATTAAACTTGCTAAATTTTTACATGACAACAAGCTTCCAATTTTAGGAACTCAATATACTTCTATCGATTTAGCAGAGGATAGAGATAGATTTAGAAATTTATTAAATAAATTGAAACTAAAACAAGCAGAGAGTGGAATTGCAAAGACATTTAATCAGGCAATAAAAATTGCAGACAAAATAGGATTGCCATTAATGGTAAGACCTTCATATGTTCTAGGTGGAAGAGCAATGGAAATTGTTCATGAAAAAAATCAGCTTAAAAAATTTGTTGAAGAGGCATTTAAAGCTGCAGAAGAAAATCCAATTTTGATTGACAAATTTATTGATCATGCAATGGAAGTAGATGTGGATGCCATATCAGATGGAAAACAGGTTCACGTTGCTGGAATTATGCAACATATCGAAGAAGCTGGAATTCATTCAGGAGACTCGGCTTGTAGTTTACCACCTGTA
>CACJVG010000029.1 GCA_902596785.1 uncultured Pelagibacteraceae bacterium | reverse complement strand
TTGTAAAAAAAGGTTTATTAAAAAGTAAAATTGAAAGTTTTTATTTACCTTATTTTTTTAATAGAAAGAAAAAATTACCCTTTGTTACTGGCAAAATTGCTATTTCAAAAAACAATATTATTTACAGCAAGAACCAGAAAAAGATTACAAATTTTTATTCAGATCAGTTTACACATATGTTGAGATATCAAAATGATAGTTTGATGATTACTCACAAAACACTAAATAAAGATAATCCAAAATTAAATTGTCGTCTGAAGGGTTTTGAAAAATTTTCTCCAAAAAGAATTATTTTAGACAACAAGCTAAATTCTAAAACAAACAGTTATATAATTAAATCTTCCAATAACAAAAATACTTTAATTTTTTATAATAAAGCTGATAAATCAAAAATTATAAAATTTAAAAGAAAAGGAATTCATCTAATTAAATCCAAAATTGATAGAAATAACAGATTTGACATTAATTTAATTTTGAAAAAATTATATAATTATGGATGTAGAAATTTGTTAATTGAAGGAGGAGATAAATTAACAAATTCACTGATAAAGAATAAAATTTTCAATAAATTTTATTTGTATAAAAGTCCAAAAAACCTATCTAAAAACTTCGAATATTTGAAATTTAGTAGTCAAAATATATTAAATCAAAAATATAAAACAAAAATTAATCTAAAACTCAATTTACGAAAAGACCGAATAGCACTATATAGTTAGATAAAATGTTTAATGGAATAATTTATAATCAGGGTATTATAACTAAAATTATCAAAAGACCTAAAGGTCTTAACATTTTTATAAAAAGTAATATTAAAGTATCAAATAAAGACATTGGTCTGTCTGTTGCCTGTGATGGTGTTTGTCTAACTTTAATTTCATATAAATCTAAAATTATGGAATTTTATCTTTCGAATGAAACGATAATTCGATCAAAATTCAAATTTTTAAAAATAAAAGATAAAATAAATTTAGAGTTACCTTTAAAATATGGGACAAAAATTTCAGGACATATTTGTCAAGGACATGTTGATACTGTTGGTAAAGTATTAAGTATTAAAAAAATAGATAAATCATTTCTTTTTGACTTTGATTTACCTAAAAAAGAAAGAAAACACTTAATAGAAAAAGCATCAATCTGCGTGAATGGTATTTCTCTTACAATTTCAAAAGTGACTAAAAAAGGTTTCCAAATTTGGATTATCCCTCACACCTACAAAGAAACGAACTTATCAACTTTAAAAAAATCTAGTTTAGTCAACATAGAGATAGATATCTTGTCTAAATACGTTAGGAATTATTTTAATGGAAAAAAATAATTTTGCGTCAATAGAGTCAATTATAAGCGTAGCCAAAAAAGGCGGTATGTTTATTTTAGTAGATGATGAAAAAAGAGAAAATGAAGGAGATTTAGTTATTTCAACATCAGACTCAAATGCAAAGAACATTAACTTCATGGCAAAATATGGACGAGGCTTAATTTGTTTAGCACTTGATTCACTTCAAGCAAAAAGATTAAATTTATCTTTAATGTCTCCAGTGAATCAATCAAGAAACAAGACGGCATTTACAATTTCTATTGAAGCAAAAAAAGGAATAACAACAGGCATATCTGCTAAAGATAGAGCGAAAACAATCAAAATTGCTTCAAAAAAAAATGTAAATAAAAATGAGATTGTTTCACCTGGTCACGTGTTTCCAATTATAGCTAAAGATGGTGGAGTACTTGTTAGAGCAGGGCACACTGAAGCTTCAGTTGATATATCTAAATTAGCAAAAAAAAATAACTCTGCTGTAATTTGTGAAATTATGAATGAAGATGGAACAATGGCCAAAGGTCAGGATTTATTTAATTTTGCAAAAAAACATAAATTAAAAATTGGAAAGATAGAAGATCTGATCGCATATAGACTAAAAAAAGAAAAGCTTATTAAACTTAAAAAGCAAAGCAAGATTGATGTAAAAAATCAAAAATACAATATAAGAATTTATGAGAATCTTTTAGATGGTTCAGAGCACTTCGCATTAATAAAAGGTAAAATAAAAAAAGGTATTACTCCAAGAGTAAGAGTAATTTCGTCCAATGTCGTCCAAAACTATCTAATAAATCAATCACTACCAAATTCATTTAACAAGACTTTAAATTATTTTAAAAAATATCAAAATTGCGTTTTAGTTTTTATCAAAGACTCAAATTTAAAATCAGTAACTCAGACTTTAAAAGATTATAAAAACAAAGACTTTTATAAAAAGGGAAATGACAAGTTAATAAGAAATTATGGTATAGGAGCTCAAATTATTAAAGACTTAAAAATTAAAAACATGATATTAATCACCAAATCACCAAAAAAAGTTATTGGTCTTGATGGTTATGGTATAAAAATTACAAAACAGGAATTAATTTGATGAAAAAAAAATATTTAATTGTTGTAGCAGATTATTATAAAGATATTGCTGATGGCTTAATAAACAGTGCTTTAAAAATAATTCCAAAAAAAAATATAATAAAAATTATTAAAGTACCCGGTGCTTTTGAAATTCCAGTTACAATCTCAAAAAATTTAAAAAAATATGATGGTTTTTTAGCTTTAGGATGTGTAATTAAAGGTCAAACGCCACACTTTGATTTTATATCTCAAGCCTCAACAGATGCCATAATGAAATTATCTATAGATAGCAAAAAACCAATTGGAAATGGGATAATTACCTGTCTTAATATGGCTCAAGCAAGAGCAAGAAGAAAAAAGGGTGCTGAAGCTGCAGAAGCTGTGATTTCAGTTTTGTCTCAAAAATGAGAACTCATTATAATCCAAAAAATAACCCAAGAGTTATAATTATTCAGAAATTATATGGTAAATTTTATAATGAAGATGATGATTTAGATTTTCCAAAACACAGATTTAAAAAATTTATTAAAGATATTGTTTTAGGAACGATAGAAAGAAATGATCTTATTTTAGATGAATTAAATAATAAATTAGGTGATGAATTTGTATTTGAAAAATTAGACAAAGTTTTTCAAACGATTTTAAAAGCAGCCACTTATGAATTTATGTATAAGCCTAATTTATCTATTAATATTATTATTAAAGAATATTTAAATTCATCTAATTTTTTTCTTGAAGATTCACAAACAAAGTATCTTAATGCTTTATTAGACAACGTTGGAAAAAAATTAAGATCTAACAATGCATGAATTTGATCTAATAAATAATTATTTTTTTAAAATAGCTAAAAAAAATAAATCTGCTCTTAACCTTAATGACGATGTTTTTTTTGATAAAAAAAGAGGTGTTGTTATATCTGTTGATACATATAATATTGGTACACATTTTTATGATTTTAAATCCCCAGATTTAGTAATTAAAAAAATATTAAGATCATCTATTTCTGATTTAATTTGTAAAGGTGTAACACCAAAGTTTTATTTTATTTCTGGTTCTGGTAATAAAAAAACATTTACAAAAAATAATTTATATAAAATTTCAAAATCACTTAAATCAGAACAAAATAAATTTAATATTGATTTATGTGGTGGAGACACGACTTTTTCAAATAAACTAAGTTTCACAATCACTTCATTAGGATATTCGAATAAAATAATTTATCGTAATAAAGCTAAATTAAATGATGACATTTATGTTACTGGAAATTTGGGTGATAGTTATTTAGGTCTTAAAGTATTAAGTAATAAAACTAAATTCAAAAAAAAAGACAAATTATTCTTTGTAGATAAATATTACAAACCAGACTTACCTTTGAATTTAACAAAATATTTATTTAAATTTGCTAATAGCTCTATTGATGTTTCAGATGGATTAATTGATGATTTATCAAAAATGATTAATAGACAAAGTTTATCATTTCACTTATTTGAAAATAAAATACCTGTTTCCAATAAACTGAGTAATTTAATGAAAAAACAAAGATTAAATAAAATTAATCTAATTTCTAATGGAGATGATTATCAGGTATTGTTTACTGCAGATATTAAGAAAGCTAGAATCATTAAAAAAGCTTCTAAAACAACTGGAATTAAAATAACTAAAATTGGTAAAATTATATCTGGTAAAGGTAAATCTTTGATATTCGATGCAAAAGGCAAGCAAATACAAGCTAAATCTAAAGGCTATATACATCAGTTTTAGAAGTTAATCGTTGTCTTTTTTATCTTTTTTTGTATTGTGCGGGCTTAAAATTTAACAACCAACAACTTAAGGTTAATATGAGCGGAACAGTCGAAACAATACTATTATATACAATTGGAGCTGGTTTATTATCTATCGTTTATGGATTTTTAACTGGAAAAAATATTCTTAATTCAAGTGCAGGAAATGCAAAAATGCAAGATATTGCATCTGCAATTCAAATTGGTGCAAAAGCATACTTAGCAAGACAATATAAAACTATTGCTATTGTTGGTGCTGTAGTTTTAGTTATTGTAAGTATTGCATTTAGTCCACTAGTAGGTCTTGGTTATTTAATAGGTGCTGCATTATCAGGTATTGCAGGGTATGTTGGAATGTTAGTTTCCGTAGAAGCAAACGTAAGAACAGCAGAAGCATCTAGAAAAGGTTTAGCCCAAGGTCTTTCAGTTGCTTTTAAATCAGGTGCTGTAACTGGAATGTTGGTTGCTGGTTTGGCGCTATTATCTATAGCTGTTTATTATTATATATTATTGAAATCTAATGTTGATGAAAGAGAAATTGTAAATGCTTTAGTTGCATTAGGTTTTGGTGCTTCCCTAATTTCTATCTTTGCAAGATTAGGTGGAGGAATTTTTACAAAAGGTGCTGACGTAGGTGCTGACTTAGTTGGAAAAGTTGAAGCTGGAATTCCAGAAGATGACCCTAGAAATCCAGCTGTAATTGCAGATAACGTTGGAGATAACGTTGGAGACTGTGCGGGTATGGCTGCTGATTTATTTGAAACTTACGCTGTTACAATTGTTGCAACAATGGTTTTATCTTCAATTTTCTTTGTTGGTGATCTAAATATGATGATTTATCCATTATCTATTGGTGCTGCATGTTTGTTAACATCTATTATTGGAACATTTTTTGTTAAACTTGGAAAAAGTAATAACGTTATGAATGCTTTGTATAAAGGATTTGTTGTTTCAGCAGTAGCTTCTTTAATAATATTATGGCCTGTTACAGATCACGTAATTGGTTTTACAAATGAATTTACAGTAAATGATAAGACGTTTAATGGAATGGATTTATATTATTGTGGTGTCATTGGACTTGTTATCACTGGATTATTAATCTGGATTACTGAATACTATACAGGAACAAGTTATAGACCGGTTAAATCTGTTGCATTATCATCAACAACTGGTCATGGCACTAACGTTATTCAAGGTTTAGCTGTTTCTATGGAAGCAACTGCAATACCAGCATTAATAATTGTTGCTGGAATTCTTATTACAAATTCTATTGCTGGACTTTTTGGGATTGCAATTGCTGTAACTACTATGCTTGCACTAGCGGGAATGGTAGTTGCTTTAGATGCTTACGGACCAGTTACTGACAATGCTGGCGGTATTGCTGAAATGTCTAATCTTGATAAAAAAGTTAGAAAAACGACAGATGCTTTAGATGCTGTAGGTAACACAACTAAAGCTGTTACGAAAGGTTATGCAATTGGATCTGCTGGTTTAGGTGCTTTAGTTTTATTTGCTGCTTACACAGAAGACATCAAGCATTTTTCAAAAGAAGCTGGATCTGCATTAGAAGGTATTGTTGTAACTTTTGATTTATCTAATCCTTATGTAGTAGTTGGTTTATTAATTGGTGGAATGTTGCCTTATCTTTTCGGTTCAATGGGAATGCAAGCTGTTGGAAGAGCAGGTGGTGCAGTTGTAGTTGAAGTAAGAAGACAATTTAAAAAATTCCCTGGTATCATGAAAAGAAAACAAAAACCTGATTATGCTAAGTTAGTAGATTTACTTACTGTAGCTGCTATCAAGGAAATGATTATTCCATCACTATTACCAGTTTTGTCTCCTGTAGTTTTATATTTTATAATTCTATCAATTGGTGGACAAGTAGCTGCTCTAGCAGCAGTTGGTGCAATGTTGTTAGGTGTTATAATAACAGGTCTATTTGTTGCAGTTTCAATGACTGCAGGTGGAGGTGCTTGGGATAATGCAAAAAAATATATTGAAGATGGAAATCATGGCGGAAAAGGTTCAGAAGCACATAAAGCTGCTGTAACAGGTGATACAGTTGGAGATCCCTACAAAGACACAGCTGGACCAGCAGTAAACCCAATGATTAAAATTACTAATATTGTAGCTTTACTTTTGCTAGCAGTTATCGCTGGTTAATTTTTTCTCGATTTTTGGCCCTCTGTCCAAGAGGGTCATTTACTTTTTGTCTCATGCTAGACATAAAACTATAAATAAA
>CACJVG010000028.1 GCA_902596785.1 uncultured Pelagibacteraceae bacterium | reverse complement strand
AGATAAAAATCAAAAAAAACCCATAAAAATATGAGATTTTTACTACTTTTTTCTTTTCATAAATGCTTGATTTCCTTAATTTTTAGCCTATAAGCACTGAACTTTCTCAGTAAAATTATTGTTTTAAACAATAAATTAGCGAGAATTATTGGGCCTTTTTTGCTCAATTAGCTATTTAAAAAGTTAAGAATTTAAGAAGAGAAGTGTGGACGGTTAAGGTTACCAAAATTTGTCGTACACACTTCAACATCATATAAATTTTATTCTTAGAATTTATATGGAAGCTAGTGTGCGCCGTTTTTAAACTTGAGAGTTTGATCATGGCTCAGAACGTACGCTGGCGGCACGCCTAACACATGCAAGTCGAACGAAGTAGCAATACTTAGTGGCAGACGGGTGAGTAACATGTAGGTATCTGCCCTTTGGCCTGGAATAACACGAGGAAACTTGTGCTAATACCGGATAAGTCTTTACGGAGAAAGCTTTATGCACCATTGGATGAGCCTGCACTTGATTAGTTTGTTGGTGGGGTAATGGCCTACCAAGACTGTGATCAATAGCTGATTTGAGAGGATGATCAGCCACATTGGGACTGAGACACGGCCCAAACTCCTACGGGAGGCAGCAGTGGGGAATCTTGCACAATGGAGGAAACTCTGATGCAGCGATGCCGCGTGAGTGAAGAAGGCCCTTGGGTTGTAAAGCTCTTTCGTCGGGGAAGAAAATGACTGTACCCGAATAAGAAGGTCCGGCTAACTTCGTGCCAGCAGCCGCGGTAATACGAAGGGACCTAGCGTAGTTCGGAATTACTGGGCTTAAAGAGTTCGTAGGTGGTTAAAAAAGTTGGTGGTGAAATCCCAGAGCTTAACTCTGGAACTGCCATCAAAACTTTTTAGCTAGAGTATGATAGAGGAAAGCAGAATTTCTAGTGTAGAGGTGAAATTCGTAGATATTAGAAAGAATACCAATTGCGAAGGCAGCTTTCTGGATCATTACTGACACTGAGGAACGAAAGCATGGGTAGCGAAGAGGATTAGATACCCTCGTAGTCCATGCCGTAAACGATGTGTGTTAGACGTTGGAAATTTATTTTCAGTGTCGCAGCGAAAGCGATAAACACACCGCCTGGGGAGTACGACCGCAAGGTTAAAACTCAAATGAATTGACGGGGACCCGCACAAGTAGTGGAGCATGTGGTTTAATTCGAAGATACGCGCAGAACCTTACCAACACTTGACATGTTCGTCGCGACTTTAAGAGATTAAAGTTTTCGGTTCGGCCGGACGAAACACAGGTGCTGCATGGCTGTCGTCAGCTCGTGTCGTGAGATGTTGGGTTAAGTCCCGCAACGAGCGCAACCCTCACTTTTAGTTGCCATCATTTAGTTGGGCACTCTGAAAGAACTGCCAGTGATAAGCTGGAGGAAGGTGGGGATGACGTCAAGTCCTCATGGCCCTTACGTGTTGGGCTACACACGTGCTACAATGGTATCTACAACAGGAAGCAAGACTGCGAAGTTAAGCAAATCCTTAAAAGATACCTCAGTTCGGATTGCACTCTGCAACTCGAGTGCATGAAGCTGGAATTACTAGTAATCGTGGATCAGCGTGCCACGGTGAATGCGTTCCCGGGTCTTGTACACACCGCCCGTCACACCATGGGAGTTGGTTCTACCTTAAGGCAAGGTTTCAAACCCTTGACCACGGTATAGTCAGCGACTGGGGTGAAGTCGTAACAAGGTAGCCGTAGGGGAACCTGCGGCTGGATTACCTCCTTTCTAAGGATGAATGAAAGTGAAATTTCATTCTAAATAATTTACAGGATAATGTTGACCGTCCTCATTTCTCTTCTTAGATTTAGTGTTTCTCTTGCATGGGGGCCGGTAGCTCAGTTGGTTAGAGCACACCCTTGATAAGGGTGGGGTCGAAAGTTCGAGTCTTTCTCGGCCCACCAAATTTAAGATCATGGGGGATTAGCTCAGCTGGGAGAGCGCCTGATTTGCATTCAGGAGGTCAGCGGTTCGATCCCGCTATCCTCCACCAAACACTTAGTTATAAAAAATCGTAAAGAATTAATAATTAATATCAATATCTATATCCGAACATTAGTAATGTTATTAGCTAATGTTCAAAAATAAAAATTTGATTCAACACAGAATTTTTTTCTGTGCATAAATCAAGCGTTTAAGGGCGTGTAGTGGATGCCTTGGCACTGAAAGCCGATGAAGGACGTGATATACTGCGATAAGTTTCGGGGAGCTGTATGTAAGTTTTGATCCGAAAATTTCCGAATGGGGAAACCCACCATTTAATATGGTACTTTAAACTGAATACATAGGTTTAAAGAGACAACCTGGAGAACTGAAACATCTAAGTAACCAGAGGAAAAGAAATCAATTGAGATTCCGTTAGTAGTGGCGAGCGAACGCGGACTAGGCCAGTAGTTTTGTTAAAAAAATTTGAATAGTTTGGAAATGCTAACCATAGAGGGTGATAGTCCCGTATGAGTAATGTTTAACAAAATTCATGAGTAAAGCGGGACACGTGAAATCCTGCTCGAACATAGGGGGACCACCCTCTAAGCCTAAATACTCTTCAGTGACCGATAGTGAACTAGTACCGTGAGGGAAAGGTGAAAAGAACCCCTATTAGGGGAGTGAAATAGAACCTGAAACCGCATGCCTACAATCAGTCGAAGCTCTTTTTAGAGTGACGGCGTACCTTTTGTATAATGGGTCAGTGACTTAATTTATTAAGCAAGCTTAAGCCATCTAGGTGTAGGCGCAGCGAAAGCAAGTCTTAATAGGGCGATTAGTTTAATGAATTAGACCCGAAAACGAATGAGCTTACCATGAGCAGGTTGAAAGTAAGGTAACACTTACCGGAGGACCGAACCAGTTGACGTTGAAAAGTCTTTGGATGACTTGTGGTAAGGGGTGAAAGGCCAACCAAATTCGTAGATAGCTGGTTTTCCGCGAAAACTATTTAGGTAGTGCGTTGAATAAATAGACATTTAGAGGTAGAGCACTAAATGGGCTAGGGGGAAGAGATTCTTACCAAACCTAATAAAACTCCGAATGCTAAATGTTGTTCTTCAGCAGACAGACTGTGGGTGCTAAGGTCCATGGTCGAGAGGGAAAGAGCCCAGACCACCAGATAAGGTCCCCAAATTATGATTAAGTGTGAAAGGATGTGGAAATTCCTTAACAGCCGGGAGGTTGGCTTAGAAGCAGCCATCCTTTAAAGATAGCGTAACAGCTCACCGGTCTAATAGAGTTTCTGCGCCGAAGATGTAACGGGGCTAAAATCATATACCGAATCTGTGGATTTGTAATTTTTTCGAAAATTGCAACTGGTAGCGGAACGTTCTGTAAGCCTGCGAAGGGGTACCCGTGAGGGATCCTGGAGGTATCAGAAGTGCGAATGCTGACATAAGTAACGATAAAAGAAGTGAAAAACTTCTTCGCCGAAAATCCAAGGGTTTCTGCGCAAGGTTAATCCGCGCAGAGTTAGTCGGCACCTAAGGCGAGGGCGAAAGCCGTAGTCGATGGAAATAAGGTTAATATTCCTTAACCAGATGGTAGTGACGGATCTTGTAAGTTGTGAGTTCTTAATGGATTGAACTTGCCGCGAAAAGGTTCCAAGAAATAGCTCCATCATTAGACCGTACCCTAAACCGACACAGGTGGATTAATAGAGTATATTTAGGCGCTTGAGAGAATGATGTTGAAGGAACTCGGCAAAATACTTCCGTAACTTCGGGATAAGGAAGACCTTTTAGTAGGCAACTATTAGAGGGTGGCACAAGCCAGGGAGAAGCGACTGTTTATCAAAAACACAGGGCTCTGCTAACACGTAAGTGGATGTATAGGGTCTGACGCCTGCCCGGTGCTGGAAGGTTAATGCGGTTGGTGCAAGCTAACTTCTGAAGCCCCAGTAAACGGCGGCCGTAACTATAACGGTCCTAAGGTAGCGAAATTCCTTGTCGGGTAAGTTCCGACCTGCATGAATGGCGTAACGATTTCTCCGCTGTCTCCAACATCAACTCAGTGAAATTGAATTCTCCGTGAAGATGCGGAGTTCGCGTAGTTAGACGGAAAGACCCCGTGCACCTTTACTGCAACTTTACATTGGTATTAGGAAAAACATATTTAGCATAGGAGGGAGACATTGAAGCAAAGGCGTCAGCTTTCGTGGAGTCACCAGTGAAATACCTCTTTTGTTTTTCTTGGTATCTAACTGATTGCCGTTATCCGGCATCAAGACATTGTATGGTGGGTAGTTTGACTGGGGCGGTCGCCTCCCAAATAGTAACGGAGGCGTGCGAAGGTAGGCTCAGAACGGTCAGAAATCGTTCGTAGAGTGCAATGGCATAAGCCTGCCTGACTGTGAGACTGACAAGTCGAGCAGAGACGAAAGTCGGTCATAGTGATCCGGTGGTTCTGAGTGGAAGGGCCATCGCTCAACGGATAAAAGGTACGCCGGGGATAACAGGCTGATACTGCCCAAGAGCTCATATCGACGGCAGTGTTTGGCACCTCGATGTCGGCTCATCACATCCTGGGGCTGGAGCAGGTCCCAAGGGTTTGGCTGTTCGCCAATTAAAGTGGTACGTGAGCTGGGTTCAGAACGTCGTGAGACAGTTCGGTCCCTATCTGCTATGCGTGTAGAAGAATTGAGAGGAGTTGACCCTAGTACGAGAGGACCGGGTTGAACATACCACTGGTGGACCGGTTGTAGCGCCAGCTGCAGTGCCGGGTAGCTAAGTATGGACGAGATAACTGCTGAAAGCATCTAAGCGGGAAACTCACCTCAAAACTAGTTCTTCCCATAGAGCCGTGGTAGACCACCACGTTGATAGGCTGGATGTGGAAGCGCAGTAATGCGTGCAGCTGACCAGTACTAATAGCTCAATTGGCTTGATTTATGCACTGAAAAAAATTTTTTCTATTTTCATCTAGATATTTGTGAATATTCTATTTTTAAAAATATATTACGAAATATCGTATTATTAGAAATTCTTCAAATAAGGATAACTAAAAAAATCATCATAATTAATTTAAGAATTATTTATTAATTCAAATTATTGTTCAATGAGTTCAATAATTATATTTAATGGACTCAAAAAAAATATTACATTTGAATTTTTAAATGCTTTTGAAGGTTTAGGTTTATCCAGAGGTATACAACCTAATTCTCTTAATTTTGAAATTTCAGTTTGAAAATTTTTAGTTTTATAAGCGACATGGTTTAATAAATTCTTATTTTGTTTTAGTAACGAGTCTACAGGATTATTCTTTCCATTTGGGGCTATTAGTTCATAACAAATTTTATTTTTATCATAAAAAAATTGTACAGAAACTTTAAGCAATGGATCATGAATAACTTTTGTTTTTCTTTTTATATGAAATAATTTTGTAATAAATTTCGATCCAAATTTTAAATTTTTTACAAATATTCCAATGTGATCAAATTTCATGTTTTTTTAATTAATGAAAACTTATTTTTTTTTAACATTGAATATGAAATATCATAAAATTTTTCTGAACTAATAGAGAAAAATGGTAATTTTCCTATATTAGTTAAAAAAAGATTTTTTTTTCTTAGTGCTGTTCTTTTTAAAAGGTCTAAACAAGTCGTATTATTTTCTCTAAGTTTCCTAACGTAGCACGTTGTATTAATTTTTTTAAGTTTATTTTTAATCATTATTTTTCCACTAAAGTTTTTTAAATATCTATATTTAACTCCATGCATTTGCTCAACATGATGAACAAATGTAATTCTATCAAAACTACATCCCATGCATATTATTTTTCCTTTTGCTTTTTTAAAAATATCAAAAATTGTATTTTCACCGAAACAATCATTTATATTTGTATTTAAAAATTTTCCTTTTTCTTTTCCTATAATTGCAAAACTAAATATGGGTTGTTTTGTTCTTTTAACACCCCTATGTTTTCTGAATGCTTCACTAAACATTCCAACTTCACTTTGTGATTTCAAATAATTATATGTTTTACCTTTTGTGAAACTATAAGTAAAAGTTGGTACCATTACAGTTCCTTCTGAAAAATATTTGATAATGGTATTTAAAAGTTTGGGAAGCTTGGTTTTAGATTTAATATTTTCAAACTGTGCAGCTACAGCCGCATCCCCATGAATCATTACAATATCATTTTTTTTAAGTTTTGCTTTCTGAAAGATTTTGTTAATATCATTGGGTTTCATATTTTTTTTTTAATTTAAGTTTTATATTTTTAATACTTTTTAAATCTGACATTTCTTCCATAGTAAATCTTATTTTATAAAATTTCTCGATGTTTAATAGTAAACTAAAATTACCCATCGAGTCCCATTCTTGAATATCACCCATTTTGAGTTTATTTATATTCTTAGAAATTTTTGATTTCGAAAATGTTT
>CACJVG010000027.1 GCA_902596785.1 uncultured Pelagibacteraceae bacterium | reverse complement strand
TAATTAATAATTCTATTAAATAAAAATTTCCAATTTTTTGAAGAACTTTATTTGGAAATCTACTTGAGGTAAGTCTGGCCTGAATTATTGCTATTGTTTTATTTTCCATAAATAAGGAATTATTATTTTATTATTATTTAGATTAATTTTTTGTATTTGTAAAAGAGACTTTTTTGAAATTTTTTTTTTTAATGTTATAAAATTATCTTTTAAATGTTGAAGTGAATCTACTCCGATTATAATTTTATCTATTTGTTTTAAATTCATAGCCCATATTAATGATAATTGACTTAATGATACATTTTCATTTTTTGAAATTTCTAAAAGTTGAGTATATTTTTTTTTAATATTTTTAAATTTTTTAAAAATATAATCTTTGTTTTTAAATAACAAACCTTGTAAAAAAATCGATCTACCTAAAATCTTAATTGATTTTTTTTTAAGTTTAAAAATTAATTTTTTATCAACAAATCGTTTATCTAAAATATTTATAGGTACTTGAATTACATCAGGTTTCTTAAAATTTAATATTTTATTTAATTCATTGATATTATAAATTGAAACGCCTAGATTTTTAATTGAATATTTTTTTTTAATTATATTAATCTCTTGGTGAAATAATGGATTTAAATAATCTTGATAGCTATGAGCAATTATTGTATCTGGCAAATAACCTAGTGATGCAACTGTTTTTTTAAATTGTTTAGATAAGCTTGTCTTATTTTTAAAAGAATATTTAGTTATAATTTTAAATTTATTTCTTGTTTTTGAATAATATTTTCCAATTTCTCTCTCGCTTAATTTATAAGAATTAGCAGTATCAAGATAGCTTACTTTTTTTTTTTTTAAAAAATTTAAAATTTTGAATATTTCATTTGATTTTATTTTACCATTTTTATTAGATATTCCATAATTCATTCCAAATTGAGCAGTTCCTAAAATAAATTTTTTATATGGATTGGGCATTTTTTTTAATTATATTATTTAGAGAAGACTTTAATAAAAAAGTATCATGTTTTATGTTAAAGTTTATATAGGTGTTTTTTAATAAATTGTTAATTATTTTTTTTTTTTTTAAAAAAGCATTAAGACATTTAGTAATATCGCGTTTACTTACTTCATTTTTATATCCTAAGTAATGTATTACTTTTCTTTTTTTTAGCTCCAGTAATGCCTCTTTTTGGTTATTTGCATTGCAAATAACAACACAGGGTAAACCTTGAAATAATCTTTCAAATAAATTAATTCCACCAGCGCCAAATGAAAGATCTTTATTTTTTATTAACTTTAATGTTTGAATATTTGTTAAATTGTAAAAGATTTTAATATTTTTTTTATTATTAGATATTGCTTTAATTTTTTTATAGTTCTTATTTATTTTACCAATCAATATATAAAATTTAAGGTCATTAAAATTTTCTATAGCTTTAATAAATTTAATTGTTTCATTAGATGGATCTGATGACCCAAAAAAAACAAAAATTTTTTCAATCTTTTTATTTAAAACTTTCTTTCGAGAGACTAGAAATTTATGCGGTTGAATAAAATAATTTATACCAAGTAATAGTTTTGACTTTGGATTAAGTTTTTTTATTTTTAGCTTTGAAGTATTTGTTAAGAAATTGTTATTAATGAAAACATCGCAATAGTGTTTTTTATTTGTAAAATCGTCGATTACTATGAATGTTTTAACGTTTTGTTTGATTTTTTTTTTTTCTTTTTCTTTTATTCCATAGTAATCTGAAATCAATACATCTAAATTTATTTTTTTTAAAGCTTTTTTAATGTTTGAATATTTTTTAAGAGAGTTGACATTAAAGTAATTTATATTTTCTTTTTTTAAAATATTAACGAAACTTTCATTCAAATTTTCAGATATAAAGAAAAATTTTCTACTTCTTTTTTTTAAAATTTTAGAGAGATTAAAGCATCTCCAAAAATGACCACCACCAGTATTATAATTTGCTTCAAATAGAAATCCAATTTTTTCCATAAACAATTAATGATTTATCTTCTAACTATATAATCTCCAATAAAAAGATAATCTATTTTACTTGTTTTGTAAGCTCTAACAGCATCATTTGGGTTACAAACTATAGGCTCTTCATGAACATTAAAACTCGTATTTATCAAGTTTGGTATTTTAGAAATTTTATAATATTCGTGTAATATTTTAAAAATCCTTGGGTTATCACTTTTATTCAATATTTGTGGCCTAGCGGTTTTATCAACATGTACTGCCGCAGGAGAATTGTTAACAGCACGATTTGTACATTCAGTTGTTATAGTCATATATTTTATTGCTTTTTTTTTATTATTTAAATTTTTATACATTTTATTTGCAAATTTTTTAATGGTTATTGGAGCAAAAGGCATAAATTCTGTTCTTTTTAATTTTTTATTTAACCAATCATTTACTGATTTATCTTTTGCATTAACTAATATACTCCTGTTACCAAGCGACCTAGGGCCAAATTCCATTCTACCCTGAAAGCAAGCAACAACAAAACCTTGATGTAATTTTTCAGCTAAAAATTTTTCAGCATTTTTAATTTTAACATATTTAAGTTTATTATTTTTTATCTCTTTTAGGATAGCTTTATTTGTAAATTTAGGTCCTAAATACATTGTTGGAGTGTTTCTGGGGATAAATCTTTTTATTTTATTATATGATAATATTGCACAACCTACTGCCAAACCTCCATCACCCATGTTTGGATAAATAAAAATATCTTTAATATTTTTTAATTCAGATATTTTTTGATTAATTTTAACATTTGAAAAAACTCCACCAGCCAACGCAAGTTTAGTATTTTTTTTTAAGTTGTCATTTATAAATTCTAAAATGACTTCTTCTATTCTTTTCTGAGCTGATGCTGCTATATCTTGTCGTTTAAATTTTTTTTTTAAAAATTTAATATTTGGATTGTCAAATCTAGATAAATAAAGACCTTTTTCAAAATTTCCCTTGAAGCATTTATTAACTTTATCATATGAAATCATTTTTGATATATACGAATATGCTTTTTTATAATTACCATATGCAGCAAGACCAAGAATTTTGCCTTCATGTCTATGAGGCTTGAAACCTAAAAGTTTTGTTATGCTTCCATAAAAATAACCCAAAGAATCTATAGAACTAGATTTTGTAATTAATTTTAATTTTCCATTATTTGCTGAGTATAATTTAGATGAAAAGTTATCTCCCCAACCATCTATTGTTAAAACATCACACTTTTTCCATCCAGAATAAAAGTATGCAGATGCAGCGTGAGCTTCGTGATGGTCATGAATATCAATTTTTTTAAATTTTTTTTTTAATAAAGAAATATTATTTGCATTTCTCTTTAAGGCGTTTCTTTCATGAATATATCTTTCTCTTAAAAACTTAATTTGAGAATTTTTATTTTTAAAACTTAATTTAGAGGATTTAACTTCTATAATTTTATTGTTTATAATTTTTTTATTAAAGTTTAATAATTTTAAACTAGCAATTCCATGCGTAGAAAAGATGTCTATATCAGAAATTTTGTTATTTGTTTCTTTAAGTACATATTTTATTGCTTTATAGGGATTTCCCCACCAATTTTTAATTCTATTTAGTCTTTCCTCACTAATTGCATATTTTATTTTACCATTTTCAATTAATGCAACAGATGATTCTGATAAATAATTTATTCCCAGTACTTTCATTGCAAATCTCTTATCAGATTATTTATTACTTTTTCAGATGTTGGCATTTTATATCCAATTTTTTTTTCTATTTTTTTAATATTAAGTCCTAAATTTTTACCTCTAGGAGTTTTTTGTATATCACAACTTATACTTTTATAATTAAAATTTTTTTTTAATTTATTTAAAATCCTTACTGCAAATTCCTCTTTAGATATAAAATCTCTAGTACCAATATTAAAAATACCTTTTGAATTTAAGGAGCATAAATCAAGTAATATAATTGCACACGTCCTAACATCTATAGTAGATGTATACATATCGTTGAATAAGTTAATAGCCTTCTTTTTTTTGGCTGAATCTAATAACCAATTAAAAAATGTATTTGTTTTATTTCCTGTAAAATTTGTTCTAATGATTAAATACTTTTTTAATTTTTTAATATAGGTTTCTGAAATTATTTTTGTTTTCGCGTATTTATTTATTGCAAAAAGTTTACTTTTTTCTGAATTACGTTTAAATTTTACTCCTTTGTATACATGGTCTGTTGATATTTGAACTAATTTAAATTTAAATTTTTTCGACATTTGTGATAAAAATTTTACTAAATAGCTATTTATAATAAGAGCTTCATTAAAATTTTCTTCACAATAATCAATATCAATTATTGCAGCACAGTTCACAACTATATTAAAAGTATTTTTTTTAAAAAGTTTTTCTAATTTTTTATATTTTTTTAGATCTAAGTTAAAATCAGAGCTCTTTCTAGCTACAGTAAAATATTTTGATTTTTTTTTTTTTAAAACTTTTACGATATTAGATCCTAAAAGACCATTAGATCCTATAATTAGATAGTCATAATTTTTCATTAATTTCTAAAAATTATGTCTTTCAATTTAACAGGATTACCAAATTTACAATTTCTGTTAACTTTTTTACCTAAAATTTTTTTAAAATATGATAAACTTAACCCACTTCCAGGTCTTACAGATTTAATATTATTTATAGAAATCTTCTCTCCTTTTTTTATATCTTTTGAATAAAATATTGATCTTGTAACAGTTTTTAATTTTTTATTAATTATTTTTTTTTTATTTATTTTTTCATTCCCCATCATAGTTTCTACAACTCTAATTTTTTCTACTAAATTTTTTAGTTGCTTGGGATCATAAGAAAATTGTTTATCAGGGCTCTTTATTTTTTTATTTAGGATAAAATGTTTTTCAATTACTTTAGCACCATACGCAACCGAAATTATGCTTGCTAAATCAGAAACGCTATGATCAGAATATCCTACTAAAGGACAATATTTTTTTAATAAATTGATGTGCTTTAAATTTAATTCTGTATCTTCAGCTGGATAACTTGAAATACAATTTAGAAGAACAATCTTACTATTATTATTTTTTAAACAAATCTTAATAGCATTTGTTATATCTTTCTCTTTTGCTATGCCTGTACTTATTATTATAGGTTTTTTTGTTTTGGCAATTTTATCAATTAGTTGATGATCTTCAATTTCTGGAGATGCTATTTTGTAAACTGGACATTTTAACTCTTCTAATAAATCTACTGCAGAAAGATCAAATGGAGCAGAAAAACAGAAAATATTATTCTTTTTAGCAAATGAAAATATTTCTTTGTGCCATTTAAATGGTGTCTCTGCTTTTTTATATAGATTATATAATTTTTGGTTTTTCCAAATCGACTTATCATTGATTGTGAAATGTTTATTATTACTTTTAAGTGTAATAGTTTGTGCTTCATAAGTTTGAATTTTTACAGCATCTGCACCATTTTTTTTAGCTGCAAGCATTGTTTTTTTTAATACATTTAAATTGCCCCCATGATTTCCAGAAATTTCAGCAACAACAAAACATCTATTTTCATTTGAAATCGAAATTTTATTTGTAATTTTTATTTTTTTTGAAATTTTTTTGAAAAAATACATTTGATTAAAATTTTTTTGATTTTTTTTCCATGTTAGGTTCACTAATTTTTTTCATATAATAAAATTTTTAAATATATACTCTTGAAAAATATAAATATAAAATTTATTTTATAGCTACTTTAGTAATTACTTTTTTAAGTTGATCTATATTTAAAAAATTTTTGTTTTCTTTACTATTGTAAGAAAATCTTTTTTTTAATTTTTTGTACTTTATTTTTTTTTTTATTTTAATATATGAATTAAGATCATAATCAAAAAAATCTACATTAGGCAATATAACAAAATGATCTTTAGCTTCTAATGTATAGATTGAGTCGTGAATAGAAATCATTTCCTCGTGTAATTTTTCTCCAGGTCTTAAACCTATTATTTTTATTCTTGGGTTTTTTTGGAAGGATTTTACAAGATCAATAAGTTTATAAGAGGGAATTTTAGGTACAAATATTTCACCACCAATCATTTCTTTAATCGAGTTAGTTATAAAATTAGATGCCTCCTCCAAAGAAATGTTAAATCTTGTCATTTCTTTATGTGTCAAAGGGAAAATTCCATTTTTTTTTTTTATCTCATTAAATATAGGTATTACAGAGCCCCTGCTGCTTGAAACATTACCATATCTTACAATTGAAAAGATTGATTTATTTTTTGAATAAAAGTTAGCGTTTATGAATATTTTATCAGAAACTAATTTTGTTGCTCCATATAAATTTAAAGGGGAGGATGCTTTATCAGTACTTAAAGCTATAACTTTTTTTACATTATTTTTAATTGAAACTTCGATCACATTTTGTGCCCCCAAAATATTGGTTTTTACTGCTTCAAAAGGATTATATTCAACAGTTGGAACTTGTTTAAGAGCAGCTGCATGAATTAAAAAATCTATTTTATTATTCATTAGAGCTAAGTTAAGCCTTTCTAAGTCACGAACATCACCTATAAAAAATCTAACACATAATCTTTTATCTATTTTTTTTAAATTATTTTTAAGATTAAATTGTTTTAGTTCATCTCTACTGAAGCAAATAATTTTTTTTGGTTTACTCCGTAGAAGCAAACTCTTTATAAAATTAGATCCAAAAGACCCGGTACCACCAGTAATCAATATATTTTTATTATTAAAAATTTTATAATTTGGATAAAGCATTTTATAATGTGATCAGGGTAGTTGTATTGTATAAAAAAAATTTTGTAAAATAATTATTTTGGTTTTATTTATATTCAATTTTTGAATAATTGCTTAATTAAATTGTTTAAATCAAGACAAAACTTGAACTTTTTAAAAAGTTAGAATATTTCAATAATTTTATTTAATCATATTTGAGGTCTAAAGATAAAAAACTTTTAAAGTT
>CACJVG010000026.1 GCA_902596785.1 uncultured Pelagibacteraceae bacterium | reverse complement strand
AAAAATAAATTTAAAATAGTTTATTGCCCACCAAATACATTAATTCGTCCATTATCTAGAAGACTTAAAAAAACAAAAATAGAGGTTGGTGCTCAAAACTGTCATCACAGCAATAACTACGGCGCGTATACTGGCCAAGTAAATTCTAATATGCTTAAAAATGTTGGAGCAAAATATATTATTTTAGGACATTCAGAAAATAGACAGCTAGGTGAGACAGATAATTTAATTAATTTAAAAATAAAAAGTGCAATTAAATCAGGACTCAAAATTATATTTTGTGTTGGTGAAACATTGAAGGAAAGAAGACAAAAAAAAACCAACCAAATTCTAAAAAAACAAATTGAAAAAGGATTAAAATCGATAACGAATAAATCTAAAATTATTATAGCCTATGAGCCCGTGTGGTCTATTGGCACCGGTATAATTCCAAAAGAAGCAGTTTTAAATGAAACTATTTCATTTATTAAAAGTAAATTTGTAAAAAAATATCCTAAAATTTTATATGGCGGATCAGTAAATACTAATAACGCAGATAAATTAAAAAAAATTCCTAGCATTGACGGGTTTTTGATTGGAGGTGCATCGCAAAACCCAAAAAAATTTATTGATATAATCAAAAAAACCATTAATTAGACCCACATGGAAACTTTATTACTTGTAATCAATATCATACTCGCGGTTATTTTAGTTCTTTTGGTTTTATTGCAAAAATCTGAAGGTGGAGCTCTTGGTATTGGAGTTTCACAAGAAAATTTTATGTTATCGAGATCTGCAGGTAGTTTTATGACAAAAGCCACTGCAATCGTTGCAACACTTTTTATTATTTGCAGTTTAGCTCTAACAATAATTTCTAGAGCAGAACTTACTCCTACGGGCTCAGTATTGGATACAGTTGAGGAAAAAACTGAAGACACGCCATCAATTCCAGAAAATAATTAATTAATCCTTTTCAATTCATTTTTTATTCGCTATAAGATACTTCCATGGCGCGATATATATTTGTCACTGGCGGCGTGGTTTCATCCCTTGGTAAAGGCCTTTCTTCTGCATCCCTTGCTTACTTATTACAATCAAGAGGTTATAAAGTAAGATTAAGAAAATTAGATCCTTATCTTAATGTTGATCCAGGAACAATGAGTCCGTTTCAACATGGAGAAGTTTTTGTAACCGATGATGGTGCTGAAACAGATTTAGATTTAGGTCACTATGAAAGATTTTCAGGCGTAACTGCAAAGAAAACCGATAATATAACAACTGGAAAAATTTATAGTGATGTTCTTAAAAAAGAGAGAAAAGGTCAGTATTTAGGTAAAACAGTTCAAGTAATCCCTCATATCACAGATAGAATTAAAGAATTTATAAAACACGATACATCTAAAGAGGATTTTGTAATTTGTGAAATAGGAGGAATAGTAGGTGATATTGAAAGTTTACCATTTGTAGAAGCGATAAGACAATTTTCTAATGATATTGGTAAAAAAAATGCATTATTTATTCATCTAACTTTAGTTCCTTATCTAAAAGCATCGGATGAAATAAAAACAAAACCAACTCAACACTCAGTTAAAGAATTAAGAAGCATTGGTATTCAACCTGATATTATTATTTGTAGATCAGAAAGACCTATTCCTTTAGACCATAGAAAAAAAATATCTTTGTTTTGTAATGTTGATATTAAAAATGTAATTGAAACTGTTGATGTTAAAACTATTTATGAGGCACCGATTAGTTTTTTTAATCAAAAATTAGATATTCAAGTTTTAAATTATTTTAAATTAAAATCAAAAAAACCTGCAAATTTGAATCCCTGGAAAAAAATAACAAAAATTACTCTTAATACTAAAAGACATGTTAACATTGCAATTATTGGAAAATACGTTGAATTAAAGGATGCTTATAAATCTTTAGATGAAGCACTTACTCATGGAGGAATATCCAATAATCTTAAAGTTAATTTAGTTAGAATAGATTCTGAAAAATTAAAAGTTTCAGAAATAAAAAATAAACTTAAATATGTTTCAGGAATTCTAATTCCTGGTGGGTTTGGCAAAAGGGGAACTGAGGGTAAAATTGAAGCGATAAGGTATGCAAGAATAAATAAAATTCCATTCCTTGGAATTTGTTATGGAATGCAGATGGCAATAATTGAATTCGCTAGAAATCAATTAAAGATTAAAAAAGCAACTTCTTCTGAGTTTGATAAAGGCGGTGTTCATATTATTGGTTTGATGCACGAATGGGAGAAAAGTGGCAGAAAAGTTAAAGGAACAGATAAAGACTTGGGAGGCACCATGAGACTTGGCTCTTATGATGCAATTTTAAAAGATAAATCTAAAATTATAGATATTTATAAATCTAGATTAATCAAAGAGAGACATAGGCATAGATATGAAGTGGATATTTCGTACAAAGAAAAATTTGAGAAGAAAGGATTAATATTTTCAGGTTTATCTCCAGATCATAAGCTTCCAGAGATAATAGAACTTAAAAATCATCCTTGGTTTATAGGAGTTCAGTTCCATCCTGAATTTAAATCTAGACCTTTGAACCCACATCCTTTATTCTCTTCTTTTATCAAAGCAGCAAAAAATCATAGATGAGTGCGATTAAAGTAAATTGTGAAAATATAGAAATTTCAAACAATAATAAGATTTGTATTATTGCAGGTCCATGTCAGTTAGAGACGGAGCAGCATGCAATGGATATGGCTGGAAAAATTAGGGAAATTACCTCTAAATTTGGCCTTGGATTTATTTACAAAACTTCTTTTGATAAAGCGAACAGAACCAGCTTAAAAGGAAAAAGGGGAGCAGGATTAGATGCATCACTCCCTGTATTTGATAAAATTAAAAAGGAATTAAATGTTCCTATTTTAACAGACATTCATAATGCAGAGCAATGTGAAGTTGTTTCAAACCATGTCGATGTTTTACAAATTCCAGCTTTTTTATGTAGACAAACAGACTTGTTAATTGCTGCAGCTAAAACAAATAAAATTATTAATGTTAAAAAAGGTCAGTTCTTAGCACCATGGGATATGGTTAATGTAACTAAAAAAATTTCAGACTCAGGAAATAAAAATATCCTAGTCACAGAAAGAGGTGCAAGCTTTGGTTATAACACTTTAGTCTCTGACATGAGATCATTACCTATAATGGCAAAGAATGGTTATCCAGTAATTTTTGATGCCACACACTCCGTTCAGCAACCTGGTGGCCAAGGAGAATCCTCCGGTGGTCAAAGAGAATTTGTTGAATACTTAGCAAGAGCAGCAGTTGCAGTAGGAGTTGCTGGTGTATTTATTGAAACTCATCAAGATCCAGACAATGCACCTTCCGATGGACCAAACATGGTACCATTGAATAAATTAGAGAATCTATTAAAACAATTACACGATATAGATAATCTAATTAAAAAATAGTGAGCAAAATTTTAAAAGTAAAAGCACGTCAAGTTTTTGACAGTAGAGGAAATCCAACAGTAGAGGCAGAGGTTTATATAAAAAATAATAGCTCATCTGCTATTTGTCCTTCAGGTGCTTCTACAGGAACTTTTGAAGCTTTTGAAAAAAGAGATAAAAATAATAAACGGTATTTAGGAAAAAGCGTTTTAAATGCAGTTAACTTAGTTAACGCAAAGATTTCAAAAAAATTAAAAGGTGAAAGTATCCATAATCAAGAAAGAATTGATGCTTTATTAATTAACTTGGATGGTACAAGACAAAAAACTAACTTAGGAGCTAATGCAATGTTAGCTGTTTCAATGGCTGTTAAAAAACTGTCTGCGAAAGCAAAAAAGCTACCTTTGTATAAAACTTTTTCTCAAAAAAATAACTTTCAATTACCTTATCCATTAATGAACATTATTAATGGTGGAGCACATGCAAATAACGGTCTTAGAATTCAAGAGTTTATGATCAGACCCGATCGAGCAAAAAGTTTTTCTGAGGCGATGCGGATTTGTTTTGTTGTCATTAAAAACTTAAGTAAATTAATTAAAGACAAAGGTTTATCAACTTCAGTAGGTGATGAAGGTGGGTTTGCACCAATGATTAGTAGTAATAGTCAAGCTTTAGATTTAATTGTGAATGCAATTAAAAAATCAGGATTTATTAATGGTAGAGATGTTTCTATTTGTCTAGATGTGGCTGCTAATGAATTATATAAAAAGAACAAATACTCTATTCATTCAAAAAGTTATATTTCAGTAGATAAATCCATTAAAGAATATCAAAAAATTATAAAAAAATATAAAATCAAATCCATTGAGGATCCTTTTGCTGAAAATGATTGGTTGGCATGGAATAAATTAATGAAATCAATAAAAAAGGTTCAGATCGTTGGAGATGATTTGTATGTAACAAATCTTGAAAGATTAAAGAAAGGCTTCCTAAATATTTCCTCTAATTCTATATTAATTAAGCTAAATCAAATTGGCACTGTTTCGGAAACGCTAGATGTAATTAGATTTGCACAAACCATTGGATATAAAACAATTATATCTCATCGATCAGGTGATAGTGAGGATACGTTTATTGCTGATTTAGCAGTAGGCACTAATTCAAATCAAATTAAAACTGGATCTTTAGCTAGATCTGAAAGGGTTGCAAAATATAATCAATTAATCCGTATTGAAGAAGAACTTGGAAAAAAAGCGAGGATGAATAAGATCAATTAATGCTTCGATTAATAAAAAGAAATTATTTTTTATTAATATCAGTTTTTCTTATTTTCTATTTTGGTTTTAACTTAGTATCTGGAGAAAGAGGTTTTTTCTCATATATAGAAAAAAAAGAACTTTTGTCTAACTTGAAAAAAGAAGAATTAACCCTAACTAGTAAAATAGAAGATATTGATCATAAAAATTTACTTCTAAGTACTAATTTAGATCTTGATTATATCGAGACTTTAATTAGAGAACGATTTTTGTTTGGTAAAAAAAATGAGACAATTTATATAATTAAAAATTATGAAAAGTAGACATCCTGAAAAAGAAAATAAACCAGTTAATCCAATTAAAAAAAAACCTGAATGGATTAGATCAAAACTTACAAATAGTAAGGAATTTTTTTTAACTAAAACAATAGTAAATAATAATAATCTTGTAACAGTTTGTCAGGAGGCAAACTGCCCAAATATAACTGAATGTTGGAGTAAGAGACATGCAACTTTTATGATTATGGGAGATACCTGTACAAGAGCTTGTGCTTTTTGCGATGTTAAAACCGGTGTACCAGGAAAATTAGATCAACTTGAACCTGTTAAGATTGCAGAAGCGGTAAAAAAATTAAATTTAAAACATGTTGTGATTACTTCAGTAGATAGAGATGATTTAGATGATGGTGGATCACAACATTTTTTTGAAGTGATTAATCAAACTAGAAAAACGAACTCAAATACTACTATTGAAGTTCTTACACCTGATTTTTTAAGAAAAGGAGATGCATATAAAAAAGTTTTAGAAGCTAAACCTGATGTTTTTAATCATAATATTGAAACTGTCCCTAGTCTTTATTTAAAAGTTAGACCAGGTTCTAGATATTTTGCGTCTTTAGAACTTTTGAAAAATGCAAAAAAAGTTAACAAAAATATTTTTACTAAATCAGGAATAATGGTTGGCTTAGGGGAGACAAGAGACGAAATTTTACAAGTCATGGATGATTTGAGAGCTGCAGATGTTGACTTCATAACGATCGGTCAATATTTACAACCATCAATCAAACATTATCCATTAGATAGATATTACACACCAAAAGAATTTGAAGATTTAGGAACTATTGCAAAAGCTAAAGGATTTTTGTTAGTATCTTCATCCCCTTTAACTAGATCCTCATACCACGCAGATGAAGATTTTGCGAAACTTCAACAAAACAGATTAAAAAATAATTAATGCCAAAAGCATCAGTTAAGCGATTAATTGATAATAGAAAAGATAAGCTAATTGAGTTTGTTTTGGATATTGAAAAATACCCAGAATTTATTCCTTTCTGTGATAATTCAAAAGTTTATGAGAGAAGTGATAACGGCGATACCATAAATATAATTGCTGATCTCACAATAGGTAAGGGGCCGTTTAAGGATACATTTAAAAGTGACGTTAAATTAAATAAAAAAAATGACCATATTCATGTTGTTAATTTAGGTGGACCATTAAATCATTTAGAAAATAATTGGAAATTTATTGAAATAGGAAATGATATTGATGGTTACAAAACAGAAGTTTTGTTTGATATTGATTTTGAAATAGAAAATAAGTTTTTAAATATTTTGATGACCAAGTCTTTTCAATTTGGTTTGGAAAAGATAGCAGACGCGTTTCAAAAAAGAGCTGAAAGTATTAAATAATTTTACCAATTATATTAATTACAGTACGAACAGTTGATTTTTGAATAGAATTACGATTTTTTGATTTAAATTTATTTTCTTTAATAACCAAAGTTTTACCTTTTTTGATACCAATATAAACAAGACCAATCGGTTTTTCTTTTGATCCTCCACCTGGACCAGCAATTCCTGTTATTGATACGTTGATTTTACTTTTTGAAATTTTAGATAAGTTTTGAACCATTGCCTTACAACACTCAAGGCTTACCGCACCATATTTCCTAATAATATTTTTATTAACCTTTAATATCTTTATTTTAGCTTTATTAGAGTAAGTGGTCAGACCCATTTGAAAATATTTTGATGAATTAGCTAATTTAGTTAAATTATGTGCCAATAATCCACCCGTACAAGACTCAGCTACAGATATAGTTAATTTTTTATTAATTAATTTTTTATGAAGTAATTGAATATCCATTAGAATTTTAAGCTTATTAAATATATTAATATCATGGAATATAATCCTGCCATTATATCATCCATAATTATTCCAAAATAGTTTTTATGGTTTTTATCAAAATAACTTACTGGAAAAGGTTTCAGAATGTCAAAAAATCTAAAAAAAATAAAAGATAAAATATAATAAATTTCAATTGAAATACTTATTTGATTAGTTTGATTTAAATACAATAACAAAATTAATGGCATGGATTGCCCTAAAACTTCATCGATTACTATTTGTCTTGGATCTTTATTTTTAAATTCAGACTCAGAATCTTTTACAGCATAAAACGAATAAAAGAATAAAAGTGTAAAAAAAATAATTGAAAACTTAAGATCTGTGTAAACTAAAATTTCATAAGCAATATAAATAAAAACAGTTGTTACAGCAGAGGTTACAGTTCCAGGAATTTTAGTTAAATATCCATAACCAAAGAAAGTGGATAATAAAACATTTATTTTTTTCATTGCGTAATTGAGCAAATAACTTCACAGGCTATTGCTTTTTCCTTTCCAATTAATCCAATTTTTTCTACTGTTTTACCTTTTAGGTTAATTAATTCTTTATCAATATTTAATAAATTTGATAAAGATTTTATTATTTTCTCACGATGTTTTGAAACTTTTGGTTGTTCACATATTAAATTTATATCTAAATTATTTATATAAAAGTCATTATTATTTAATATTTCAATAATAGGCTTAAGCATCTTATGGGATCTAATATTTTTATATTTTTTTTGATTATCTGGAAAAAAAGTGCCAATATCTTTTTTTCTCATAGCACCAAGAAGAGAATCGATTATTGAATGAATAATCACATCTCCATCTGAGTGTCCTTTAAGTCCTGAGTGATAAGGAATTTTTACTCCACCTAAAAAAAGTTTTTTTCCTCTTATTAATCTATGGATATCAAAACCAATACCAAAATAAGTTTTATTAGTTTTGATATCTTCTTTAAATGTAATTTTGTTATTTAAGTTTTCACCTTTAATAAATTTAATTTTAAGATTGTTTTCAATAAACAATGTTGCTTCATCAGTAATTTTATTTTTTTGTTCATTTGAAAGAATATATAAATCTTTAAATTTAAAAGCTTGAGGGGTTTG
>CACJVG010000025.1 GCA_902596785.1 uncultured Pelagibacteraceae bacterium | reverse complement strand
GCTTGCTTTATCTAAAGATGCATTTAAAAACTTTCCTGGTTTATATAAAATATCTTCAACAATACCTGAGCATGGTGTTCTGTTAACATGACAATCAAAGACATTCATAAAAATACTAATTTTTTTAAATTTTTTATTTTCTAGTCCAAGTTCTTTTGGACCATCTACCTCTTCAACTTTAATCACTTCTCCATCTGCAGGGCTTACTAAGTAACTATCATCTCCTATAATTGTTCTTTCTGGATCTCTAAAAAAATAATAAACCCAGACAGTTAGTAACATTCCTATTAATCCTAAAAAATTATTTATAATTAGAAAAATGATAGTTATGAATACAGCTATTACTATAAACTTGTATCCTTCAGTGTGAATCTTTGGAAATATCTTACTAAACATATTCTTCTATTTGCTAATTTTCGATTAATATGTATATAAAACGATCAAATTCAATTAATAAGATAATTTTTATTTAATGAGCAAAATCAAGGTAAAAAACCCAGTTGTTGAGCTGGATGGCGATGAAATGACTCGTATTATATGGGAGTTCATCAAAAATAAATTAATCCTCCCATATTTAGAACTTGGTATCGAATATTACGATTTAGGCATGAAAAGCAGAGATAATACTGATGATCAGATTACCATCGACTCTGCGAACGCTATTAAAAAAATTGGTGTTGGAATTAAGTGTGCAACAATTACACCTGATGAAGCGAGAGTAGAAGAATTTGATTTAAAAAAAATGTGGAGATCTCCAAACGGAACTATAAGAAATATTATTGGAGGAACAGTATTTAGAGAACCAATTATTTGTAAAAATATTCCAAAACTTGTTCCCTCTTGGACTGATCCAGTGATTATTGGAAGACATGCTTTTGGTGATCAATATAGAGCAACAGATTTTAAAGTTCCTGGAAAAGGAAAAATGGAAGTGAAGTGGACATCTGAAGACGGAAAAGATGAAATTAAATATGAAGTATTTAATTTTACAGGTCCTGGTGTAGCTTTATCAATGTACAATTTAGATAAATCTATTGAAGACTTTGCAAGATCTTGTTTTAGTTATGGGTTAATTAAAAAATGGCCTGTTTACATGTCTACCAAAAATACAATTCTAAAACAATATGATGGAAGATTTAAAGATATTTTCCAAGAAATTTTTGACAAAGAATATAAAATCGAATTTGAAAAAAATAATTTAACTTACGAGCATAGATTAATTGATGACATGGTTGCATGTGCAATGAAATGGAGTGGAAAATATATTTGGGCTTGCAAAAATTATGATGGAGATGTGCAATCAGATACTATGGCACAAGGTTATGGATCTTTAGGTTTAATGACAAGTACATTATTAACTCCAGACGGAAAAGTAATGGAAGCAGAAGCTGCACACGGAACAGTAACTAGACATTACAGAATGCATCAACAAGGTAAAGAAACTTCAACCAACCCTATTGCGTCAATTTTTGCTTGGACTAGAGGATTAGCTCATAGAGGTAAATTAGATGGCAATGAAGAACTAATCAAATTTGCACAAACTTTAGAAAAAGTTTGTATCGAGTGTGTTGAAAATGGGTCAATGACAAAAGATTTGGCAATTCTTGTTGGTCCAAATAGTAAATTCTTAACTACAAATCAATTTTTAGATGAAATTGATGGTAATTTAAAAAAGAAATTAAACTAAACTTTTAAGCTTTTCGAAAGCTTCTTCAATTTTTGATTGATCCTGTCCACCAGCTTGAGCAAAGTCTTTTCTTCCTCCACCACCTTTACCACCAATTATTTCAGATCCAACTTTAACAAATTGAACTGCATCAAACTTATTAGTTAAATTGTCAGTTACTCCAACAGCTAATCCAACCTTGTCATCTTTATTTGCAAACACTACCACAATACCTTCACCTAAATCTTTTTTACCTTTGTCTACAAGTTTTCTTAATTCTTTTGGAGGCAATCCATCTATTTTTTGAAGTCTTAACTTTAGTCCATTAATTTCTTCATCTTTAATAATATTTTTTGATTTGTCCTCTAAAATTGCATTTACTGAGATAGTCTCTAATTGTTTAGTTAAATTTTTTATTAAAGTTTTCTGGTTAGTTTCTTCCAAACTTGGTTTTCCTCCCAATTTAATAATTTGCTGACTTAATTCTTTAATTGTTTCCTCATCTTTTTCTGCAGATAGGTTTGATAATTTTTCTTTATTTTTTAAATATTCCTCTAATTGCTTATCTCTCAAAGCCTCAATTCTTCTAACCCCTGCAGCAATTGAAGACTGACTGACAATCTTAAATTTACCAATATCTCCAGTGTTTTTGACGTGTGTTCCACCACACAACTCTGTTGAAAAATACTTTCCATCCTCGTCTCCCATTGAAAGAACCCGTACTTCATCTCCGTATTTTTCACCAAATAATGCCAGAGCACCATTTTCAACTGCCTCATCAGGTGTCATTAATCTAGTTTTTACATCAGATTTTTTTGAAACCATTGTATTTACAAACTCTTCTATTTTATCGATTTCTTCATTCAAAATTGGCTTCATGTGGCTGAAATCAAATCTTAATCTGCTTGGCTCTACTAAAGATCCTTTTTGAGTAACATGCGTACCAAGAACTCTCCTTAAAGACTCGTGTAAAAGATGGGTTGCTGAGTGATAAGCACGAGTATTATCCCTTCTTTCCACATCAATTTTTAACTCTACACTTTCTTGTAGTTTTATAGATCCACTCTTAACCTTTCCATAATGCACAAATAAATCTCCTAGTTTTTTTTGGACATCGATTACTTCAAATTTAAAATCATTTGATACTATTTCACCAGTATCACCAACCTGACCTCCAGACTCACCATAAAAAGGAGTTTGATTTACTATAATCATTCCTTCATCATTTTCTTTTAATTGATCAACTTCTTTATTGTCTTTTAAAAGAGACAACACGACACCTTCAGCTTGATTAGTTTCGTATCCTAAAAATTCAGTTGCTTCTAATTTATCTTTTATTCCAAACCAAATATCTTCAACAGCTGCATCACCAGAACCTTTCCAATTTTTCTTAGCAAGTTCTCTACTTTCCTTCATTAAAGATTGAAACTTTTCAGTATCAATTGACATTGATTTGTTTCTTAAAATATCTTCAGTAAGATCTAATGGGAAACCATAAGTGTCATATAATTTAAAAGCTATTTCACCTGGCAAAACTTTATCTATTTTAGATATTTCGTCATTTAAAATTTTTATTCCTCTGTCTAATAGAACTAAGAATTTTTCTTCTTCCATTTTTAAAGTTTCTTTAATCAAAGACTCAGCTCTAACTAACTCTGGATAGTTTCCTGACATTTCATTTTTAAGTGTGTCAAACAAATTATAAAATACTGGTTCTTTAGATCCCAATAAATGAGAATGTCTCATCCCTCTTCTCATAATTCTTCTAAGAACATATCCCCTTCCTTCATTTGAAGGTAAAACTCCTTCAGCAATTAAAAAAGAGCTTGCTCTTAAGTGATCAGCAATAACTCTAAAACTTGAAAGATTAGATTTGCCAGATTTAACTTTTACAATTTCAGATGCAGAGTTAATTATTTTTTTAAAATGATCTGTTTCATAATTATCATGAGTACCTTGTAGTAAAGCTGCAATTCTTTCCAGCCCCATTCCTGTATCAACAGATGGTTTTGGAAGATTAATTCTTTTATCTTTTGTAACTTGTTCAAATTGCATAAATACCAAGTTCCAAATTTCTATAAATCTATCTCCATCCTCATCTTTACTTCCAGGCAATCCACCTGGTAAATGATCACCATGGTCAAAGAATATTTCAGAACATGGTCCACAGGGCCCAGTCTCACCCATCGACCAGAAATTATCTGAGGTTGCTATCCTTATAATCCTATCATCGCTAAAACCCGCTATTTTCTTCCAAAAATTAAAGGCTTCATCGTCTTCATGAAATACAGTTACATAAAGTCTGTTTTTATCTATTCCAAAATCTTTTGTAATTAAGTTCCAAGCATAATGAATTGCTTGTTCTTTGAAGTAATCACCAAATGAAAAGTTTCCCAACATTTCAAAAAATGTATGGTGTCTTGGTGTGTAACCAACATTCTCTAAATCGTTATGCTTACCACCTGCTCTTACACATTTTTGTGATGTTGTAGCTCTCACATAATCTCTTTTTTCTAATCCAGTAAATACATTTTTAAACTGAACCATACCTGAGTTGGCAAACATCAATGTAGGATCATTGTTTGGAACTAAATTACTAGATTCCACAATCTTATGATCATTCTTTTCAAAATACTTTAAGAAAGTATTTCTTATTTCATTGAGTGTTTTGTCTGCCATATTTTTAAAATACAGCTTTTTTATTCTATGTCTAGATATCGAAGGGAAAAAAGGCGCTTAAATTAAGCGCCTTTTATTAATAAAGATGACCTATTAATTCTTTTTAGATGGAGGAGTAGCTTCTGCTTTTTCAGCTTCTTCTTTTTCAGCTACTTTCTTTTCTTTTTCTAATTTTTCAGGATCGATTGGATTTCCTTCTATTTTCTTAGAAATCACACCTGCTTTTTCTCTAATTGCCATTTCAATTTCTGCAGCAATTTTAGGATTTTGAGCTAAATAAGTCTTAGCATTTTCTCTACCTTGACCAATCTTCTCACCCTTGTAAGCATACCATGCACCTGATTTTTCAATTATATCCGCTTTAGAACCAAGATCGACTAATTCACCCATCTTGCTAATTCCTCTTCCATACATCAAGTCAAATTCAACAACTTTGAATGGTGGCGCTACTTTATTTTTAACTACCTTCACTCTTGTAGAGTTACCAATAATTTCATCTTTATCTTTGATGGCACCAATTCTTCTAATATCCATTCTTACAGATGAGTAAAACTTAAGTGCATTACCACCTGATGTTGTCTCAGGACTTCCGAACATAACTCCAATTTTCATTCTGATTTGGTTGATGAAAATCATCATTGTGTTCGTATTTGAAATTGAGCTTGTTAATTTTCTTAAAGCTTGACTCATTAATCTTGATTGAAGACCAACATGATGATCTCCCATTTCACCATCTATTTCAGCTTTTGGTGTTAAAGCTGCAACTGAGTCAATAACGATTACCGAAATAGAGCCTGATTTTACTAGTGTATCAGCGATTTCTAATGCTTGTTCACCTGTATCTGGCTGTGAAATTAAAAGTTCTTCAGTATTTACACCTAATTTTTTTGCATAAACTGGATCTAATGCATGCTCTGCATCAACGAATGCACAAATTCCACCAGATTTTTGAGCTTCAGCAACTACTTGTAATGCTAATGTAGTTTTTCCTGATGACTCTGGACCATAAACTTCAATAATTCTTCCTTTTGGCAATCCGCCTATACCTAAAGCTAAATCAAGGCTTAAAGATCCTGTTGAAACAGACTCGATATCCATTGCTCTTTTTTCACCAAGCTTCATTACAGAGCCTTTTCCAAAATTATCTGTAATTTGAGCTATTGCAGCATCTAATGCTTTGTTCTTTTCTTTAACGTCCATTTCTTGATCTTTAGTAGATTTAACTACTTTTAGGTTATTTTTCGTCATTTTTTGCCTCTTTTTTTAAATTTTTTAACACTCGAATCATGAAATAAATGTACACATTTTGTTCTCATTAGCAATATATTTATTTTTTAGCCTTAAAAATCAAATAATTACTTAAGTTTTAGATATCGGCTATTAAGCAAGCCTACTACTTTAAGCAGATTGTATTGAGCCATTAGATAGTTTTTCTCCGAACTTGCTAAAGAAATTTGAGCAGATAGTAATAAAGCATTTGATTGGATAACATCTAACGTAGTTCTCGAGCCTCTTTCGTATTCTGCAGCAATTCCTTCGTTAGCTATTTCAGCTGCATTTACTTGTGCCCTAACTGAATTTAAAAAACTTTCAGAAGATTCTAAACTAGACCATGCACTTGCAACATTTGTTTCATTTGTTCTTACAGCATCATCTAACAATAATCTTTTTCGAGTAGTTAAATTTGAATTTTTAGAAATTTTTGATCTTTTTTTTCCACCTGAATAAAAAGGCCAATTAACTGTTGCCTTTAATACATCTTTTTCTCTTTCGTCATAAGTAGAACTTAGATCATCTGTATAAGATCTTTCTAAAGATAAAGATGCTGTTGGTTTCAAGTCTGACTCTGAAATTGCTAATTCTTTTTCAGCCTTAGCTAAATCAAATTTTGCAATTTGAATATCAGGATTATTTTGTTTTGAAAGATTAATTGCCTCATTTAAAGTATTTGGAATACTAACTATCGCATTTGAATTTTTTTGTAATTGATTTGGATCGCTAATTTTTCCGATAATATTTTCGTAATTTAGTTTACTGATTAATAAGTCACTTTTAGCTTTAGCAAATTGCGCTTGAGCACCTGCAAGTGATGACTCTGATTGTGCTAAATCAGTATTTGTAATTTGACCTCTGTCTCTTCTAATTTTATCATTTTCAACTTGTCTAATTAAAAGATTTAAATTTTTAGCATTAATATCTAGTGTCTCTCTAGCTAGAATTAAATTTGTAAATGCATCAATTGCTTTATGTAAAATTTCTTGTTCTTTTTTTATTAATTGTGCTTTTGCTAAATCTAAAGCAGTAATATTTTTTTCAAGAGTTAATTCTCTACCAAAGTCTAATAATGTTTGTTCTAATTTAATTGAGGTAGTAAATGGATCTACATCAGTTACACTTGCGTCACCTCCACTTTGATTAGTTAGTTTATTTGTATCTTCAATACTTTTTGTTCCACTTAAAGTTAATGAAGGTTTATAATCAGCTTTTGCAATATTAACATCTTCTTCTGATGCTTTAATATTTTCTCTTTCTGCATTTAATTGAATATTATTTTTATATGTTAGATTTAATGCATCAAGAAGTGTAACTGCTAAAGCATTACTAAAATATAATATTGATGTGATTACTAATATAAATATTTTTTTCATTTCGATTTATATACAGCAGTTTTAATTTGATGGTTACTGTTTAAATTTAAAATTATAGAGGCGTATTTGGGCATATTTTTGAACATGTTTTGAGTTATTCTTTGGTAAGTTTGCATAAAATTTATTACGTCCCCTTTGCTCATTATTTTATGACCACCTTTTTTCTTTGTTTTTAACCATAATTTGTGTTCCTGCTTTAATCTCCACTTTTGTAGTAAACTAAAGTTTTTTGCTTTTAAGTAAATCATACAATTTAACTGAGAATATAGCTTTTTATATTTAGTTTTTAATTGTTGATTAACATATTTTCTCCAAACCAGTTTATGATCATTGGCCTTTTCCATGGAGTTTATAGATTTTTTTAATGACTTGTTGGTTTCTGCTCTAGCACCAACGCACCATCCTTCAAAAATAATAACATCAGGTCTTTTATTAATTGTGTTCCATTTTTTTTTAGGAAATCTGTCATCAATTGCTTTATTAAAATTTGGTAACTTCATATTTTTAAATTTTTTTGCTTTAGATTTTTTAAAGAAATCCAGCATCATACTGATATCATGAGTTCCAGGAACTCCTCTAGTAAGTAACATTGGGTGTACTTTTTTCGATAAAGCTATTCTTTCTTTTCTAGTTTTATAAAAGTCATCGATAGAAATCTTGAATACCTTTAATTTAAAGTACTTTTCTAATATTATCTTTATTATGGAGCTAATAGTTGTTTTGCCTGTTCCTTGCCCTCCTGCTAATCCAACAAAATAAGGTTTTTTGTTATCTGCTTTTTTTGCAATCCAAAAACATATTGGGATTAAAAAATTCTTAATCATCCCTTCTTTATTACCAAACTTTTCAGTTGAAGTTTCTTGTGATTTAATAAACTTAAAACAATCTTTTTTAACTTTCTTAAAACACTCTTCAGATAATTTCATTGAACTTTTATTTTTCTTGATCCATTGGATGATTCAGACCATCAAAGAAAGCTACTTCTTTTAAATCCTCTACTTTAACTTCGTCCACACAACCTAAATTAAATCCAGTCATAGCGGGCGCACTTCTTGGATTGTGATGAGTATAAATTCCACATTCAGTACAAAAGTAATGATTAGCAACTTTAGTATGGTACTGATAAAGTTTTAATTTATCTTCTCCTTTAGTAACTTTAAAATCCTCATTTTTAACCATTCCCATTGTTGCATTTTTTCTTTTACAAATAGAACAGTTGCATCTTACAATTTTTGCTAATTCGTTAACTGTAGCATTAATTTCTGCTTCAACAGCTCCACAATGACAATTTAGTTTCATATAACTCCTTTTTTATTTTAAAATACTTTTAGCTGCAATCTTATTTCCATCTAAATCACGAATGTATCCATAATAATTTCCATCTTTTCTAACTCCTGGAGCCCCCTCGTCTGTTGCACCTTTTGAAATTGCAATTTCATAAAATTTTTCAACTGCTTTTTTATTATCTGCTAATAAAGTTATTTGGGTTCCATTACCATAACTTGCATCTTTTCCATTCACAGGATGTGTTACATAAAATTGAACCTTCTCTGGATCGCTTGAATGGGCGTAACCAAGATATTTTTGTGTTTTCAAAATTCTTTTTAATTTCAAAGGTTCAAATACAGCATCATAAAAATCACCTGATTTTTCATGATCATCAGAACCAACCATCACAAAGTCTAAAATATTCATAATTTATTTATTATATTCCTCGTAAACTTTTTCTCTTTCACTTTTATTCATTCCCTTGGTTTCTTCTATAAACTTATTTCTTAATTCTCTTGTTTTTAATATGAAAAAACAAACAGTATCTTTGCTATGATAAATTGCTTTTAATTCATCATCTATTTCGTTTAACTCTTCTGGAATATCGGCTTTAATACAAATCATAAATTTCCTTTATAAATCACTTTAAGACTACTTATTGTAAAAGTTATCCCCATGTCCACCAAATGTTGTTTTCGATGTTCACGTTTTGATTCACTTTTGATTCAATTACGGACTCAAAATACAACCTCTTGAGTGTATTGTATAAATGGTCTATAAAGTAGAACAAAACAAGAACATGAAACTAACAATCCCTTATTATCTACATAAAGCAGGCGCTGGTTTTCCTTCTCCTGCTACTGATTATATCGAGGAAGATATTGATCTGAACATGCATTTAATAAGAAATGTTCCAGCAACTTTCATCATCAGAGTTCAAGGTAAATCCATGGTCGATGTTGGGATTCATGATGGTGACTTATTAGTAGTTGATAAAAGTTTAAAACCAAAAAACTTTTCAACAGTGATTGCAAATGTTCATGACGAGCTTGTGGTTAAAACTTTAGTTCAAGAACGAGATAAAAAATTTTTAACTTCTGGATCTAAAGAGTTTTCTGACAGAATTTTAATTAACGAAGAACAAGATATTTTTATTTGGGGGGTTGTTACTTATGTCATCCATTCAACGTACTAAAAAAATAGCATTAATTGATTGCAATTCTTTTTATGTCTCATGTGAACGATTATTTAATCCAAAAATAAGAAGAAAGCCTGTTGTAGTTTTATCCAATAATGATGGCTGTATCATTTCAAGATCAAATGAAGCAAAAGCTTTAGGAATTAAAATGGGTGAGCCTTATTTTAAAGCAAAAGATATTATTCTCAAAAATAAAGTTGAAGTTTTCTCATCTAATTATTCTTTATATGGAGATTTATCTAGAAGAGTAATGAGAACTCTTAAAAGATTTAATTCAGAAATAGAAGTTTATTCAATTGATGAAGCTTTTTTAGATTTATCAAACTTTCCTGATAGTGAAGTAGAAAAAGTTGGAAAAGA
>CACJVG010000024.1 GCA_902596785.1 uncultured Pelagibacteraceae bacterium | reverse complement strand
TTTTAGATTTAATTATTGAATAACATGCTAATGTAAAAAATAAATTTACTATAGTTTCAGTAAATATTATTGAACCAGAGTCAAGTTCGGGCCAGGATGAAAATAAATAAAAAATGATTAAACCAGTTAATGAAAGTATTTTGTTTTGCTCTAATTCTCGTAATGAGAGATAAATTACGTATCCAGTAGTTATTTTTATAAGTATAGATAAAATTATTAATGGAAAAAAATTTATACCAAAAAGTTTGGCTGAAAAAAAATATAAAAAATAAATTCCAAATGGTTTATTGTCAGCAAATTGTTTTAGTAAAATATCGTCAGATTGTGTCCAAGACCATCCAATATAATGCCACAATGAATTGTCCTCGAGATCAAATTGAAAAAAAATTCCAACAAATATTAAATAAACTAGAGAAAATGCAAAAATTGCAAAAAATAATAACTTATAATTTTTCATTTTTTAATAGATTTACCATTAATTAAAATTATTAGAAGTAGTAGTAGAGCAAAATTTTCTAAAAGTTAATTTTTTTGAATATAAAATTTGGTAAAAACAATATTATAATAATTATCAAGCGCCATATTCTTGGAACATAATAAATCCCATTATTTTCTAATTTTTGGTTTTTGAAAATGGCTTTTGATACATTTCCAATATTTGATGCAATAAATTTATTTTTAAATTTTTTATTTGATAAAATACCTAGTCTATAAATTTTAATATAGGGTTTTTTCAATCCAAAATAATATTTTAAAGATTTTAAATAATGTTCAATCATAATTTTCGAAGAAGCATAAATATAATTTTTTTTCTTTGGCACTGCGGCAGCAACTGAACTGATGAAATTTAAAGTGAGAACTTTATTTTCAATTTTTTCTATAAGATTATTAATAATTTTAATTATTGAAAAACCATTTATATTTAATGATTTCTGTAAATATTCATTAGAAACTTTTCCATTTTCAATTTCTGTAAATGCTGAAAAAAAGTAAATATGATCTATGGATTTTTCTTTTAAAAATTCAATTTCATTTAGCTTAAGATTATTAAAATCACAATCAAAAGAGAGAAAATTTATATTATTTTCTTTTAAAAAAATTTCTAATTTTTTTTTATTTTTTTCATTCGAAGAAGAAACAAAAAAAAAATGGATTTGTCTCATTATTTACTACTTCTAAAATGAAATTTTTTCCAAGATCACAAGATCCACCAAATATTAAATAATTCATAATTTTATTTTATCACTAAATATTGAATTAAATTTTTTATTTAAATCAATCTTTTCTAAAAAATTTAAAAAATAAATATATTTGTCGTTATATTGAAGATTTATGTGTTCTTTTGAAATTTTTGAATCTTTATAAAGTGAAGTAATGCCATTATGATTAGATACTAAATTATAATAACTTTCAAAAAATTTTTCGTTTTTATGATCATTTAAAAATTCATAATTAATACAAACACCTCTGCCGTCAAAAGAAAGATTTTTTTTTTCACCATTAAAAACTTTCATTACATTCCCATAAATAGATACATTTTCTTTTGAGGTTAAATCTTTCAATTCTGAATTAAAATTTTCAAAACTTGAAAATGGTATTATTATTTGAGACTCAATGAAACCCTTTCTTCCATTCAATAAATACCAAAAATAAATTGGAAAACTGTTCATTGGAAAGTTTAATTCATCAAGATTAATATTTTTCTCTTTAGAAAATGAATTAAAAAAAATATATAAATTGTTTAAAAACTTTATAGATAAAGAATTATAAAAATTTATTGGTTGTGTATATTTAAGCAAATTAAATTTTGTTTCTACTTTATTTAAATTTTTTGAATTTTTTGTATTTTTTGTATTTTTTTTTTCATAAAATAAATTTACAATTCCTCTACCCCATTTCCTACCAAGCGAATAATCGTGCCATGCATATGAACAAAAGCTTCCTTTATTTTTAAGCAACACATCTAGAGATTCTTTTTGAGTATTTGTAAATATTTTTTTTTGAAAAAAACTTGTATTAATTATTGAATTTATTTTTAGCTTCGCAGAAATTATTAATCCTGTAAGACCATAACCCCCACAAGTATTATAAAAAATTTCTGAATTTATTTTTCTATTTGCAACAATTATTTCTTTTGAGTTGGGTGTAATCAGATGAATTTCTTCTACTATTTCCTGAAAAATACCATCAACATAAGGATTTTTACCATGTATATTATTGGCAATACATCCACCTATAGTTACTTCTGGCCAACCAGGTAAAATTTTTAAATATTTATTTTCTTTACTAATTTCATTCAATACTTCTCTAACAGTAATTCCAGCTTCTACATGAATAATATTATTTTCATAATCTAATTTTAAAAATTTTTTAAAGTTTGTCAGTGATATTGAAACTGATTCTTTAGAAAAAAAATTTGGAACAAAAGACAACCCTGATCCAATAGTTATTATTTTTTTTTCTACATCTAAAATATTTTTTAGCTCTTGTAAATTTTTTGGATAAAGTATTTTTATATTTTCATAAAAGGATTTATCTAATGTTCCAACAATTTTTTTCATGATATTTAATTTAATTATAAATTTTAATTATCAAATAAATTATTGTTATAGTTAAGTATATAACTTTTTGTTTATTAATGTATAAGACAATTATGCCTAAAAATAAAAGATTAATAATAGTAATGCCCGTCTATAATGAGGAGCAAATTATTAAAAAAGTAGTGTCGGATTGGTTAAAAATTGCTAAAAAATATAATGGCAAACTTTTAATTATAAATGACGGATCTACAGACAAAACAAAAAAAATTTTAAATCGAATTAAAAATGTTAATTTAATTAAGATTAATCAAAAAAATGGAGGACATGGTAAGGCTTTATTAAATGGCTATCGATATGCTTTAAAAAAAAATTTCAGCTATATATTTCAAGTGGACAGCGATAATCAATTTTCTTCGTCAGATTTTATTAAACTTTGGAAAAAAAAAGATTTATATGATTTTCAAGTTGGCTATAGAATTAAAAGATATGATCCAAACACAAGATTGTTGATCACAAGAGTATTAAGAATAATCATATTATTATTGTTTCAAGTAATTATAAAGGACTCTAACTCTCCATTTAGACTAATAAATAAATTTGCATTAAATAAATTTATGAAAGAAGGACATACAAAAACTGTTGTGCCTAATATCTTTTTATCAATCTTCTGTTATAAAAAGTTTAAGTGTAGAACTGTAAACGTAAATCATTTAGAAAGGCTTACTGGTGTGGTTTGGATAATGAAATTCAAACTTTTAAAATTTTGTATGACTTCTTTTTACGAATTATTAAAATTCAGAATGTTATTTTAGAAATGAAAACTGATTTTCTTATTGTTGGCAGTGGGTTTTATGGTTCTGTTTTAGCTGAACGAATAGCAAACATTCTAAATAAAAATGTTTTAATTTTAGAAAAAAGAAACCACATTGGTGGCAATTGTTACTCTGAAAAAGATAGCAGAACTGGAATTGAATATCATAAATACGGTTCACATATTTTTCATACATCTAACGAAAATGTTTGGAAGTATATAAATAATTTCACTCAATTTAATAATTATAGACATCAAGTTTTGTCTGTATTTAAAAATAAAACTTATCAAATGCCTTTTAATCTTGAAACTATTAACAGTTTTTATAATAAAAACTTTAATCCTACGGAAGCAGAGTTTTTTTTTAAAAAATATAATTTCCAAAGATAAATTTGATAAACCAAAAAATTTAGAAGAAAAAGCAATTTCTCAGATTGGAAAAAAGCTTTATGAAGCATTTATAAAAAACTATACCACTAAACAGTGGGGTATTTCTCCAAAGAATCTGCCTTCGAGTATTTTTAACAGATTACCAATTAGATTTAATTATAATGAAGATTATTTTAATCATTGTAAGTATCAAGGAATTCCTATCGATGGATATACAAATATATTTAAAAATTTATTGGATAATAAAAAAATTAAAATTTTAAAAGATTGTGATTATTTCAAAGTAAAAAATAAAATTAATGTTAAATATTTAACAATTTACACTGGTCCAATTGATAAATATTTTAACTTTAAATTTGGTAAATTAGATTGGAGATCTGTAAAATTTGAAAAAAAAATTATTAATCAACATGATTATCAGGGAACATCTGTAATTAATTACCCAGAGTTAAAATATAAATTTACAAGAATACATGAACCAAAACATCTACATCCTGAAAGAAAAATAAAAAAAAATTTAAGCCTTATTATTAAAGAATATTCATTGATTGATCTTAAAAATCCCTATTATCCAATCAATAATATTAGAAATAAAGAAATTCTACTTAAATACAAAAAACAGCAAAAAAAAGAAAAGAATGTAATATTTGGTGGAAGACTTGCTGACTACGCATATTATGACATGGATATGACAATTTCAGCAGCACTTGTAAAATTTAATCATATTAAAAATATCAATTAAAATTATCATTTAATATTTTTAATGCTAAAGCCATTATCGTTGCTTGTGGTGACTCTATTGTACTTGTCGGCAATATACTTGAATCGAGACAAAATAAGTTTTTAAAATCAAAACTTTTACCGTTCATATCAAAAATAATATTCTTTTCTTTTTTTTGACCCATCTGAGAAGACGACATGCCATGCACCGAGATCATTTCTAGATTGTTAGCTAATAAGTTTTTTTCAAGAAATATTTTTAAATTAATTTCTTTATTGATTTTATATTTTTTTTTAAAAGGTAAGTATATTTCTTCAGCACCAACATCAAACAGTGCATTACAAAATATATAAAAATATCTTCTTAGTTTAACTATATCGTTATGACTTAGATTATAAGAAAGAATAATATTATCTTTAAAATTATTTAAAAGTATAGCATTAGAGGATGCTAACTGTATTATAAAACTAGAGTAATTTTGAATATTTTTTTCTATTTTCATTAACTCCTTGTTGTTTAATTTTACTAAACTTGAAAAAAAATTATTTTTGTTAAAGCTTGTAGGCATTATCAAAACTCCATCGTTTAAGTACTCTTGGATTTGTTGTGAAAACATTAAACCACTATCTGTTTGCATATTTTCATTAAATTTTGCACCTATTCTTAAATTCAAATGAACATTGAGCTCACTTTTAAAAAAATTATTTCCAAAACTTTTCTTGATCATCATCGGAGTTTGGGTTGCCCCACAAGCTAAAATAATTTTATTTGGATAAATATATTTAACAGTATTATCTTTAATAACTTCTACATACTTAATCTGCTCATTTTCACTGATTAATTTTTGTGCTCTGCATTTAGTCATTATTTTTAAACCCTTGATTTTAGATGGATATATAAATTTTTGTAATATAGAGTTTTTTGTCTTACCTGCTAAACCAAGAGTTAATTCATTTTCATTTTCAGAACTATTTATTGATCGTGGAACTCTCACAACTTTAATATTATTTTTTTTTCCAATTTCTAAAATTTTTTTACTTTCCGAGTTTTCTTTAAAATTATTATCTAGAGAGGTAAAACCGATGGTATTTTCTATATCTTCGAAATATTTAGACATTTTATTCATTGAAAAAATATTTGTTTTTAATTTGTGATTCCAATTATCAAGGACAATTTCTGGAGTTCTCCACATTAGCCCACCATTTATATAAGTCCCTCCCCCTAAACATTTTCCTTCACCAAATCCAAAATTACTTTTACTTATAACTGGTGTCATTCCACCATTTCTCCACGCATATAAAAAAGACTTTGAAATAGACTTATTAAACTGATTTATTTCATAATGTTCACCTTCCTCAATTAGTAAAACATCCTTGCCCTTATCTACTAAAAATTTACATGCTACAGAACCTCCAGCACCTGATCCTATTACCAAATATTCACAAAAAATTTTCTCATTTTCAGTTTTATTAATCATAATTATATATAATTGAATATACTTTTATAAATTTTAAAATTTCTTTTAAAATATAAGTTTTGTTTAATACAAATATTATCTTTTTAAATACGAGTAATTCCTTTTTTTCTGATAAAAAAAAAATTTTTATTAAAATAAAAAAAAAAATTAATATTTTCATTAAAAGATAATAAGACAATCTAATAAATAAATGCGATGATTTAATTATTTCTTTAAAAAAAATATTAAATCCTTCAATTCTTTGTTTTTCTAAATATTCAATATTTAATACATGCAAAATTTTTAGAATTCTTTTTTCAAACATGACTATTTAAAAATATTTTTTTTTATAAAATTTTTAGAGTATCAAAAGTTCCTTTTTGTAATAATTTTTCAAATGATATAAGAAAATACCTCAGACTTTCATCTTCAATATTTATAGGACATGATATCTTTAAAGGTAAGTCCTTATTGGATCCATAAAAAGTTAATATATTATAATCGTCATATAGTGCTGATATATAAGATGAAACAATTATTTTCTTAATAGCATACTCATCTTTTGCAAATTTGCTTGGTAAAAGTGAAATAATAGGTTGCAAATATCTATCTGAAAAATCAGTGTTAATTATAACTCCATTAAGCGCCCCAGCTCCTCTAACTTCTTTAATAATATTAGGGAATCTGTTTTGTAACTCTATAAGACCTTTGTTTAAAAATTTATGAATTCTTTTTGATTTTTCAACATAGTTATCATCAATTATTATATTTACTGCCTCAATTGCTGTGGCTGTTTCTTCTCCTAATCCATTAAAAGTTGTACTATGCAATGTTGCGTCCCTCAAATTATCGTAGGCTTTCTTAAAAAATTTATTTCGACATGTGTAAGCTGATATCGATGCTTTACCACCTCCAAGAGATTTACCAGATGTAACGATATCTGGTATCAAGCCATCATAGTTCATAAAATAAAATAAATTTCCTGTTTTAGCCCAGCCAGAATAGACTTCATCAAAAATTAAAACAATATCAAGATCATCACACAATTTTCTGGTTTTTCGTAAAAATTCTTCTGATAAACTTAATAACGAACTGGCACTAAAAGGCTCTAGAATAATTGCATATATATTACATTTTCCATTCTTTTTAATTTGTGAAATTTTTTTACTCAAAGACTCAAAATCGTTAAATTCAAAATTCTCTGATTTTACTAATTCTTGAAATTTAAAATACTTTGTCTCTCTAGAATTAGTTATATTGGAAGCTACCAATTTTTTTCCATGAAAAGAAATATTTGAGCTTAGAATGTAATCTCGTTTGCCTTCGTGATATTTATAAGCCAATTTAATTGCACCTTCATTTGCATCGGAGCCTGAATTTGAAAAATATGAAATATTAAGATCTCCAGGGAGTAAATTTGCTATGTTAGAACTTAAAGCAGCCACATACGGAGAAAAAAAATTCTTATGAATCTCCATAAATTTATTTTCTTGATACCATTTTCTAATTTTTAAAATCTTTTCATTATTATGACCGTGGTTTAAAACTCCTATCCCTCCAGTAAAATCATAGATTTTTTTTCCAGATTTTGTAAAAATAAAATTTTTTTCTGCTTTTATGGCAATATCCTCTCCAAATCCAAATTTAGAAATTAAATCAACCTGACTATTATTTACATAGTTTCTATAAAGTCTCCAAACATCTTCTGCAGAAAAATTTTCAATATCTGTGTTTTTGAATAACTTCATTATTTTAAATTATATTCTATTTTAAATTTTGAAAGATATATTGTTTTTGTTTAATCGTATTTAATTCTTTTATAACATGATGATTTACGTGTATCTCACTTACATCACCAAATAAAGAGCTGGAGTATTCTAAATTAAACATTAACCTGGATCCTTCAATTAATTTTTTTCCCTTATGTAGTCCTCTTGAATTTTCTATCAGTAGAGATCCTTCTTTACATTTAAATTCTATTATGTCATTTTCACTATAAAATTTATTTATCTCTTCATCTTCAAGTCTAGAATAACCTTTTTTTCTTAGAGAATAAGGAATGCCTTTATCTTTATGAGATCCACGTATAAAAATATGAGGGCCATTTTTTTCGTTACAATCTTCTAGATAAAAAAATAACTTTACCCATTTTGGAGAGTCCATATCAAAATGCCACCATTGAGCTGATTTTTTATCAGGTAAATCACTTGGAAAACTCCACCAACAAGCTAAATTAGACAAAATAGGTTCACATCCTAGAGTCGTTCTTGCTAAATCCAAAATATTCTCATCTTTAATCAATTTTTTTACAAAATCTAATTTAATTAAATCATTTGCCTCATAATAAAATTTGACACTTTTTATTTTATTTCTATTAAAAATTTCTTTTTTTTTTTCTTCTATTTTATCTCCAAACCAATAGCCTTCTAATTGATTAATTTGTTTTTTGAAATTCGCTGTTTCAGATAATGTCAAAAAATTTTCCTCTAAGTGAAAACCATTTTTTTCATAATTATTTAAAATTAAATTTAACTTATTATCTCTTAGATCTTTTATTGATTTTTTTTTTAATAAATTATGTATTAAGCCATTTGACCAACCACCTGAAAGAAGAAATAGTTTTATCATTGTTTGATAAGATTTATTGCTATTTCTAATTTTAAAAAATTTGTACAATACTAATTCACAAAAAAATAAAATTAAACTAAAAGGGAATAAAATTTTTTTTATCATTAAAATAAAGTTTTTTTTCATTTAATTATTATTCTTAATTTGAATTTAACTTAATTATTATCATTTAACTTCGTTTTTTTTAAATATCTTTTCAAAAAAACATCTAAAGAATCAGAAAATTGCCAATTAATTTCTTTCAATTTCAGATCTCTTGCCTTTGTTTTAATTGAGTCATTATTCCAGATTTTGTACATATAAATATATTCATATAAATCTTTTTTATTAATTTTTTTTGATTTAATTTTATGAATGTTGTTAAGCATTTTTTTATATTCAAGTTTGTTCTTTGGATTATGAGTAAAATTGTATTTTAAACCTGGGTGATCACCTATGCAAATAGCAGTTTTGTCAAAATAAGCCAATTCCCACAATACTGTCCCCCAAGTTGAAATTCCAAATTTAATACTTTTAAATATTTTGTGATTTGATTCTTTTGGGTCTATCCATTTTAGATCTGGATATTTAGATTTGATTTCATCAATAACCATTTTTGACTCTGGGTTAATTGAATCAATGTTTGGATGAGGTTTTAACATGATTTTAAGATTTTTAGATTTTATGATTTTTAAAGTATAAAAAATCCAATCATAAAAATCATCAAATATAATTTTTCCCCATTCTCTTTGCGTTTCAAAAAAATTTGGTAAAAAAATTACTCCATCTAAATTTTTATATATATTTCCACTTTTTTTTTTAAAAGTATTGAAATGTAAATAATTGTAAATTGAAGATTTCTTACCTTTAAAAAAATAATCTTCTATTAATAATCTTGATTTCCTCAAGCATTCTTTTTTATTTTTAATTTTTTTAAATTCTTTTCTAAAATTTTTATAACTTTCAATATGGTAGTGATCTTTTTTATTCAAAATTTTATTATACTGTAAGTGACCATCTGTAATTACTTTAACACCACGATTAAGAAATGCCCTCACAGGTAGACCATGCTGAATATAAGTAGCATATATACTAAAAAATACGTCGATTTCTTTTGCAAATTTTTTAAAAATTAAATTAAATTTTATTGTTTTATAAATTATTTTTTTTAAGAAATTATCATTAATATTTACAGTTGGGACGTTTCTATATCTCATATAAGTATCATAAATTAAATCTCCAAAATAAACTTTTTTGTCTCTCAATTTTAAAATATCTTTTTTTGTTTTAATTTTTTTTAATATTTTTTTTGTTGTATTTTTTATATATTTCTCACTTAAAATTTTCGAATACCTGCTTTCTAGTTCTTCAGGTGTAACAAATTTTTTTACACCTACTGATTTATATAAATAAAACCACTTCCTCTTTAAAAAATAATAATAGAATGGTCTGAATAATCTTTTTAATAGATAAATTATATTTTTATCGTTAGCATTATTTGATTTAACAATAAATGGCCAATATCCAATTATTTCAT
>CACJVG010000023.1 GCA_902596785.1 uncultured Pelagibacteraceae bacterium | reverse complement strand
CCCACTTTAGATTAATAGCAGTAGGTCTTGATTGAATTAATTCTTCTGCACTTTTTTTTATAAATTCTAGATCATTATTTTCTTGTACTGCTAAAACTATACCGTAAGCAGCCGTACCACCAATTAGAGGTGCACCTCTTACCTCCATTACTTTAATTGCATTAATTGCATCTTGTACTGATTTGAGATCTTTTATTATAAATTGATGAGGAAGTTTCGTTTGATCAATTATTTTAACAACATTTCCCTCATACCATATTGTTCGATATTCTTTTCCCTCTATTCTCATTTATTTAAAACTCTACCTGCTACAGTTTTTAATTTATCTATAGTCTTTTTTGTTCTTTTTTCTGGAGCAGTAATAATTGCTACATCTAAACAATTATTAGTGGGATCATTCGGGTCAATATGATTTTCAAAATTATCAATCAAATTTTTAATCATGATTTTTGCTTTTTCAGCGTTTCCCAATAAAACTTTAATCACTTGTTGTACATCAACATTTTCATGATCTGGATGCCAACAATCAAAATCTGTAACCATAGAAACAGATGCATATCTAATTTCAGCTTCTCTAGCTAATTTTGCTTCTGGCATGTTGGTCATACCAATTACATCTGCTTTCCACGATCTATATAAATTGGACTCTGCTAAAGTAGAAAATTGTGGTCCTTCCATAACAACATAAGTTCCATTTCTTTGATAGTCTATATTTGATTTTTTAATTGCTTCTTCGCATGCATTCATTAATCCGTTAGAGGTTGGGTGAGCCATTGATACATGAGCAACAATCTCGTCATCAAAAAAAGTTTTATTTCTTGCAAAAGTCCTATCTATAAATTGGTCTACAATTACAAATTTTCCAGGAGGTAAATTTTCTTTAAGAGAGCCAACAGCTGATACGGAAACAATATCTGTTACACCTAATTGTTTAAGTGCATCTATATTTGCTCTAAAATTTATATTTGAAGGAGAAACAAAATGTCCTCTTCCGTGTCTTGGTAAAAAATAAACTTCCTTACTATTATATTTAGTTTTTAAAATCTGATCAGAAGGTTTTCCCCAGGGTGTTTGTAAATCAAGTAATTCTCTTTCTTTGAATTCCTCAACATCATAAAGACCACTACCACCAATTATTGCTAATTTATTTGTTGTCATACTTCAAAAATTATTTATTTATACTTTTATATTTAACTATTATGAATTTAAAAGATTATATTAGATCTATTCCTGATTATCCAAAAAAAGGCATTTTATTTAGAGATATAACTACCTTAATCAAAGATGAAAATGCATTCGCAGAGGCAATTAATCAAATTATTGAAAGATCAAAAAAGTATAATTTTACAAAAATAGCAGCAATTGAGTCTAGAGGTTTTGTATTTGCTTCTGCTGTATCCTATGTTCTTAAAAAACCGTTTATTATGCTTAGAAAAAAAAATAAGTTACCAGCAGATGTTCACTCTGTAGATTTTGAGCTTGAATATGGAACAGCAACAATAGAAGTGCACAAAGATTCTATAAATGAAGAAGATAAAGTTTTAATAATAGATGATCTTATTGCAACTGGGGGTACGGCTGAAGCAGCTGCAAAATTAGTTGAAATTTCAAAAGGCAAGGTTGCAGCATTTGTATTTGTAATAAACCTATTTGATCTAGGTGGATCAGATAATTTAGTAAAAAATAATTATAAAGTTGAGAATTTAATTGAATTTCCAGGGCATTAGAAAGCAAAAAACTTATCCACAGGCCATATAATGTTTGAAATTAATATTTATGATTATAACTTAATGACCAATGAGAATTGAGGAAGAGCTTAAGTTAGATTATTCAGATGTACTGTTTAGACCTAAAAGAAGTACATTAAAAAGTCGTAAGGACGTAAATCTTCTACGAACATATAGATTCAAATATAGCAAGAATGAATGGTCAGGTATTCCAATAATGGCAGCAAACATGGATGGTGTTGGAGAATTAGGTGTTGCTGAAAAACTAAATGAATATGGAATGATTACATCATTAACAAAACAACATGATGTTAAAAAACTTAAACAAAATAAAAATATTAAAAAAATCTTTCCTAATATCGCGCTTAGTGTTGGTATAAAGAGAGAAGATTTTCAAAACTTAGATAAAGTATTAAAAGAATTTAGTTTTTTTAAATTTATTTGTATTGATGTTGCAAATGGATACACAGAACATTTTACCAATTTTATTAAATCAGTAAGAGATAAATACCCAACTAAAACAATAATTGCAGGTAATGTTGTAACAGCTGATATGACTCAAGAATTAGTTCTAAGTGGAGCAGACATCGTTAAAGTTGGAATTGGACCTGGAAGTGTTTGCACAACAAGAATTCAAACTGGAGTTGGCTATCCTCAATTAAGTGCAGTTATCGAATGTGCTGATGCTGCTCATGGACTTGGTGCGCATGTAATTGCAGATGGTGGATGCACTTGTCCTGGTGATGTTGCTAAAGGTTTTGGAGGCGGAGCAGATTTTGTAATGCTTGGCGGTATGTTAGCTGGACATGATGAGGGAAATGGTAAAATTGTTAAAGTTAATGGAGAAAAATATATAGAGTTTTATGGATCTAGTTCTGAGGTTGCTAATAAAAAACACTATGGCGGACTATCAGATTATAGAAGTAGTGAAGGAAGAAAAGTAAGAGTAAAATATAGAGGCAAAATAAACGATACTATATTAAATATTCTTGGCGGTGTAAGAAGTAGCTGTACTTATGTTGGTGCTCCTTCACTTAAACAATTAAGCAAATGCACAACTTTTGTTAGAGTATCAAATCAGTTTAATGATAGTTTAATTAAATAATTTATTTTCCAAACTTAAAATCTTTAATATTTGTAGTTTCATATTTCTCGAAAGGCATATGTATCCAGGGAGAGTCTTTTAAGTAATCTACAGAGTAATCAGGTTTAAATTTTGAAGTTGATTTATGCCATAAAACTGCAGTTTTAATTTTTTCATCAAAATAAAAACCATAAAAATGTTCTAACCATTTAATACTTTTTATTAAAGTTTTTCCAGAGTCAGCTAAATCATCAACTAATAAAACATGCGATCCCAAATTTGGAGTAGTTTTTGCTAAATCTCTTGAAAAAGTAAACTGTCCTTGTTGATTTTTTATATCGTCACTATCACCATGGTAAGACTCAACAGATAAGATAGCTAGAGGGACATTAAAAAGTCTACTAAAAATATCTCCAACTCTTAATCCACCTTTTGCAATACAAATTATTTGATTAAACTTTAAATTATCATCATGGATTTTTTTAGCTAATTGCTCTATCTTTTTATGATAATCTTCCCAAGTTATATAAATATCTTTCATAATTTTTGGTAGCGGGAAGTGGGATCGAACCACTGACCTCGGGCTTATGAGTCCCGCGCTCTAACCAACTGAGCTACCCCGCCTTAATTGATAAATGGTTTATAATATATATCTTTATTGTTTCAATAAACTTTTTTAAATCAAATTCTAAACTAAATAATAAAATAAATAGCTAATGAGCTAACTAAACCAGCTAAAATAATTGAAAAAACAATTCTTTTTTTTAAAGTTCTTTTTTGGTCCAATCGAACTCTGTTTAGTAAAATATTTACATTAGTAGTTTTAATCTTATCTACTTCAAAATCTTTATTTCTAGCGATATCAGTATTAAATAATGATGTGTCTTGATCGTTTTTTTTCACAATTTATCTAACCAGCTATTTAACTTAAATACAATAAAATTATAATTAAATTTTTCTAAAATCTTTTGTATTTAGTGGTTTTGAAAGAATTTCGATTGGATATTTGATCTTCTCTACCTCAATGAACAAATTTTTATCTTTAAGCGTATCTATTGTGTTTCCTGAATTAACATAGCCGAATGATAAATTTTTATCAAAGCAGAATGAATAATTTCCTGAAGTTGTTCTTCCAATGATTTTATCATCTAAATAAATAGGTTCCTCATGTAACAACAAAGGTTCACCAGGTTTACTATCCTTTAGAGTAAACATCATCATTGTCTTATCTAATGGCTTATCTTTGATCTTTAATAAAGCATCTTTACCTATAAAATTAACATTTTTTTTATAGCTTATCGTAAACTTTAATCCTGCTTGATACTGATTTTCTTCAGGTGAAATATCATGGCCCCAATGTAAAAAACCACTTTCCATTCTCATTATATCCATTGCATGCATACCGCAATGAGATAAGCGAAAGTTTTTGCCTTCATTAGTTAAAATTTTATATAAATCCAAAGCATTGTTTTTATTTACGTATAATTCAAAGCCAAGTTCACCCACATAAGATATTCTTTGTGCCCAAACTTTTATATTCTCAATCAATACATTTTTTCCTGATCCAAATTGAAAATTTTCTGGTGAATAATCTTCATCACTAATCTTTTGAATCATGTCTCTACTTTTAGGGCCAAATAAACCAAGACAGCAAATCTCTTCTGTAACATCTATAAATTTAACATCTTCAGATAAATATTTTAAAATATGAAATTTATCTCTTTCTCTAGTTGCTGCTGAACTAACTATTCTAAAATGATTTTTATCAATACAGACAACTGTTAGATCTGTTTCAATACCACCGTCCTCATTAAGCATGTGAGTATATGTAGATTTTCCAATTTCATTTTTAATATTAGCTGTGCAGATTTTTTGTAATTCGCTATGAACTTTCTCACCTTTTAAATCAAATTTAGAAAAAGTTGAAAAATCAAAAAGTCCAACATTTTTTCTAGCATTTATAGTTTCATGTTTTGCAGATGGGTACCAATTTTGATAATTAAAATTATAATTATATTTTGGCTCTTCTCCGTTTAAAGAATACCACATAGGTCTTTCAAACCCTCCAGCTACTCCAAAACATGCACCAGCTTTTTTTAATTCTTCGTGATAAGGTAATAATTTTTCATTTCTTGAAGTTGAATGTTGTTTATATGGCCAATGCATACCATAAAGATCTCCTAAGGTTTCAGTAACTCTATCCATGATAAATTTTTTAGATGAATGAAACTTTTGAAATCTTTTTATATCTAAAGAAAATAAATCTTCATTTATATGACCGTTAATCATCCATTCCGCAGTTACTCTTCCTGCTCCTCCAGAACTTGCTATTCCAATACTATTGAAACCACAACACGTATAAAGGTTTTTTACTTCTGGTGTTTCCCCAAGTAAATACTGTGTATCAGGTGTGAATGATTCAGGGCCTGAAAAAAACTTTCTTATACCTGCGTTTTCTAACATTGGAAGTCTATGAAAAGATTTCTCAAGGTAAGGTTCAAAATGATCAAAATCATAAGGAAATTCTCCAAATGAAAAATCATCAGGAACTTTTCCACTCTCTTTAAAAGCAGGTTTTGCATTAGGTTCGAAAATTCCAACTAACATTTTTCCAGCATCTTCTTTTAAATAAAGACAAGCATTATAATCCCTTAAAACAGGCAAATCTTTTGGAAGATCTTTCATTGGTTCTGTAATCACATAGAAGTGCTCATTAGGATATAGCGGAACACTAACACCAATATCTTCTCCAATTTGTCGAGACCACATTCCTGTCGCTAAAACTATATATTCACAATCAATTTTTCCTTGAGAAGTTTCAACACCACATATTTGTTTATTTTTTACTAAAATTTTTTTTACTGGTGACTTCTCAAAAATCTGAACACCTAGCATTTTAGCAGCTTTAGCCAATACATTGGTAACTCCAACAGGATCTGCCTGACCATCTTTTGGCATATAAACACCACCAACTAAATCCTCGTTTTTTACAACTGGATACAATTCTTTTATTCTTTCTTTGTTTAAAACCTCTACTTCAACATTTGATAATTGTGCGGTTGTGGCCTGCCTTAACAATTCCTGCATCCTTTCTTTTGAAGAAGCAACTGTTATTGCACCATTTTGTTTAAGACCAGTTGATAAACCTGTAGTTTTTTCTAGCTCTTTGTAAAGATCTAAAGAATATTTTCTTAATTTAGTTATAGTAGAAGTAGCTCCTAATTGCCCTATTAATCCTGCTGCATGCCAAGTTGTTCCTGAAGTTAACTGATCTCTTTCTAATAAAACAATATCTTTCCATCCAAACTTTGCTAAATGGTAAGCACAAGAGGTACCAGCAACTCCACCTCCAATTACAACTACCTTTGCGCTTGAAGGATAGTTTTTTTCCATTTCTAATGTTTGATAGCTTCTCCAGGTTCTACAAAATTATGCCCAAAAACATCAGCAACTGCTTTGTAAGTCACTTGACCTTTATGAACATTTAACCCTGCTAAAAAGTTTTTATCTTCACTTAATGCTTTTTGATAACCTTTATTAGCAAGCTTAACTAAAAAAGGTAGTGTTGCATTATTTAATGCCAATGTAGAAGTTCTAGGAACACCACCTGGCATATTTGCTACACAATAGTGTACTACATCATCAACTATATAAGTTGGATCTCCATGCGTTGTAGGTTTGCTTGTTTCAACACATCCACCTTGATCTATAGCAACATCAACAATAACAGAACCTCTTTTCATTGTTTTAATCATTTCTTTTGTAATCAATTTTGGCGCTTCTGCACCAGGAATTAACACTCCACCAACTAATAAATCAGCCTCAGCAACTAATTTATCTAAATCTGTTTTATCACTTTGTTCTGGAATAATTTTATCTCCGAACATTTCAACAAGTTGTTTTAATCTAGCCTCAGATTTATCTACAATATGAACTTTAGCTTGCATGCCAGTTGCAATCACTGCAGCATTTTCACCAACAACTCCTCCACCTAATATAACTACTGTTCCACCTTTTACACCTGGTGCACCCCCTAAAAGTAAACCTCTACCACTTTGGTTTTTCTCCAAACAATGAGCACCTGCTTGTACTGACATTCTTCCCGCAACAGCACTCATAGGAGCAAGTAAAGGTAACCTACCATTATCATCTGTCACTGTTTCGTAAGCTATATTAATGCTTTTAGATTTTATTAATCCTTCTGTTAATTCTTTTGCTGCAGCTAAATGAAGATAAGTATATACGATTTGATTTTCTCTAATCATATCAACTTCTACTTTTTGAGGTTCTTTAACTTTAACAATTATTTCTGCATCATTAAAAATATCAGCTGCGGTATCAGCAATTTTAGCTCCAGCTTTTATATATTGATCGTTATCAAAACCAGCTTCAAACCCACCATTGTTTTCAACTAAAACTTCATGGCCTTCTGAAACTAAAGCTTTAACACTATCAGGTGTTAAGCCAATTCTATTTTCCTGAGGTTTTATTTCTTTAGGAACTCCAATTTTCATAAACGAAAATTAATTCTTTTTACTTTTTGCGTAATTTGTTATTCCAGTTCGAAGTTTTTCAATAATCTCATCAATGTGTTTTTTTTCACAAATAAACATTGGAGCAATGATTAAACAATCACCAGTAGCTTTGAAATTTACCCCTGCTTCATAGCAATGTTTGAAACAAGTAAATCCGGCAGCACCTGGTTTTTTATCCATAACAATATCAATTCCACCCATCATTCCGTATCCTCTGATATTATCAACAACATCGATATCTTTTAAGGACATTAAACCCTCTTGGAAATAAGGTGCTAAATTTTTAGCTCTGTTAAAAATATCATCTTTTTCAATGATATCTTGCACAGCTAATCCAGCAGCTACAGAAATTGGAATTCCAGAATAAGTATAGCCATGGAATAATTCTATAGTTCCTTTAGGAGCATTTTCTGCAATTGCATCATAAATATCTTCTTTACATGCAACAACTCCCATCGGGCTAATTCCATTTGTTGTAGCTTTTGCCATTGTCATCATATCTGGAGTTACTCCATACTCTTGTGATGCAAATGGAGATCCAGTTCTTCCCCAACCAGTGATCACTTCATCAAATATTAAAAGTATTCCATGTTTGTCACAAATCTCTCTCAATCTTTGTAAATATCCTTTTGGTGGAACTAATGTACCTGTTGACCCTGCAATAGGTTCAACAATACAAGCAGCAATATTTTCTGCTCCAAAATTCATACAAATTCTTTCTAAGTCTTCTGCTAACTCAACACCTGTTTCAGGTTGACCACTTACAAATTTATGTTCTGGTAAATGTGTATGTCTCATATGAACAACGCCTGGCATTAAAACACTTGCAAAAGTTTTTACGTTATTAACCATACCCCCAACAGAAGTCGCTCCTATATTCATACCATGGTAACCTCTTTCTCTACCAACAAATCTAAATCTTTGACTATCTCCTCTTGCTCTGTGATAAGCGATTGCAATTTTAATTGCAGTTTCAACAGCTGTTGAACCACAAATAGTATAAAACATTCTATTTAAGTTTCCTGGAGTATGTTTTGAAATTCTTGTAGCTAATTCAAATGATCCACCAAATCCTTGCTGGAAAGGTTGACAATAATCTAAAGTTTTTAATTGGTTTGTTATTGCTTCAATGATTTCTTCTCTACCATGACCTAAAGGATTACAAAATAATCCAGAGCTTGCATCTATTTGGGTTTGGCCTTGATGGTTTTTTAAATACACACCTTTCGCTTCAACAATTAATCTTGGGTTCTCTTTAAAATCTTTGTTGGATGTAAATGGCATCCAGTGCTCATTTAAAGAATTTGGAATTGCTGTTTTGTTTTGTGTGCTCATAAAAATTTCTTTCTAAAAATATTTTAATTTAATCTTAAAGCCTCTTTAGACTAAAATAAATGGATTAACTACCACATTATTGACACAACCAATGATTGTATAAACTTTCTTTTTTGTTTTACTTCGGAGACAATTTGAATTTAAATATCCAGAATTTAATTAATTAAACATAGGGGAATAAATGAAAAAAATACTAAGTTTTATTCTAGGATCTATTTTTGCGCTTAACCTATCAATTTCAGTTGCTAATTCAGCTGCAAATGAGGTTAGAGTTGCATACTTTCTAGAATGGCCAAGCCCAAATTTAGAAGACATGCAGAAAAAGAATTTTGCTAAAGCTCTTGGTGTTCCAGTAAAATGGACAAATTTCACTAATGGTGGAGCAATGACTGATGCAATGTTAGCAGGAGATATAGATATTTCTTACTCACAAGGATTAGTACCTTTTATCAATGCTGTAAAATCAAATGCACCTATCAAATTAGTTGATATTGCTATGGAATACGGAATGGGTGGAACTACTTGTGTTACATCTAACGCTTCTGGAATTACAAAAGCAAACGCTACTGAATTAGAGGGTAAAAAAGTTGCTGTTCCACTAGGAACAATGGCTGAATACGTTTTTGATGAAAGTATGAAAGTTGTTGGTGCTGACAGAAGTAAAATGGACATTATTCAAATGGACCCTGAAGAAGGTGCTGCTGCGTTAGTAAGTGGTGATGTTGTAATGGCATGTTTATTTGGTGGTAATTCTATCAAAGCAGCAACTGCAGTTGGATCAAGACTTTTAACTGTAGATGAAGCTAGAGCAGCTGGTATCTTAGGTATAGATATCACGTCAGTTACAGATAAATTCATGAAAGAAAACCCAGGTATGTTAAGAACTTTCATCGAAGTTACTCATGAAGCTAATGCTAGATACAAAGCTGGTAAAGCAGATATGAACGCTATGGCGAAAGCATCTGAAATGACAGTTGCGGATATGAAAGACACTTTAAGTGGTTTCAAATTCTTAACTCCAGAAGAAACAAAAGCATCTATGGAAAGTGGTAATCTTGATGGTTTCCTAAAAGGAATGGGAACTCCAGGAGGAGCTGTAGATACAAGTTTCTTACCTTTATAATTTAAGGGTTTAAAACTTTTTAAATAGGCACTGATTTTATAATTGGTGCCTATTTTTTTTGTCAAATTTCTAATATAAGGCAGTAATGAGTGATCTGATTTCTCAAAATCTGAACATGATTTTTAAAACTCCTAAGGGAGAAACAGTTCATGCTCTAAAGGATGTAAGCTTTACTTTAAAAAAAGGAGAGTTGCTTACAGTTCTAGGTCCCTCTGGTTGTGGAAAAACAACTTTATTAAATATTACTGCAGGATTTTTAAGACCTACCTCAGGAAAAATAACACTAAATAATAATGAGATAGACGGACCCGGTGTTGAAAGAGGAATGGTTTTTCAACAAGGTGCTTTGTTTGAATGGTTAACAGTAGCTGAGAATGTAAATTTTGGACTTAGGATGAAAAAAGAAGACCCTGAAGTTACAGCTAAGAAAGTTGATGAGTGGTTAGATATAGTTGGACTTAAAGGTTTTGGTAACACACCTACCTATCAATTATCTGGTGGTATGCAGCAAAGGGTTGCGCTTGCAAGATGTTTAATCAATGATCCTGATTTGATTTTAATGGATGAACCATTAGGGGCGTTAGATGCATTAACAAGAGAAAAGATGCAGTCTTTAGTTTTAAAGATTTGGAAAGAAACAGGAAAAACTATTATCTTAATTACTCACTCTGTTGAAGAAGCATTGTTACTAGGAGAAAGATTGTATGTAATGGCGCCAAGACCAGGGCGTATACATAAAGAGTATAATCTTCCATTTGCTGAAATGGGTCTTACACAAGATTTAAGAGAAATTAAAAAAAATAAAGAATTCTCATCTACAAGAGAAGAAATTTTATCCATGATTTGGAATATGGAAGAAGAAATAATGGGGAAAGA
>CACJVG010000022.1 GCA_902596785.1 uncultured Pelagibacteraceae bacterium | reverse complement strand
AAAAAATAATTTTTATTTGGCCAGAAGGTATAATTCCAGGTATTTCAAAAGACCAACTAAAAGAATACAAATGGTTATTTGAAAATAAATTCAACGAAAATCATTTATTAGTAATTGGAATAAATAGCAAAGAAGACGAAAACAAGACTGTAAAATATTTTAATTCATTATCTATTTTTGACCATGATCTCAATGTAATAAATTCATATAAAAAAATTAATCTTGTTCCCTTTGGTGAATTTTTACCTTTTGAAAAATTATTAAAAGTTATTGGTTTAAAAACAATTACTAATGATTACAAATCATATACAAAAGGTGAGGAAAGAAGCATAATTGATCTGGAATACGATAACTTATCAGTGAAAATATTGCCCCTTATTTGTTATGAGATAATTTATTCAGGTAAAATTTTCACAAACAGCAACTTTGATTATATTGTAAATATTTCTGAAGATGGTTGGTTTGGTAAATCAATTGGCCCAGAGCAACATTTTACCCATAGTATTTTTAGAGCGATAGAGAGTGGGAAATATGTTTTAAGGTCTGCAAATAATGGGTCAACAGCAATTATTAATCCACTAGGAGTTATTGAGCAAAAAGTTGATATAAATAAATCAGATTACATTGATTTAATTGAGTCAAGAAAAATTGAGACAACTCTATTTGCAAAATTTGGAAACAAAATTTTTGGATTTATAATTTTATTGTATATTTTTTTGATAATTTCATTTAAGAAACATAAAAATGAGTAATTTAAAAAACTATCTTTTCACAAGTGAGTCTGTTTCTGAAGGCCATCCGGATAAAGTCTCTGATAGAATTTCAGATATGGTTGTTGATAGTTTTATTTCTGGAGATCCATATTCTAGAGTTGCCTGCGAAACATTAACTACTACAAATAAAGTTGTTTTAGCTGGTGAAGTAAGGGGACCAGAAATTAAAAAAGATGAATTAATTGAAAAAGTAAGAAACTGTATAAAAGATATTGGTTATGACCAAGAAGGATTTACTTGGAAAGAAGCCACAAAAATTGAAAGTCATTTACATTCCCAATCAGCTGATATTGCTATGGGAGTGGACTCATCAGGAAATAAAGATGAAGGAGCTGGAGATCAAGGTATTATGTTTGGATACGCATGTAATGAAACAGATGTTTTAATGCCAGCACCAATTCATTATTCTCATAAAATTTTGAGATTAATGGCTGAGGATAGAAAAACGGGAAAATTAAAAAATATTGAACCAGACTCAAAAAGCCAGGTAACATTCGAATATGTTGATGGGAAACCCTCAAAAGTAAAATCTGTAGTTATCTCTTCACAGCATTCACCAGATGTTAACCAAGCGCAAGTCAGAGATTTACTTAGACCTTATATGTTAAAATCTATTCCTGAAAATTTTCTAGATGGTTTTAATGAGGATGAGTTTTATGTAAATCCGACAGGAAATTTTGTAATTGGTGGTCCAGATGGAGATTGTGGGTTGACAGGTAGAAAAATTATAGTTGACACTTATGGTGGAGCCGCACCTCATGGTGGTGGTGCTTTTTCAGGAAAAGACCCAACTAAAGTTGATAGATCAGCAGCTTATGCGGCAAGGTATATTGCTAAAAATGTTGTTGGTTCTAAAATTGCTGAGAAGTGTTTAATTCAGTTAGCTTATGCAATTGGTGTATCAAAACCATTATCTATCTATGTCGATTTATTTGATAACGACCTAGAAAAAAATAAATTTGTTGTAGAAAAGATTAAAGAAAATTTTGATTTAAGCCCTAGAGGTATCAGAGAAATGTTAAATTTAAACAAACCAATATATGAAAAAACATCTGCTTATGGTCATTTTGGTAGAGAACCTGAAGAAAATGGTTCATTTTCATGGGAAAAAATCGATAAAACTAACGTTTTTTCAAAATAGTTTCTGTTGAATTAAAAAAAAACTTTACTATATTGCAACTACATTATTGAACTTTACAAAATGGGCTCAAGCCCATTTTTTTTTGGAGCAAACAAAATTATGTTAAATAAAAGAGCAGATAAACTAGAATTATTAAGAATTGCTGAAGCTGTAGCTTTAGAAAAATCAATTGATAAAGAACTAATTATCAGTTCTATGGAAACTGGTATTGCTAAAGCTGCAAAATCAAAATTTGGACAGGAAAATGAAATTAAAGTTTCTATCAATAGAGACAATGGAGATATTGAGCTTTTTAGAAAATTGATAATTGCTGAAAATCCTGAAAATGCAAATACAGAGATAAAATTGGAAGATGCAATTAATTTAAATGAATTAAACAAAGATAAGTCTATTGGTGACGAAGTATTACAGCCACTTCCTTCATTTGATTTTGGAAGAATAGCTGCGCAAACCGCAAAGCAGGTGATTAGTTTTAATGTAAGAGAAGCTGAAAGAGAAAGACAATTTAATGATTTTATTGATAAGAAAGACTCTATTTTAAGTGGAATTGTAAAGAGATTAGAATTTGGAAATGTAATTGTTGATTTAGGAAGAACTGAAGCAATAATTCAAAAAAATGAGATGATTCCTCGTGAAAATATTAAAGCAGGTGATCGTATAAAAGCTTATTGTTATGATGTTAGAAGAGAACCTAGAGGGCAACAAATATTTCTATCTAGAGCTCATCCTAAATTTATGGAAAAGCTTTTTGTTCAGGAGGTTCCAGAAATATATGATGGACTGATAGAAATTAAATCTTCTTCAAGAGATCCTGGAAGTAGAGCTAAAATATGTGTTAAAGCAGTTGATACATCTCTAGATCCAGTAGGTGCTTGTGTAGGTATGAGAGGTTCAAGAGTTCAAGCTGTTGTAAATGAGCTTCAAGGAGAGAAAATTGATATAGTTAATTGGTCAGAAGACCCTGCTATTTTGGTTTCAAATGCGTTATCCCCTGCTGAAGTACAAAGAGTTAACGTTGATAGTGAAAGAAAAAAACTTGATGTAATTCTTACTGAGGAAAATTTAAGCAAAGCAATTGGAAGAAGAGGTCAAAACGTCAGACTTGCAACAAAACTGTTAAATTATGAAATTAACATAATGACAGATGCGGAAGATTCTGAACGAAGACAATTAGAATTTAAAGAAAAAACAGAGAACTTTGTAAAAAATTTAGAGTTAGATGAAACATTGGGCCAATTACTAGTTGCTGAAGGCTTTTCAACTATTGGTGATATAAAAGATAGTTCTGTTGAAAATTTAATGAAGATTGAAGGTATAGAAGAAGATACTGCTAAAGCATTGATAGAAAGGGCTAAAGAGTTTCATGAAAAAGACCAGGAGGATATTTCACAGAGAATTAAAGAATTAGGTCTTGAAGACGCCTTGATTAATTTAAAGGGATTAACCCCGGGAATGTTAGTCACACTTGGTGAACAAAAAATTCTAAAGTTAGAAGATTTTGCAGACTTAGCATCTGATGAATTAACTGGTGGTTATGATGTGGTTAAAGGTGAAAGAGTGAAAATCCATGGTTATTTAGAAGATTTTGCTCTATCAAAAGAAGAAGCGGATGAACTAATTATGTCTGCCCGAAACATTGTTTATAAAGATTGAGTGATGAGGTATGGAGAAAAAAACAAAATTAACAATTTCAGGCTCAGCCAAAAAATCAATCAAGAATATTGAGATTGCTAAATCTCAAGGAAAAAATTCTGTAGTAATTGAAAAACAAACTGGAAAATTCTCGAGTAGAGGAGGATCATTTAGATCTAGCAATAATAAGCCAAGAACAACCTCAACTTTCAACAGAGGAGCACCATTAAAAACTTCATTTAATCCTAAATCACCCCCTATAACAAATGATTTTGAAAAGAGAAAATTAGCAGAGCAAAGAGCCACTAAAAGACTTAAAGGAGATAGTGAAAACAAAGATAGAAAAACTTTAAAAACAGGAACAAAGAAAAGAGAGTTAAAGTTAACTGTATCAAGAGCACTAAGTGATGAGATTGATGCAAAACAAAGAAGTTTAGCATCAGTAAAGAGAGCAAGACAAAAAGAAATTAAAAATGCTACGAAAGATGATTCTCAAGAAAATTTAAAACCAATCAAAAGAGATATCAATATTCCTGAAGCAATTACAGTAAGAGAACTTGCAAATAGAATGGCTGAACAATCAAGCAATGTAATTAAGCATTTGTTTGGTATGGGTGTTACAGTGACTATCAATCAAACATTAGCTGCGGATACTGCGGAATATTTAGTTAAAGAATTTGGTCACAATCCAATTAGGGAAGAAAAAGCAGAAGAAATAATTCAAAAAATAAAAGCTTCAAGAACAGAAAATTTAAAAAATCGACCACCAATAGTTACCGTCATGGGTCATGTGGATCATGGCAAAACATCAGTACTAGATGTGCTCAGAAGTGCAAACGTAGTTTCAGGAGAATTTGGTGGAATAACCCAACACATTGGAGCTTATCAAATTGAAAGTCAGGGTAATAAATTAACATTTATTGATACCCCAGGTCATGCTGCATTTACAGAAATGAGAGCAAGAGGATCAAAATTAACAGACGTGGTTGTTTTAGTGGTTGCTGCTGATGATGGAGTTAAACCTCAAACAGTTGAGTCTATTAAACATGCTAAAGCTGCAAATGTTCCAATAGTTGTAGCAATAAATAAATGCGATTTACCAGAGGCAGATCCTCAGAAAATAAAAAATCAATTATTAGAGCATGAATTAATTGCTGAAGATTTATCTGGTGATACTTTAATGGTTGAGATTTCAACTAAAACAAAACAAAACTTAGATAAATTAGTAGAGTCAATAATACTACAGGCAGAGATTTTAGATCTTAAAACGGATTATGAATCTAAAGCTACAGGTATAGTTTTAGAGTCAAAAATTGATGTTGGTAGAGGTCCAGTTGCAAATATAATTGTAACAACAGGAACACTTAAGAGAGGTGATTTTTTTGTAAGCGGTTTAAAGTGGGGAAAAGTAAGAGCTATTATTAATGATAAAGGTAAAAATATTAATGAAGCATTACCTTCTACTCCTGTTGAAATTTTAGGAATAAATGGTGCAGCCAAAGCTGGAGACGATTTTATTGTTCTTGATACAGAAAAAGAGGCTAAGACACTTAGTGAAAATAGAGCTCAAGAGAGTAAGGATGGAAAAAATCCACTATCTTTTGCAACTCAAGATTCTGCCTTTTCAGATAAATCTACTGAAGAATTAAATTTAATAATTAAATCTGATGTACATGGATCATCTGAAGCAATCAAAAATGCAATTAGTCAAATCAAACATGATGAGGTTAAACCTAAAATAATTTTAGCAGATATTGGAATGGTAACAGAAACAGACGTTACATTAGCTAAAGCTTCAAACGCAGTATTAATAGCTTTCAATGTTAAACCAAGTAAAGAAGCAAAAAAACTCGCTGAAAATGAGAAGATAAAAATATCTTCTTACAATATTATTTATGAAGTTTTAGACTATATTAAACAAAGAATGTCAGGTCTATTGGCGCCCGATGTACAAGAAAAAATTACTGGTACTGCACAAATTTTAGAAATATTTAAAGTTTCGGGTGCAGGTAAAGTTGCTGGCTCAAAAGTAACAGAAGGAGAAATTAATAGTACTTCGGATGTAAGAATTATTAGAGATGGTACTATTATATATACTGGAAAAGTTTCAACAATATTTAGAGAAAAAAACCAAGTTAAACAGGTAAGTGATGGTCAAGAATGTGGAATAACCGTTAAAGATTATATGGATTTCCAAAAAAATGACACAATAGAAGCATTTAGTGTTACATCTACTGAGAGGTCAATTTAATGGCAGATAGAATAGGAAAACCAGTGTCACAAAGACAGTTAAGAGTGGGAGAAATGATTAAGCAGTCTTTGAGCATGATTTTTATAAGAAATGAGGCTAAGGTGCCAAATTTAGAAACAAACACTATAACGGTTACCGAGGTTAGAATGAGTTCTGATTTAAAAATTGCTAAAGCATATGTTCTTCCATTGGGTGGAAAAGATGCTGAGGAAACAATTAATATTTTAAAGGAATACTCATTTTTAATTAGAAAAATTTTATCACAAAAAGTGGTTATGAAATTTTTACCAAAATTACTTTTTAGAAAAGACGAATCTTTTGAGTATGCGGAAAAAATAGAAAACTTAATAAAACAAACAAATAAATAGGAAGAAAGAGGCATGAACAAAAAGGCACAAGAATTAGCAATGCACGATAAAGATACTGGATCTTCAGAGATACAGATTGCTTTGCTAACAGAGAAAATTGAAACTCTCTCTAAACATATTAAACAATTCAAAAAGGATAAACATTCATCTGTTGGATTGTTGAGAGCGGTAAATAGAAGAAAGAAATTGTTAGAATACTTAAAGAAAAATAAAATGGATTCTTACAAAAATGTACTGTCGAAATTGAATTTAAGAAAATAGAAGTCAAGATAGATAGAACGGAATGGAACGAAACGAACGAAACGAAATGGAAATGAAATGTTTAAAGTACACAAGAAGGAAATTGAAGTAGCAGGAAAGAAGATAAGTTTAGAAACAGGTAAAGTAGCAAGACAGGCAGACGGTGCAATAATCGCAACATGTGGAGAGACAGTCGTACTAGCAACAGTGGTGGGAGCAAAAAAAGTAAATCCTGATATGGATTACTTTCCATTATCTGTAAATTACCAAGAAAAATATTATGCAGCTGGAAAAATTCCAGGTGGATATTTTAAAAGAGAAGCAAGACCAACTGAGAGTGAAACATTAATCTCTAGATTAATTGATAGACCAATCAGACCTTTGTTTCCTGATGAATTTAAAAATGAAGTACAGTTATTACCAACTGTAATTTCATATGATAAAGAAAATGAACCAGATATTTTATCAATCACTGCATCTTCAGCAGCATTAGCTATATCAGGAATGCCATTTATGGGTCCTGTAGGAGCATCAAGGGTTGGATTTATTGATGGAAAATATGTTTTAAATCCATCTAAATCAGAATTAGAAAAATCAAAATTAGATTTAGTTGTAGCAGGTACAAAAGATGCTGTGCTTATGGTTGAGTCCGAAGCTAATGGTTTAACAGAAGAAGAAATGTTAAATGCAGTTAAATTTGGTCACGAAGGTTTTGTTCCAGTAATCGAGATGATAGAGGAACTTGCAAAAGAATGTAGAAAACCTGAGTGGACAGTTGAGAAAAAAGATTTATCTGAAGTTAAGAAAAAACTTGAAGAAACTTTTACAGAAGATCTTAAGAAAGCTTTTGCAACAAGAGATAAACAAGATAGATCAAATCAAATTTCTGAAATCACTGATAAAGCTAAAAAACTTTATGAGGAAGATGAGAATTACACAGATCTTGATGTTAACAGTCAGTTAAAAAATCTAGAAAAATCAATTGTTAGAACAGATATTCTAAAAAATAAAAATAGAATTGATGGAAGAGGTTTATCTGATGTAAGACCTATCGAATGTGAAGTTGGTGTTTTACCAAGAGCTCATGGTTCTGCATTGTTTACTAGAGGAGAAACACAAGCAATTGTTGTTGCAACTTTAGGAACATCTGATGATGAACAAAGAATTGAGAGCTTAGATGGATTACAAAGAGAACGATTTATGCTTCACTATAATTTTCCTCCTTTTTCAGTTGGAGAAACTGGAAGAATTGGAACTGGTAGAAGAGAAATTGGACATGGTAAACTAGCATGGAGAGCAATCAACTCCTCATTGCCTACAAAAGAAGCGTTTCCATATACTTTTAGAGTAGTTTCAGAGATTACTGAATCTAATGGTTCTTCTTCAATGGCAACTGTTTGTGGAACTTCTTTAGCATTAATGGATGCTGGAGTACCAATAAAAGAGCCAGTTGCTGGTATTGCAATGGGGTTAATTAAAGAAGGTAATGATTTCAGCGTTCTATCAGATATTTTAGGTGATGAAGATCATCTTGGTGACATGGACTTTAAAGTTGCTGGAACCAAAGATGGAATTACTTCTCTTCAAATGGATATCAAAATTACTGGTATTACTTTTGAAATTATGGAGCAGGCATTGAGCCAAGCTAAAGATGGAAGAGTTCATATCTTAGGAGAAATGAATAAAGCATTGTCAGCTTCAAGATCTGATGTTGGAAAACATACTCCAAAAATGGAACAAGTTAATGTTGATAAAAAAGATATTGCAGCTGTAATTGGAAAAGGTGGTGCAACAATTAGAGAGATAGTTGAAAAATCAGGTGCGAAAGTAGATGTAAATGATGAAGGTGTAGTAACAGTTGCTGCGCCAGATGAAGAATCAAGAAACATCGCAATGCAAATGATCAAAGACATTACTGCAAAAGCTGAATTGAATAAAATTTATTCAGGTAAAGTAATGAAGATCATGGAGTTTGGTGCATTTGTTAATTTCTTAGGAAAACAAGATGGACTGGTTCATATCTCGGAACTTGCAGATAAGAGAGTTGCTAAAGTTACTGACGTTGTCAAAGAAGGTGACGAAGTTAAAGTTAAAGTAATTGGTTTCGATAGAGGTAAAGTGAAACTTTCTATGAAACAAGCGACTGAATAATTAATAGCCTAAATTAAAATTCTAAACCCCTAGAATGAGAATTCTGGGGGTTTTTTTAACTAAATTTTAGCTAATATTTTTAGGATCTGGCATCCCAACTTTATTATATCCAGCATCTACGTAGTGGATCTCACCAGTAACTCCGTTTGCAAGGTCGCTTAATAGATATAACGCTGAATTTCCAACATCATGGATATCTACATTTCTCTTAAGGAAAGAATGGTCTTCATTCCATTTATATAAGAATTTTGCGTCTCCAATTGCAGAGGCAGCCAATGTCTTGATAGGTCCAGCACTTATAGCATTTACTCTCATACCTTTGGCTCCTAAATCTCTTGCTAAATACTTAACACTAGCTTCAAGAGCTGATTTACAAACACCCATTACGTTATAATTTGGAATTGCTTTAGTAGACTCGTAGGTTAAAGTTAATAAACTTCCACCTTGTTTCATTACTTTTGAAGCTTCTTTTGCTACTTCAGTAAATGAAAAACAAGAAATTAACATACTTCTTAAAAAATTTTCTCTTGTGGTATTTAAATATTCACCTGATAACTCTGACTTATCTGAAAAAGCAACTGCATGAACGACAAAATCGATTTCACCCCATTGAGATTTGATATCCTCAAATAATTTAACTACTTCCTCTTTTTTTTCAACATCACAACTAAATGTAATATTTGAATTTAATTTTTCTGCTAAAGGAACAACTCTTTTTTTTAGAGCATCACCTAAATAAGTAAATGCTAATTCCGCTCCAGCCTCTGCAAGTTTTTGAGATATACCCCAGGCAATAGATCTCTCATTAGCAACACCCATGATCAATCCTTTTTTACCTTTCATCAAACTCATAAACTAAACCTTTTCAAAAATTAAAGCTGCGTTAGTTCCACCAAACCCAAAACTATTTGACATTACTGTATTTAAGGTTGCTCCTGTTTCAGTTTTCGCAACAATTGGAAATTTTTTAGCATCATCATCCATATCTGTAATATTTGCTGACCCTGTTATGAAATTGTTTTTCATCATTATCAAACAATAAATTGCTTCATGAACTGAAGCTGCCCCTAATGGATGACCTGATAAAGATTTTGTTGAACTTATTTTTGGAATGTCTTCTCCAAAAGTTTCTTTAATAGCATTAAGCTCAGTTATATCTCCAACTGGAGTAGATGTTCCATGAGTATTAATGTAATCAATTTTATTTTTAGCAGTTGCCATTGCCATTTTCATACATCTAACAGCACCTTCACCCGATGGCGCTACCATGTCATATCCATCCGAAGTTGCTCCATAACCAGTTAATTCTGCGTATATTTTAGCTCCTCTTGCTTTAGCATGTTCGTATTCTTCAAGTACTAATACGCCTGCACCACCTGCAATTACAAACCCATCTCTAGTTTTATCATAAGCTCTAGACGCAGATTGAGGAGTATCATTATATTTTGATGATAAAGCTGTCATAGCATCAAACATTGCTGTCATTGCCCAATGAATTTCTTCACTACCACCTGCAAAAACAACATCCTGTTTACCCATTTGAATTAATTCCATAGAATTTCCTATGCAGTGTCCACTAGTTGCACATGCAGAACTCATTGTGTAGTTAGTTCCTTTAATTTTAAATGGTACGGCAAGTGTTGCTGAGGCAGTACTGGCCATTGTTCTTGGAACAATAAAAGGCCCCATTAGCTTTGGAGTTTTAGCTCTGGTTTTGTCTGCTGCAAGAATTACATTTTCAATCGATGGGCCACCAGAACCCATTACAATCCCAGTTTTAAAATTACTTACTTCACTTTCTTCCAATCCAGAATCTTCAATTGCCTCTTTCATTGCAATATAATTATAAGCTGAGCCTGAACCCATAAACCTAATTGTTTTTCTATCGATATGATCTTCAAGTTTAATATTTGGTTTACCATGAACATGGCTTTTTAAATTGTGCTCCTTGTATTCTTCAGCATAAGAAATTCCTGATTTTGAATTTTTTCTAATCTTTCAAAAGAAATTTTTTTTTCAATTAAGTCTAAATTTTCAGCCACTGTTCCAGGTCTTGGGCTAAAGATGAAAGAGTAAGAGTTAATAAATTTAACCCTTTCAATTAAATTAAAGGTATCTTTAAAATCCTGATCTTCTTCACCAGGATAACCTATAATAAAATCACTTGAAAATTCTATCTTTGGATTAATTTCTTTTAATTTATCAAAAATATTTAGATATTCCTCAATAGTATGTTTTCTATTCATTAAGTTTAAAATTTTATTAGATCCACTTTGGACAGGTAAATGCACAAGTGGCATTAACTTTTTAGAAGTTTTATAAACTTCAATCAAATCCTCAGTCATATCTTTTGGGTGAGATGTTGTATATCTAACTCTTTTAATTTCAGATAATTTTTCAATATTTAAAATCAAATCTGATAGTCTTAATCCTTCATTATCATATGCATTTACATTTTGACCAAGTAAAATTATTTCTTTTGCACCATTATCAGCTAAATATTTTGCTTCATCCAAAATTTGTTTAAATGGTCGAGAATATTCTGGTCCTCTTGTATATGGGACCACACAAAAATGACAAAACTTATCACATCCTTCTTGAATGGTTAAAAAAGATGAAACTTTTCCAGCTTCATTTTTTATTTTACTTAAATATTTAAATTTAGAAACTGCATCAAACTCCGTCTCTTCTATCTTTTTCTTTTTTTTAATATAATTTAAAATTGTATCATTAATTTTATGATAAGCTTGAGGACCAATAACTAAATCTATATAAGGTTCTCTTTTAAGCATTTCTTGGTTTTCTGCTTGAGCAACACACCCTGCAATAATCACCAATGGTTTTTTTTTAGATCTAAAAATTTTTTTTACTCTACCTATTTCATGATAAACTTTTTCTTTTGCTTTATTCCTAATATGACATGTGTTTAAAAGATAACAGTTTGCTTCTTCATATTTTTCTGTTTTTTTATAACCAATTTTTTTAACTGAGTCATATATTCTATTAGAGTCATACTCATTCATTTGACATCCAAAAGTTTTAATAAATATTTTTTGATTCATAATTATTGGGATTTTTTCTTAACCCCATATAATTCTAATTTATGGTCTACTAATTTATATCCATATTTTTCTGCAACTTTTTTTTGCAACTTTTCAATTTCTTCGTCTACGAATTCTATGATTTCACCAGTTTTCACATCTATTAAATGATCATGATGGCCTTCATTTAATTCTTCATATCTAGCTTTTCCACCTTTAAACTCATGCTTTGTTAATATTCCAGACTCTTCAAATAATTTTACCGTCCTATAAACAGTTGCAATACTTATTTTTGGATCAATTTTGGACACTCTATTATAAAGCTCATCTACATCCGGATGGTCAGAAGACTCGGACATTACTTGTGCAATTACTCTTCTTTGATCAGTTAATTTAACTCCTTTTGCTATACATTTTTGCTCTATTGTTTCTGACATAAAATAATTTTAACTTAAATAAATAGGGTTAATCAAATTTTTTTTAATATTAAATTTATCACACAAATGAGGGATATTTTCGTATTTTATATCTTTTTCGCCTTTAAAATCTTGAATACTATAACAATAGTAATCAATATTATTAGTTAAATTAAATGCTTTTACAATAGAAAAAGAATTTCTTATTCCTGCAAAACTTCCAGGCCCTCTATTTAAAT
>CACJVG010000021.1 GCA_902596785.1 uncultured Pelagibacteraceae bacterium | reverse complement strand
TAAACCAAATAAAACAGTTACTGTAATGGTAGAACGTAAATATTCTCACCCAGTTCTAAAAAAAGTAATCAGAGTTAGAAAAAACTATAATGCTCACGATGAAAATAATAAGTTCAAAACTGGTGATAAGGTTTCAATTATTGAGAGCAAACCTTTTTCTAAAAATAAAAAATTTCAAGTTATGGAGAGTATAAAGTAATGATTGGTGTTCAAACAGAATTACAAGTAGCTGATAATACAGGTGCAAAAAGAATTGAGTGCATTAAAGTTCTAGGTGGATCAAAAAGAAGATACGCTAGTATTGGTGATACAATAGTAATTGCAGTTAAAGAGGCGATACCTAAAGGGAAAGTTAAAAAAGGATCTGTCCATAAAGCTGTAGTTGTAAGAGTTAAAAAGGGAATTCATAGAAATGATGGCTCTAAAGTAAGATTTGATAATAATGCTGCTGTGTTAGTTGATGACAAAGGGGAGCCAGTAGGAACCAGGATTTTTGGTCCAGTTACAAGAGAATTAAGAAGTAGAGGTCAAATGAAAATTATTTCTTTGGCACCGGAGGTTTTATAATGATTAAAAAAGGTTTGAAAGTAAGAGTTTTAACTGGAAAAGATAAAAAAAAAGAAGGTGAAGTTATTGAAATTGATAGACCTAATAACAGAGCAAAGGTTAAAGAAATAAACATGGTTAAAAAACATGTTAAAACAACAAAAGAGAAAAAAGGTGGAATTTTTCCTAAAGAAAGTTTTATACATATTTCAAACTTAAAACTAATTGATGAAAAAGCTGCTAAGAAAAAAGAGGCTAAAAAATAATGACACCAAGGTTAAAAGAAATATTTAATAAAGAAATTCAACCTGCATTAAAAGACCAGTTTGGTTTTAAGAATATCTATATGGCTCCAAGAATTGAGAAAGTTATATTAAATATGGGTCTTGGTTTAGATGCTTCAGATTCTAAGATTTTAAAATCATGTGAAGAAGATATGGCTAAAATTACTGGACAAAAACCAGTAACAACAAAATTTAAAAAATCAGTTGCGAACTTTAAAACAAGAAAAGGATCAAACGCTGGTTTAAAAGTAACTTTAAGAAAAAATAGAATGTATGAATTCCTAGATAGATTAGTGAATATAGCATTACCAAGGATTAAAGATTTTAGAGGTTTGTCACCAAAAGGCTTTGACAAATTTGGTAATTATACATTTGGAATTAAAGAGCATATAATTTTCCCAGAAGTAAGCTTTGATAGAGCAGACAAAGTTAGAGGTTTAGATATAGTAATAGTTATTAAAGCTATAAATAAAGAACATAGTTTTGCATTACTAGAAAAAATGAATTTTCCATTTATTAAAAAAGGAGATAATTAAATATGGCAAAGCTAAGCGCTATTAATAAAAATAAAAAAAGAATTAAGCTTTCAGACAGGCTTTATAAGAAAAGACAAGCATTAAAGAAGATTGTAATGGATAAAAAGCTTCCATTAGAAGAAAGATTTAAAGCGCAACAAAAATTATCTAAACTGCCAAGAAACTCGGCTAAAATAAGAGTTATGAATAGATGTGAGATTACTGGAAGACCTCATGGTGTTTATAGAAGATTAAAAATTTCAAGAATTGCATTAAGACAATTAGGATTACAAGGAAAGATACCTGGCTTAGTTAAATCTAGCTGGTAGAAAGGAAAATTATGAGTTTAAGTGACCCAATAGGAGATATGATTGCAAGAGTGAAGAATGCTCAAGCTAGAAATCATAAAAAAGTAGAATTACCTTCATCTAATTTTAAAACAAAAATTGCAGACATACTTAAAAATGAAGGTTTTATTAAAGATTTTAAAGTAAGTTCTGAAGAAAAAAAACCAATGCTATCATTAGAACTTAAGTACCATTCAGGTAATCCAGTAATAAGTGCTTTTGAAAGAGTGTCAAAACCTGGAAGAAGAATTTTTTCATCTGCTGATAGCTTGCCTAAAATAAATAATGGTTTAGGAATTGCTATTGTTTCAACTCCAAAAGGAGTAATGACAGACATAGATGCAAGAAAACAAAAAGTTGGTGGCGAAATAATTTGTAAGGTATTTTAATGTCTAAAATAGGAAAAATTAACATATCAATCCCTGAAAAAGTAAAAGTTGCTTTAGCTGGAAATATTATAAATATAGAAGGACCTCTAGGGAAAAAATCAATCAATGTTGATCTAGATATGTTTAATTTAGACATAATTGAGGGTAAAGAAATTTCTATTAAACCAAAAAAAGTAGATCAAAACTCAAAAAGACTTTGGGGCATGAATAGAAGTTTAATTAATAATGCTGTTATTGGATCTAGCACAGGATATGAAAAAACCTTAGAATTAGTTGGCGTTGGTTATAGAGCAGCGTTAAAAGGGAATCAGTTAAATTTACAGTTGGGTTATAGTCATGATATCAATTTTGATATACCAGAAGGCATTAAAATTGCCGTTGAAAAACAAACAACATTAAAAATTACAGGATCTGATAAGCAGTTAGTTGGTGAAGTAGCATCTAAAATTAAAACATTAAGAAAAATCGAACCTTACAAAGGAAAAGGTGTTCGGGAAAAAGGACAGTATGTTCTTAAAAAAGAAGGTAAGAAAAAATAATGAAATTAAACAATAGTATCAGAAAAAGATTTAGAGTTAGCAATAAAGTTAAAAGAGTTGCTTCAAAAGATAGATTTAGATTAAGTATTTCTAGATCATCAAAAAATATTTCAGCACAAATAATTGATGATACAAAAAATGTAACCTTGTTATCAGCTTCATCTATAGAAAAAGACCTTAGATCAGCAGACAAAGTTAATAAAACTGAGCTATCTAAATTAGTTGCTCAAAAATTAGCTAAAAAAGCTCAAGAGAAAAAAATTACTAAAATTTACTTTGATAGAGGTTCTTATAAATATCACGGTAGAATTAAAGTTTTTGCAGAAACTTTAAGAGAAAACGGAATGGAATTTTAATTATGGAAAATTTAAAAGATAAAAAAACAGACGATATATTAGAAAAATTAGTCCACATAAATCGAATTACTAAAGTTGTCAAAGGTGGAAGAAGATTTGGATTTTCAGCGCTTGTAGTTGTTGGAAATCAAGCAGGTAAAATCGGTATAGCTCACGCGAAAGCAAAACAAGTGCCTGATGCTATAAAAAAAGCAAATGAGATGGCTAGAAGAAAACTTACTCATATACCATTAAGAGAAGGCAGAACAATACATCATGACGTCAAGGCGAAAGATGGCTCAGGTAGAATAGTGCTAAGAGCAGCTTCTAAGGGAACAGGCATTATTGCAGGTGGTCCTGTTAGGGCAGTATGTGAAGTTTTAGGTGTAAAAGATATTGTTGCAAAATCTATGGGAACTTCTAACGCGCATAATGTTATTAGAGCCACAATGAAAGCTTTAATGAAACAAAGTTCACCAAAACAAATATCAGCAATTAGAAATAAAAAAATTTCTGAAATAATTGAAAAAAGAGGATAATGATTACTTTAAATAACAGAGAAAAAATCAATAAATCTAAAATAAGAGTTGGAAGAGGAATTGGTTCGGGTAAGGGAAAAACATCAGGAAGAGGTGTTAAAGGTCAAAAATCAAGATCTGGTGTAGCTATAAAAAGTTTTGAAGGTGGTCAAATGCCATTATACAGAAGACTTCCAAAAAGAGGTTTTAACCCAATATCAAAAGAAAGTGTTGCAATTTTAAATCTAGATAAAATTCAATCTTACATAGACAAAAAAAATATTAATCCAAATGAAGTATTAAACTCAGAATTATTAAAAAAACTTAAATTAATAAATAAAAACTCCAAAAAATTAAAAATTTTAGGTTCTGGTGAAGTAAAAGATAAAATTAATATTGAAGCTGACCTAGCCTCTAAATCAGCAATAGAAAAACTAGAAAAAATTGGTGGATCTATTCAATTAAAAAAATAGTTTGTTTATATGAGCGCATCATCATCAACAAATGATTTAAGAAATAGAATTATATTTACTATTTTAATTTTAGCCGTTTATAGATTTGGAACTTTTGTACCTTTACCAGGTATAGACCCAGAACAATTGAAAATAATGATGGAAGGCAATCAAAAAGGGTTGTTAGGCATGTTTAATGTTTTTGCAGGTGGTGCAGTCAGTAGAATGGCAATATTTGCATTAGGTATAATGCCTTATATTTCTTCAGCAATTATAGTTCAACTTTTAACTGGAGTTTCTGACTATTTCAAAAATCTAAAAGCTCAAGGTGAGACAGGCAGGGCTAAAATTACACAAATTACTAGATATGGAACAGTATTACTTGCAACAGTTCAAGGGTATGGTTTATCTGTTGGTTTAGAGTCTTCAGCTGACTTAGTAATTAATCCAGGAGCTTTTTTTAAAATAACTACCGTCACAACTATTGTTGCGGGTACAATATTTTTAATGTGGTTAGGTGAACAAATTACTCAAAGAGGTATTGGCAACGGTATTTCCTTAATAATTTTTGCTGGTATTGTAGCTGAAATTCCAAGAGCTTTGGTTACAACTTTTGAATTAGGTAGAACAGGTGCGGTTTCAACATTTATGATCTTGGGTATATTTGTTCTATTAATAGTTACAATTCTTTTTGTAGTTTTTATGGAAAGAGCATTAAGAAAAATTCTTATTAATTATCCAAAAAGACAAATGGGAAACAAAATGTATGGAGGAGAGTCATCACATTTACCATTAAAAATAAATCAAGCTGGAGTAATTCCTGCAATTTTTGCTTCTGCACTTTTATTACTGCCAGTAACATTCTCAAATTTCTCATTTTCTAACAATGAAACATTTTTAAACTTGAGCTCTTATTTTACTCAGGGACAACCTCTTTATATGTTGCTGTATGCATCAGGAATAATATTTTTTACTTTTTTTTATACTTCTATCACATTTAACCCAACCGAAACTGCTGAAAATCTTAGAAAGTATGGTGGATTTGTACCAGGAATTAGACCAGGTGAAAGTACAGCGTTGTATATTGAAAATATTTCAACAAAATTAACTACGATAGGTGCTCTATATTTAACTTTGGTTTGTTTGATGCCGGAATTTTTAATTGCAAACTATCCAATACCTTTTTATTTAGGTGGCGCATCTATATTAATTGTTGTTGTAGTAGCTATAGATACTGTAACACAAATTCAAACAAGATTAATGAGTTCACAATACGAACAACTGATTAAAAAAACAAAATTTGGTAAGTAAGTGAATATAGTTTTATTTGGACCTCCTGGTGCTGGAAAAGGTACTCAGTCTAAATATCTTGTAAACAAATTAAATGCTTTTCAAATTTCAACAGGCGATCTATTAAGAGAAGAAATAAAAAAAAAATCAGACATTGGTAAAGCAATAACCAATGATATGAAGAATGGAAAATTTATAAGTGATGATATTGTTAATAAACTTATAGAAAATTTAATATCTGATCCTCAAAAAAAAAACAAATTAATCTTTGATGGATATCCTCGATCATTAAGTCAGGCAAAAAATTTAGAAGTATTACTAAAAAATTCAAAACAGAGCATAGATTTAATTTTATTTCTAAACGTTGATAAAGAAACAATTCTTAAAAGACTTGAAAAGAGAAAAATTATAGAAAACAGGTCTGATGACGATACTCACACGATAATTTCAAGGTATGAGAAATACATGGAAACAACCCAACCAGTTCTAAATTTCTACTCTGAGAATCCAAATTTTAAAGAGATTGATGGAAGCTTAGAAATTGAAGAAATAACAAGGAAAATAGACACTTTTATCAATGTATAAGACGTTGACTTTGATTAATCTTCTTATATAAAAGGCACAATTTATCACAAAAATTATGGCTCGTATCGCAGGTATAAACATTCCACAGAATAAACTTGTTCACATAGGTTTAACTTATATTTATGGTATTGGTGATAAATTCTCTCAGCAAATTTGTTCATCTTTAGAAATCCCAAAAGCAAAAAGGGTAAATGAATTAACAGATGAAGAGATTTTAAAAATTAGAGAGTACATCGATCAAAACTTTAAAGTAGAAGGTGATTTAAGGAGAGATTATTCATTAAGTATTAAAAGATTAATTGATCTAGCTTGTTACAGAGGAACAAGACATAGAAAAAAATTACCTGTTAGAGGACAAAGAACTAGATGTAATGCAAGAACAAGAAAAGGTAAAGCAATTGCTATTGCTGGAAAAAAATTAACACCAACTAAAAAATAGTCATGGCTAAAACTGATAAGGTTGAGAATAAAGATCAGAAGGTAGAAAAGTCTACTAAGAAAAGTGTAAAAAGCTCTTATTCAAAAAAAAAGAAAGTTAAAAAAAATATTTTAAATGGAATTGCATATGTGCAATCAACATTTAACAATACTATCATCTCTATTGCTGACACAAATGGAAATGTAATTTCCTGGGCATCTGCTGGACAAAAAGGTTTTAAGGGATCAAGAAAATCTACTCCTTACGCTGCACAGATAGCAGCTGATGCTGCAGCTTCAAAAGCTCTTGAGTATGGAATGAAAACTTTATCCGTTGAAGTTAAAGGACCTGGATCAGGAAGAGAAACAGCTTTAAGAGCATTGCAAGCTAGAGGATTTAAGATTTTGTCAATCAAAGACACTACGCCTATGCCTCATAATGGAACTAGACCACCAAAGAAAAGGAGAGTTTAATGGAAGTCGAAAACGTTAATGTAAAAAATTGGAAGTCATTAATTAAGCCATCTAAATTAGATGTTCAAATAAGCGATGACTTAACTCATGCAAAAATTGTAGCTGAGCCTTTAGAAAAAGGGTATGGATTAACTTTAGGAAATTCTTTAAGAAGGATTTTGTTATCATCAATAAGAGGAGCAGCTGTTACATCAATCCAAATTGATGGTGTTTTACATGAATTCACTTCAATAAAAGGTGTTAGAGAAGACGTAACTGATATAGTTTTAAACGTAAAATCTTTAGCATTAAAAAGTAATTCTGAGGGTACAAAAAAATTAATTTTAGATGCTAAGGGACCTGGAGAAATTAAAGCTTCAGACATAGCTCCAGTTGCAGATGTTGAAATTTTAAATCCTGATTTAGTTATTTGTAATTTAGATGAAAATACCACTTTTCATATGGAGATGAATGTTAATACAGGTAAAGGATATGTTCCTGCAGAGCTTAATAAACCGGAAGAGCCACCATTAGGCCTTATTGCTATAGACTCACTTTATAGTCCAGTTAAAAAAGTTTCATATTCAGTGAGCACTGCTAGAGAAGGTAAAGCATTAGATTATGATAAATTAATAATGGAAGTTGAAACTAATGGATCAATTTCTGCTGAAGATGCTGTAGCATATTCAGCTCGAATTTTCCAAGACCAGCTTAAAATGTTTATAAACTTTGATGAGCCAGTTGAAGCCCCTGTAAAAGAAGTTTCTACTGAACCTGAATTTAACAAAAACTTACTAAGAAAAGTAGATGAGTTAGAGTTATCTGTTAGATCAATGAACTGCTTAAAAAATGACAATATTATTTATATAGGTGACCTAGTTCAAAAATCTGAAGGCGAAATGTTGAGAACACCTAATTTTGGAAGAAAATCATTAAATGAAATTAAAGAAGTTTTAACAGGTATGTCTCTATATTTAGGAATGGAAATTCCTAACTGGCCACCAGACAACATTGCAGAAATGTCTAAGAAATTGGAGGAAGCAATTTAATGAGACATGGTTTGGCAAATAAGAAGTTAAATAGAACTTCAGAGCACAGAAAAGCTTTGCTTAAGAATATGCTTAATTCTTTGATTAAGTACGAGCAGATTAAAACTACTTTGCCAAAAGCTAAATTTTTAAAACCTCAAGCGGATAAAATAATAACATTAGGGAAAAAAGAAACATTACAGACAACCAAAATGTTGGTTTCAAAACTACAAGATATTAAATCAGCTAATAAAGTCAAAAAAACACTTTCTAAAAGATACCAGAATAGAAAAGGTGGTTACACAAGGATAATTAAAGCTGGATTTAGATATGGTGATAATGCTCCAATGGCAATAATTGAGTTTGTTGATAGAGACGTTGAGGCAAAAAGAGTTGATAAGCCAAAAAAAGATGCAACTAAAGAATCTCCTAAAACGGAAGAGAAAAAACAAGTTACAGCTTAAGTCTTAAAACATGAAGAAATCTTACATCGTTGATTCAACGTGTAATGATATGCGTTTGGACAGATGGTTAAGATTAAAAATTGGCAAAATTCCACAAGGACTTGTGGAGAAATACTTAAGAACAGGAAAAATAAAACTCAATAGAAAGAAAGTTAAAAGCTCTTTTAAAGTAAAAACAAAAGATGAAATAAATATATTCAACATTGAATTTAAAGAAACAATTAAACAAAAAAAAATTAAGTTTTTACCATCAAAAGAAATTATAAAATCAAATGAAGATCAAATTATTGACAATAATGACAATTTTGTTGTTTTAAACAAAGCATCAGGCATATCAGTACAAGGTGGAACTAAATCAAAAAAAAATCTAGTTGATATTTTTGCTAAAAGTGAAATTTTTGAAGGAACAAAACCATATTCTGTTCATAGATTAGATAAAGATACTTCTGGAGTTTTTATAATGGCCAAAAACAGAGAGAGCGCTCAATTGCTTACTTCTTTATTTAGACTAAGAAAAGTGCACAAAACATATTTAGCTATCTGCCAAGGCGAAATTAATAAAAAATCTGGTGTATGGGATGATGATTTAATTAGGTATGACGGTGATAAAAAAATAATTGAAAAAGCAAAAACAATTTTTACAGTTATTGATAAAAATTCTGAAGCAAGTTTAATAGAATTAAAACCTATTACTGGACGAAAACATCAGTTAAGAAAACAATTATATGCAATTGGAAATCCTATATTTGGAGATACAAAATATAAATTATCAAATTCCAATAAAGGAATTAATAAAAATTTAATGTTACATTCATATCAAATTAAATTTAAAATTAATGACATAAAACATACTTATTCAGCATTGTTACCTGATTATTTTAAAAAACTTTTAAAATCTAAAAGACTTAGATTTTCAAATTTGAAATAAAATTTTTAATTAATATATCACTTAGATTTGAGTAATCCTGATCTAAAATATTTTTTAAATTAGTTACTCCTTTATCTGAAATACCACATGGTATAATTTTTTTATAATTTTCTAGATCATTATTTATATTTATTGCAAAACCATGATATGCAATCCATTTGCTAACTCTGATACCTATAGCAGCAATTTTTTTAACTTCATTATTATATCTATACCATATACCTATATTATCTTTATCTGGAAAAGTTTCTATTTTATAAAATTTTAAAGTTTGAATTATTGTTTTTTCAATAGTTGTTATAAATTTTCTGATATCTTTTTTTTTTCTTAAATCTAAAACAAAATAACAAATTAATTGACCTGGTCCATGGTAAGTAATTTTACCACCTCTATTCGTTTCTAATATTTTAATGGATTTATCGATAATCTCATTCTCTTTGTAAGAAGTTCCTGCTGTAAAAACTTCATTATGCTCCAAAGTCCAAATTAATTCTTGCTTATTATTTTCATATAAATCCTTTAATCTTGACTCTAGTATATTAATGGCATCAAAATAATTTACTGGTTTTATTGACTTTTTGATCTCTATGTTCATTTATAATTTGTATTATCTTTATTATGTATTAATAGTGCAAATCTAAATTATAGGTAGATTTATGTCTTTAACTAAAAAAACTAAAGATAAAAAAGTAAATTTTGAATTTAATAAAGAATATATAAGAGTTGTTACTAGTAAAATAGCTAACAATGACGCTCAATTTATTACTAATTCATTTAACGAAATGCACCCTGCTGATGCTGCGGATATTATTGAGCACCTTAGCGATGGGGATAGAGAGAGTTTAATTAAATTAAATAATTTCAATATTGATCCAGAAGTTTTTGTTGAATTAAATGAGTCTATTCAATCAGAAATTATTACCTATTTATCTTCAGAATCTATAGTAAGTATTCTTAAAGGTTTAGAGTCAGACGATGCTATATCTATATTAGAAAATGTTCCTGAAGAGGATAAAAATGCAATCCTTAGCTCTTTACCTCCTAAAGATAGATTTGCTCTACTAGAAAGCTTAAGCTATCCAGAGGACACTGCTGCTAGACTTATGCAGCGTGAATTTACAGCTATACCAAGTAATTGGTCTGTAGGTCAAACAATTGACTATTTAAGAGAAAACAAAGATTTACCAGAAGAGTTTTTAGAAATTTTTATTGTTAATGAAGATTTCAAACCAATAGGAACTGTTCCCTCATCTAGAGTTTTAACAACACCTAGAGATACTAAAATGGCAACAATTATGTCAGAATCTCAATTATTAATTCCTGTTGAAATGGATAAAGAGGAAGTTGCTAACTTATTTGAAAATTACAATTTAAATTCAGCTGCTGTTGTAGACAAAAACAATAAATTAGTTGGTATGATTATGAACGATGATGTTTTAACAGTCTTAAAAGAGGAAGCTGAGGAAGATGCTTTAAGATTAGCAGGGGTAGGAGATGAAGAAATTACTGATGGAGTTGTAAAAAAAACAAAAAGAAGATTCAATTGGCTATTACTTAATTTATTTACTGCCTTTCTAGCTACATGGTGTATTAGTTTATTTGGAGCAACAATAGAACAAATGGTAGTATTAGCTTTCTTAATGCCGATTGTAGCTTCAATGGGTGGTAATGCTGGAATGCAAACACTTGCAGTTACAGTAAGAACTATAGCCACAAATGATTTAACTCAAAATAACTTTTCATCAAATGTATTTAAAGAATTTTCTATTGGTATTCTAAATGGAATTATATTTGCAGCAATAAGTGCTTTTATTGTTCAGATATGGTTTCAAGATAGTATTCTTTCATTGATTATAGCAATATCAATGGTACTAACAATGATCATAGCTGGATTGTTTGGAATATTGGTTCCTTTTACCTTAAAAAAAATGAATATAGACCCAGCGATAGCTTCAAGTGTTTTTGTGACGACTATTACAGATGTAATTGGTTTCGTTTCTTTTTTAGGTGTTGGAGCATATTTTTTATAAAATTACAGGTTATCAATCAATCTGACATTATTTAAATAATAAGCAATAAATAATCTTGATTTTTTATTCGTACTTGAAATTTTTAAATTTTTTATATTTCTTAACTCTAAATAATCAATTTTAATTTTATAATCATTTATTAACTTTTTTAGAAATAATTTTTTCAATCTCATCACCTGTTGTCACAGGTACAGTGGATTTATTAATAATAATTTTAAATTTTTTAATAGATTTTGAAATTTCCTTTGCAACAGCATATACTTGACTTAAATCTGCATTATTACTATTTTTTTTTGTTGGGGTTCCCACACATATAAAAACAATATCTGATTTTTTTACCGACTCTTTAAGGTTGGTTGAAAAATTCAGTCTTTTATTTTTATGGTTTTTTAAAACTAATTCTTCTAGACCAGGTTCATAAATAGGAATTATGCCTTTCTTTAAACTGTTAATTTTTTTTATGTCTTTATCTACACATATTACATCATTACCTAAGTCAGAAAAACAGACTCCACTTACTAAACCAACATAGCCTGTACCAATCATACATAATTTCATATTTTTCCAATTTCTTTTGAGGAGTTGATATATCCACTCATTGTTCCACAATCAAGGTACTTACCTTCAAAATTATGTGCTATGAATCTTTCATTATCATTTATTAATAACTGTATTGCATCAGTAATATGTATCTCTTTACCTTTTGAAGGTTTAAGTGATTTAATTTTTTTAAAAATTGTTCTCGGTAATATATATCTTCCAATAACAGCATTGTTAGATGGAGCCTTTTTTACTGATGGTTTTTCAACTACACCATCTATAACATAATTTCTTTTATTTAATTTTTTATTAATTTTATATATTCCCCATCTTGAGACGTTACTTTTTTCTACTTTCATAGATGCCATAACTGAAGATTGATATTTTTTATGAACTTTAATCATTGATTTAGAACAATTTTTTTTAATTATTAAATCATCTGGTAGCAACATTAAAAAATATTTATTTTTGATATATTTTTGTGTCTTAAGGACAGCATCACCTGTGCCCTTTGGAATATTTTGAAAAACAAACTTAATTTTACTCTTATATTTAAGTATTTTTTTATACTCATTAATTATCCTAGAATCTTTTTTTTTTTTAATTATATTTTTATAAAACTGGTCGCTATAAAAATATTTTTTAATCATTAATTTTTTAGTAGAGATAATAAACACAATCTCTTTAATACCTGCATCAATACATTCATCTAAAATATATTCAATTCCAGGTCTGCCATTAATGGGTAAAAGCTCTTTAGCAAAAACGCTTGTTAAAGGTAGTAACCGAGTTCCAAGTCCAGCTAAAGGAATAATTGCTTGTTTAATCATTTAAATGTTTTACTTATTAAATATTTTTATACAAATGAAAATTTTATTAAACAATACATCATTATTTGAATCATTAAGGCCATTTAATGACCTGGGCTTTGTTCCTACTATGGGTGGAATACATAAAGGTCATTTATCGCTAATAAATAAATCAAATAAACTTTGTAAAAAAACAATTGTAAGTATTTTTGTTAATCCAAAACAATTTAATAACAAAAAAGATTTAAAATCCTATCCACGAAATATCAAGAAAGATTTGAAAATTCTTAAAAGAAGTAAAAAAGTTGATTTTGTTTACCTTCCTAAATTTAAAGACATATACAAAGATAAAAAAAAATCAAAAATTACATTACAAAAAAAAGATAAAATTTTGTGTGCAAAATTTAGAAAAGGTCATTTTGAAGGTGTTTTAGATGTAATGAATAAACTAACTAAAATTGTGAAACCTAAGAAGATATTTATGGGGGAAAAAGATTTTCAACAACTCTATTTGGTTAAAAAAGAATTGCAAAAAAAATATAATACAAAAGTTATTCCTTGCAAAACAATTCGTGATAGGAATAATGTAGCATTG
>CACJVG010000020.1 GCA_902596785.1 uncultured Pelagibacteraceae bacterium | reverse complement strand
GACATTCTCATTTAAAAAAATTATTAAAATTAAAATTATTAAACTCTTGTAAATTTTATACATTAAAATGTAGTTCCAAGATTAAATCTAAAGCTCTCAGTTAAATCTGTAGAGCTCTTTGATAAAGGCTGTGATAAAGAAAAATTCATTGGACCAAGTGGGCTGAACCAATCAAGGCCTATTCCTATAGAACTTTTAATATCATCAGCATTTTCTAAACTATTGTCATAATCAACTCCCCAAACATTACCTATGTCTAAAAAAACATTAAAATCTGTTGATTCTGAATTTTCTAAAATTTTTGGAATATTTGATGAAAAATTTAGTGATGCTGCAAAATTTCCACCAATAAAATCATTTCCGTCTTTTGGACCTACTTTGCCTCTCTCAAAACCTCTTAGTCGATTTGATGGTAAATAAATTCTTTCAGATAATTTTACATTATCACCAGTTACAGATGTAGAGTTTTTAAAATAAAAAGAAGATTTAAGAATTGTATTGTTTAAATATTCGTAATAATCCGTAAAAATTAAGGTATTATTGAAAGTATTTGTTTCACTTATTATTGGTAAATCTAAACTATAATAGTTTCTAAAACCTTCTGTTGTTTGGAATTTTTGGTTACGCTTGTCGTAATCGAATGAAACAGATAAATGATTATCAAAATAATTTCCTTTTTGTTTCTGTTGTAGTGCAGATGCTGTTGAGTCAGTTTCAATTTTTTCAAGATAAGAATTCACTGCTAATCCTAAAAATAAATCATCATAGTACTCAAAATTTGATCCTAAACTAAATCCTGTTTTTTTTGTTTTGTAACCAAAATTTTTCAATCTATCAGTTTCAGTGGCCTCAAGGTTTATAAAAACTGCTTTATCAGAATTTTTATAGTTTGGATTCTTTATATTTAAATTTCCTCTAAAAGTTTCATTACTTATTTCGGATAGGGCATCTAGAACAACTCCAGTACCTAAATAATTATTTTCTTTAACACCAAATACTACTGAACCACCTGAAGTACCAAATCCTGCACCAGCCATTATCTCACCTGTTGGCTTTTCACTAACTTCGATATTTATAATATTCGTTTTGTTAGTTTCATTATAAACAACCTCATTCCTTATATCTTTAAAGAAATTTAATGCTTTGAGGTTATTCAACGATCTAGTTAACAATATTTCATTGAATGGATCACCTTCATCTAATTCAAATTGATTTCTAATGACCTCTTCATTTGTAACGTTATTTCCAAGTATATTAATTTTTTCAACAAATATTTTTTCTGTTTCAGAAATAACAAAATTTAAATCAAGTTTATTACCAATTAGGCTTTCCTCAACATTTGCCTTTGTAGATACAAATTGTTCATTTACGCTAATATCATTAATTTTTTTTAACACTTTTTCAATTCGATTTATAGAATATGGTTTGCCTTTCAAATTTTGAAATAATTCATCAATAGATTTAAAATTTGTTAAATCAAAATCTGTTGGTGCTTGCAATTTAAGATCATTAAAAAAAATTTTTTCATTTGCATCGATATTAAATATTAGTTCAAAATTTTCATCATCAATTAATTTTGCAAATGATGAATTTATTTGTACGTTGTAATATCCATTATTTAGATAAAAATTTTTAAGCAATCTATTATCAAGTGAAATAATTTGTTCATTGAGATATTTTTTTCCTGATATAAATTTCCAAAACTTATACTCTTCACTTATAATAACTGACTTTAATTTATTGTCTTTAAAAACTTTATTTCCTGTAAATGATATTTTTTTAATTTTAGCTTTATTTCCTAAATCTATCTCATAAATAATATCAACACTGTTATTTTTTTGAGGTTGTTTAAAAATTTCAATTGTTGAAAAATAATATCCATTTCTTTTTAAAGCATCAGTTATTTCTATTTTATCCTTTTCCAGAAGGAATTCATTTAATGAGGAACGAGATTTTAAATTTAAATTACTTGTTATTTTTTCCTTTAAAGATTTTGACTTTACACCATTGAATTTAATGTTGCCAATTATTGGATGTTCTTTAACAATTATTGTTAAAACATTGTTTTCTAATTTTGTTGAAACATTTTCAAAAAAATTAGAATTATAAACTCTTTCTATAATTTTATTTAATTCGTTATAATTGATAGTTTTACCAATCTTTACATCTGAAAAAATAACAATTGTTTCTGTTGGCACCCTTTCATTACCATCAACAATGATCTTCTTCACAATCTCAGAAAAAGAAGATTTTACTGAAAGAAAAAAAATAACCAATAAAAATAAAAATAATTTTAATTTTGACATTTATAATTTTAACAATTTTTTAATCTCGTAAACTACATGATTTTCAACAGATATAATATCTTCAATTTTTTTAGGTGTTAATTTTTTATATTTCAAAAAAACCCTATAATTAATTAATTTTAACATAATACTCACAATTTGATTATATTTAATTTTTTTTTCTAAAAATAAATTCACCAATATATCATTTACACTTACAATTACACTTTCATATAAAGAAATTTTTTCAGGTATTTTTTTTAAAACTTTTATCGCAGGAAAACGTTCAATGTCGACTTTTCTGAGATTGAGAGTATTTAATTTTTTTATATCAATTTTTTTTGAAAAAATTTTGTTATTATCATCTGTAAAAATTGTATTAAATATGGGAATTTTCATAGTTGTATCATGTGCTATAATTTTAACTAATCCGTTAGAAAATTTTACAAGTGCATGCACATATGAGCTAGGGTGTGTTAATATTGAAATTTTACTGTAAGGCAATTCAAAAATATGTTTTGCTTCAATTACTTCAAAAACTTTATTCATTAAAGTTGATGAGTCGATAGAAATTTTTTTTCCCATCTTCCAGTTTGGGTGTTTTAATGCTTGTGAAATATTTATTTTTTTTAACTTTTGTTTATTAAGATTTAAAAAAGGGCCTCCAGATGCTGTTAAATAAATTTTTTCAATTTTTTTTGAAGGTAAATTTTGAAGTGCATACCATAATGAAAAATGTTCTGAGTCAACTGGTATAAAAAATGTTTTATTTTTTTTTAATTCTTTTTTAATTAAGTTCCATGCACAAATGATTGTCTCCTTATTGGCAATCGCAATTTTTTTTGTATATTTAATAATCTTTATTGTTGGTATAAGTCCATCGATCCCTGAAATAGAACTCATAACATAATCTATTTTTTTCTTAAAAATTAAATTAAATGATGAGTAATCATTAAATATTTTAATATTTCTGTTTTTAAGTTTTTTAACTAAAATTTTATAACTTAATTTATTTGTTATAATTACATTTTTGACATTATGTTTATTTATTTGATTATATAAAAGCTTATAATTTTTATTTGCAGTCAAAAGTATAATATCTACATTTGATTTGTCCTTTTCTAAAATTTTTAATAAATTTTTACCTATAGAACCAGTTGAACCAAGTATTGCAATTTTTTTTTTCATTTTAAATTAAATTATTTAGAATAATAAAATATGCTGTTGGTATAGCAAAAATAATTCCATCTATTCTATCTAGTAAACCACCATGTCCAGGAATAAGTTTTCCTGTATCTTTAATTTTAGATTTTCTTTTAAAATATGAAATACAAATATCTCCAATTTGACTAGATAAGGAAACAAAAAAAATAAATAAAACATTGTTAATTGACAAATTATTATCAATATTTATAAATTTTAAATCTAATAGAATTTGAATTGCTAATATTGACAATAAAAAACCACCAATCATTCCTGAATAAGTTTTATTTGGACTTATTTTTGTTAATTTTGGTCCTTTAAAAATTTTACCAAAGATATAACCGCCAATGTCAGTAAAAACACAAACTAATATTGTAATCAAAAAAAAAGTATAATTTTCATTGAAATCGTACCTTAATTTGTAAGCTAAGAAGAAAGTGAAAAGCAAAAAAAATAAACCAGAAAAATTTAATAATTGATTTTTTTTCATTGATAGCCACTCGTATAATGAAACAATTAAACAAATAGCTAAAAATAAAGTAAATATTATATTATCATAAATAATAATATAAATAGACAATGGTAATAAAATTAATGAGCTAACTATTCTTTTTAATAACTCACTATCCATTAAATAGACCCAAAATTTCTTTTAATTGATTTATATTTTCTTATTATTTTTTTAAAATCTCTTCTTTCAAAAGATGGCCATAATTTTTTTTCAAAAAAAATTTCTGAATATGCGGCTTGCCATAGCAAAAAATTACTTAATCTTTTTGTATTACCTGTACGTATTAATATTTCAGGGTCAGGAATATCTCTAGTTTGTAAATTTTTTGATAAATTTTTTTCATTAATTTGTTTTTTATCTTTTTTTAATTTTTTTAAAGCATTAATTATTTCAGATTTTGAACCATAGTTTAGTGCTAAATTGATTTGCAATTTTGTATTTTTAAAAGTTTTTTTTTCAGCTAAATTTAACAATTTATTTAATTTTGTTGAAAAGTTTTTAATTCCGATGATTTTAAGTTTAATATTTTGATCATTTAATTTATCAATTTTAGTTATCAAAAAATTCTCTAGCAAATTAAAAAGGTATTTAATTTCCTTTCTTGGTCTTTTCCAATTTTCTGTTGAAAAGGCATATAATGTTAAATATTTAATTTTTTGATGAATTGTTTCCTGTATTATTTTTTCAACAGTTTTTAAACCCTCCTGATGACCAGCATTTCTAGAATTTTTGTATTTAAGACCCCACCTCCCGTTACCATCCATGATAATGGCTACATGATTTAAAGGGTTCATATCGTCATTATTTCTTTTTCTTTTGAGGCTACTTTTTCATCTACTGTTTTTATATGTTCATCTGTAATAATTTGTACTTTTTTTTCATTGCTTTTTTCTTCATCTTCTCCGATTTCCTTAGATTTTAAAAGTTTCTTAAGATCCTCATTTGCATCTCTTCTAATATTTCTTATAGATACTTTACATTTCTCACCAATTGATTTAATTAATTTTTTAAGTTCAGATCTTCTTTCTTCATTTAACTCAGGTACAGGTAATCTAATTAATTGACCGTCTATCTGAGGGTTAAGACCTAAATCAGATTTTTTAATGGCAGCATCAACTAATTGTACATTATTAGAGTCCCATATTTGTATATTTATCATTCTAGGTTCTGGAGTGGTTATACTGCCGACTTGGTTTATTGGCATTTGTTGACCATAAACATCTACTTTAATTAGATCAAGCATTGAAGCATTTGCTCTCCCAGTTCTAAGAGAAGAAAGTTCTTTAGAGAATACTTCAATGGCTTTATCCATTTTAACGCTGTATGATTTCTCATCAAACATTTACTCTCCAATCTTTATTCTATAAAACTCTTTAATTTTTAAATCAGCAATAGAAAGTTCCTTTAACACATCTTTAACTTTCTTTTTTGGTTCCATTACCCAAGCTTGTGTTAAAAGAGCATTCTCCTCTTTGAATTTATTCATCTTACCTAAGCTTATTTTTTTTGCAATATCCTCGGGTTTACCAGAATTTTTTAATTCTTCAGTAACTAACTCTTGTTCTTTATCTATAATAGACTTATCTATTAAGCTAGATTCTAAAGCAAGTGGATTTGATGCTGCAATATGCATTGATAGTTGCTTGCTAAATGTTTTAACTGTTTCTGAATTGTCTTTAGTATCTAAGGAAACCATAACAGCTAATTTTGCAACATTATCTTTTACAACAGTATGAAGATAGTGGTTATTTAGACCATTTGAATTTTGAATGGTTTTAGTTTTTCCGATTGTTATTTTTTCACCAATTTTTGCAATTAAACCTACTAAATTGTCATCAACTGTTTTACCATTTTTCATTTTAGATTTTTTTAAATCTTCAATATTTGAATTATTTTGATTATTTAATTCACTTAACTCTTTAACAAAGTTAATAAAATCCTCATTTTTTGCAACAAAATCGGTTTCACAATTTATTTCGATCACGGAAGTTTTGGTTTCATTTCCACTTACTACAACAACTCCTTCCTTTGCGTCTCTAGACATCTTTTTTGATGCTTTTGAAATTCCTTTTACTCTTAAAATCTCAATTGCCTTGTCTAAATCTCCATTTGACTCTTTAATAGCCAAATTACAATCTTTAAAGCCAGCACCAGTTGTTTCTCTAAGTTTTTTTACTTTCTCAATATCACTCATTAGTTTAACTTCTCCTTATCATCTTTAGAAAATTTTTTTTCTAATTTTTCTCTATCTAATTCCTGAATAGTTTTAATTTTATCCTCATTTTTAACTTTATCTTTTTTTACCTCAACTTCTGGTGAAGAATTTTTAGCGCTGTTGATAGTTTCTTTGATTAAATTACAATAAAGATCTATTGCTCTTCTTGCGTCGTCGTTTCCTGGAATTGGATAATCAATATTATCAGGATTCGAATTGCTATCTAATATTGCAATAATAGGTATTCCTAATTTAGCGGACTCAGCTATAGCAAGAGATTCGTAATTTGTATCGATAACAAATACTAAATCAGGAACTTTTTTCATTTCAGCTATGCCTCCCAAAGATCTTTGAAGCTTATCCTTTTTAACACTCATTTTTAAAAGTTCTTTTTTAGTAAAACCTCTGTTCTCTGCAGCTAAATCAGTTTCTAACTTTTTTAACTTTTTAATTGAGTTTGAAATAGTACCCCAATTAGTTAGCATCCCTCCCAACCATCTATAGTTCACGAAATATTGATCAGTTTCTTTTGCCACTTCTGCTATGGCCTCCGAAGCTTGTTTTTTTGTAGATACAAATAAAATCTTTCCATTATTTGCAATAGTTTCATAAACTTTTTCTAAAGCTACTTTTGTTAATTCAAGAGTTTGTGTTAGATCAATAATGTGGATTGAATCTCTTTTTCCAAAAATATATTTTTTCATTTTTGGATTCCATCTTAAAGTTTTATGTCCAAGATGAACGCCTGCTTCTAGTAATTGTTGTATTGTAACGTTAGGTATTTTCATATTTATTCCCGGTTAAGCCACCACAGTAATTTCCAATTAAGGACCGGAGGTATAAAACCAAAAACTGTGTGCGTGTTAATTTAATTAACGGAGTATTTACAAATAATTACCGTGTTTAACAAGTGATAATTTAGTTAATTATTGCCTGAATTTCTTGATTTCTTAAAAGATTTAGAGATTTTCTATCCAATTTACGTGAATTTTTTAATTTAAATTTAAGGATATCGTCCCCATTAACTAAGTTAATATTTACGACAGTTTTACCTTCTTCTTTCAAAATTGTAGATATTTTTTCTATTTGTTCTTCAGATTTCAATTTAAATAAAACCTTGTTTATAGGGGTGTTAAACAAATCTTTAAGTGAGGCTATTTTTTGTACATTAATTCTAGTTAATCGATTTTCGTCATTAGAAACATTTTTAAATAATGTTAAAATAAGCGAACTACCTTCTTTCAAAATTTCTCTATTTAATTCTAAAACATCTGAGAAAATAAAAAGTTCAAATACACTTGATAAATCTGTTAATTTTAAAACAGCGTAAGAATTTCCTTTTGCTGTTTTTCTTTCTTGAACCTTTAGCAATGTTGCAGCTATGTTAGAATCTTTTAAATCTTCTTTTGAAATAAAACTAGAATAATCTGTTATTTTATAATCATTAAAAATCTCTGTAAATTGATTTAACGGATGATCTGAAATAAAGAAACCAACTGCTTCAAATTCTTTTGATAATCTTTCTTCAAATTTCCAATCTTCAGTTTTAATTAAAATATCATCCTGCGCACTTTCATCTTCTGAGAATAAATCAATCTGATTAGCAGATTTATTATCAAATATATTTTTACTTTTAGCTATAATTGCAGGTATAGAATTATACAAAGCTTGTCTATTTGGGTTTAATTTATCAAAAGCACCTGCTTTAACTAAACCTTCTAATTGAAGTTTATTTATATCTTTTGGATTTACTCTATTTATAAAATCATGGATTGACTCAAATTTTCCATTTAAAATTCTTTCCTCAACTATATTTGATATTGCCTCATAACCTACAGCTTTAATTCCTCCTAATGCATAATAAAATTTATTTTCTATGGTTCTAAAATCAGCAAAACATTCGTTTATATCTGGACGTAAAACTTCAACATTTAATCTTTTTAGTTCTTCATAAAATTCACTTAATTTATTTTGATTAGATATATCCATAGTCATTGATGCTGCAATGAACTCTTTTGGATAATATGTTTTTAAAAATGCTGTTTGATAAGAAATAATCGCGTACGCAGCAGCGTGACTTTTATTAAAACCATATTCTGCAAATGGTTCAATTTTTAAAAAAATTCCAGCAGCGACATCTTTTGCTATTCCATTTTTAACAGCTCCAGCAATAAACCCTTGTTTCTGTTTTTCAAGTTCTGCTCTTTTCTTTTTACCCATTGCTCTTCTCAAAAGATCAGCTTGTCCTGCTGTAAATCCTGACAATTTTTGTGCAATTTGCATTACCTGTTCTTGATAAATTATTACGCCATAAGTTGGTTTTAAAATTTCTTCTAGAAGTGGGTGTAAATAATCTGGTTTTTGCTTTCCATGTTTGCAATCATTATATGTTGGAATATTACTCATTGGCCCTGGTCTATAAAGAGCAACTAATGCAATAATATCTTCTATATGATTTGGTTTCATTTGAATTAAGGCTTCTCTCATGCCTGCACTTTCAATTTGGAATAAGCCGACTGTTTTACCTGTAGACATTAGATCAAAAACTTTTTGATCTTCATAACTAATTTTATCTATATGAAAATCTTTAATTTTTTTTCTTATGAGTTTTTGGGTATTGTTAATTACGGTAAGTGTTTTTAAACCCAAAAAGTCAAACTTTACTAAACCTGCATTTTCCGCAGAGTACATATCGAATTGTGTAGATGGTAATAATAGATCTGCAGAAATATCTTTATACAAAGGAACAACATCAGTAAGTTTTTTATCTGCTATTACTACTCCAGCAGCATGAGTAGCAACGTTTCTATTAAGACCTTCTAATTTCAATGAGAGATCGACAAGTTTCTTTACTCTTGGGTCATTATTAATAAGTTTTTGTAATCTTGGCTCACCAGCGATACACTGAGTTAAGTTTTGTGGTCTAGATGGATCAAAAGGTATCATTTTTGATATGCTATCAACAAATCCATAAGCTAAACCCAAAACTCTTCCAACGTCTCTAATTACCATTCGGGCTTTTAATTTACCAAATGTTATAATGTGGGCTACGCTATCTTTGTATTTTGTTGTTAGATATTCAAAAACTTGATCTCTTTTATCCTCACAAAAATCTATATCAAAATCTGGCATTGAAATTCTATCTGGATTTAAAAATCTTTCAAAAATAAGATTAAATTTTATTGGATCAACATCTGTAATTGACAAACACCAAGCTACTAATGAGCCAGCACCTGAACCTCTTCCAGGACCAACAGGTATATCATTATTTTTAGCCCATTTGATGTAGTCAGCAACTATAAGAAAATAACTAGAATATTTCATTTCTGTAATAATGGAAAGTTCATGATTAAGCCTGTCCTTATATTCACTATAAGAATTGTTATTTTCTAAATCCTCGTTTCTTAAATTAAAGACCTTATTAAATTTAACTTTTAATCCCTCTATGGAATCTTTTTTTAAAATTTCATCTGCATTTCCATCTTTATCACTACTAATATTAGGCAATATTGGGTTAGAAAATAATGGTCTATAACTACATCTTAATGGAAAGTTATAATTATTTTCTAAAGCTTCAGGTAAGTCAGCAAATAATTCGGACATCTCTGAGTTAGTTTTTAAATAATGTTGGTCAGTAAATCTTAATCTATTTTTTTCGTTTACATATGTCTTGTTACCGATACAAATTAAAGCATCATGGGCTTCATGCATTTCTTTATCTAAATAAAAAACCTCATTAGTTGCAATAATAGGTATTTCCAAATCTAAAGATTTTTTTAAATTAAATTTTTCAAATCCAATTTCATTTTGATCATTATGTCTTTGAATCTCTATGTAAAATCTGTCATTAAAAGCATTTTTAATTTTATTATAAAGTTGATCAATTTCACTAAGCATTCCTTTATCAAATAATTTACCGAATAAACCAAAAACAGTTCCTGAAAATACAGCAACACCTTTGGAATTACTTAATAATAATTCAAAATCCACATGAGGATCTGACAATTCATCGTTATCCAAATATGATAAAGATGAAAGTTCTATTATATTTTTATATCCAGCTTCATTTAGAGCAAACAAAGGGAGTAAACCTATTGTTTCTCCAATTTTAAAATTAATTTGAGTTCCAATTATTGGTTGAGTTCCAGACTTTGAGATCTTTTCAGCAAATTCAAGCGCTCCACATAAATTTGAAGTATCACATAAACCTAAGGATTTAATTTTATTTTTCTTAGAATGTTCTTGCAAATCATCAATTCTAGCAGCTCCTTCACAAATAGAATATTGAGTATGAATTTTTAAATGATTAAAATTTTGTGAGACAGACTCAGACATTAGATGATTTTATACTACCATCTCTCATCTCCAATAGATAATCTGCTTTTTTTGCAAAAAATCTATTATGAGTTGCAAATATAATTATTCTGTCTGATCTTTTTTGATTATTTAAAAGTTTAAAAATATCTTTAGCCGTATTCATGTCTAAACTACCAGTCGGTTCATCAGCTAAAATAATTTGAGGATCATTAATAATCGCTCTTGCTATTGCAACTCTTTGAGCTTCGCCTCCAGAAAGTTGAGAGGGAAAATGATTTAATCTGTTTGAAAGTCCAATTTTTTTTAATAATTTTTCAGCTTTAGATAATGCAAATTTTTTGTCATTATTTAAAGATAAAGAAGCAAAATAAACATTTTCCAATGCTGTAAAATCAGAAAGAAGATTATTTTCTTGGTAAACAATACCTATTTTTTTAGCTCTTATTAAATCATTTTTTTCATTTTGACTGAAATTTATCTCATGATTATCAAACTTAATGATACCAGATGTTGGTTTATCAATTAATGAAATTAAATTAAGTAAAGTTGATTTTCCAGATCCAGAGGGTCCCATTATTGCGTAAGTTTTACCTAACCTAAATTTTCTAGATAGACCTCTTAATACATTAATTTTTTTTTCCGTAGTAAAACTTTTTCGTAAATTAATTAATTCTAAAAAATTATTCATACTTCAGTGATTTGATAGGATCCATATTTGCAGCTTTAAGCGCTGGAAATATAGAAACTACTATTGTTATTAATATTGAACAGATTGTTATAATTATTATAGATTTAATATTTATTTCTGATGGCATCTTGCTTAAAAAATATATTTCTTCTGGAAATAAACTAATATTAAAAGTTGAGCTTAAAAATTGCCTAATGTTTTCTACATAAATTGAGAATGTTACACCTAACAGTATTCCAAAAATTGTTGCTGATGTTCCTATTGCTACCCCAACTAGAAAAAATATTTTTACAATTGATTTATTTAAAACTCCAATAGATTTTAAAATTGCAATATCTCGAGTTTTATTTTTAACTAAAATTGTTAATCCTGAAATTATATTAAAGGCAGCAACAATAATAATTAAAGATAAAATAATAAACATTACATTTCTCTCGACTTTAAGTGCTGAAAATAACGAACTATTCATATCAGCCCATGTATATACAAATGCATCAGGGTATAATTTCATCAAATTTTCTTTATGATATTCAATATTTTTTGGATCTTTAAAATAATACTCGGTAAATCTATCATTTTTGTTTTTGTCAAAAAAATCTTCTAAAGTTTTTAAATTTATATACGCAATATTTTCATCATATTCTGACAATCCACTTTCAAATATTGAATTTATAAGAAATAAATTTTGCTTTGGTAAAGATCCAATTAATGTTTGAACACCTGATGGTGAGGTAATTGAAACCTCATCTCCAATATCAAGTCCTAAAATATTACTTAAATCTCGACCAATAGAAATTGTATTTTCATTTAAATTTTTAGAACCAAAAAAACTATCATTATTCGAAATTTCTAGATCTTTAAAATCATTTTCCAAATACCCTTTTAATAAAACTCCCTTTGTACCATTTTTATGAAAAATAACTGCTTCTCCGTCATTTGATAATATGCCTTTAGCAAAATCTTTGTTTGATATAAAAACAAGTGGTTTATCGTAAGGTTTGACGACTGCATGAGCATTAAAGCCAACTATCTTTTCAATTAATTCAGTTCTAAATCCATTCATGACAGACATTACAATTATAAGAACTGCAACTCCAAGACTTATACCAATAAAAGAAAAAATAGATATAACATTCAAAAAGCCATCTTTTTTTCTGGCTTTTAAAAATCTAAAAGTAATTTCTTTTTCTAAAGTAGAAATCAAATTGAATTTTTTTGTTTAGTTATAATTTCAATAATTTTACTTAATGGTAAATTTTGAGTTTGACCACCGGTTTCCTTGAACTCTAATAAATCACCCTCACTTTTCTTACCAATAATAATTTGATATGGGGCACCAATTAAATTCATTTTTTTAATTTTTGATGAGAAATTCTCATCTGTATTATCAATGATTGCATCAATATTATTTTTGAGTAATTCTATATTGATATTATTTGCTTTATCTAAAGCTGAGGTGTCATTTTTATTTATCATAGGTATTAAAGCAATATCATAAGGAGCAACAGACAATGGCCATTTCATGATTTCATTTTTGTCATCATATTTTGCTTCAATTATAGCTCCTACGAGCCTTGATACACCAATTCCATAAGAGCCCATTTTAACAAAATCCTTTTTTCCTCCCGGCAAATCAACTGATGCTCCCATTGGTTTTGAATACTTGTCACCAAAATAAAATATATGACCTACTTCGATACCTTTTGTAATCAATTGATTTTCCTTAGAAACAATTTTTTCAAACTCTTCTTTATTAAACTTTTCATCAGTTACAGCATAAAACTGTTCATATTTTTTTCTCATACTTTCCAATGATGCTTTTTCTAGTTGAGTATCATCACTATCAAGATCGAATATTCTTTTATCTGTGAAAATTTTACTTTCACCTGTATCTGCAAGAATAATAAATTCATGAGATAAATTTCCACCGATAGGTCCTGTGTCAGCAGCCATAGGTATTGCAGTCAAAGATAATCTTTTAAAGGTTCTCAAATATGAAAGAAAGAATTTATTGTAAGAATAAAAAGCTTCTTCATCTGATACATCAAATGAATAGGCGTCTTTCATATAAAACTCTCTACCACGCATAATTCCAAATCTAGGTCTAATTTCATCTCTGAACTTCCATTGAATATGATACATAAGTTGTGGGAGTGATTTATAAGATTTTATTGAAGATCTAAAAATTTCAGTAACTTGCTCCTCATTAGTAGGTCCATATAACATTTCTCTATTTTGACGGTCGGTTATTCTTAACATCTCTTCACCATAATCGTCATAACGACCACTTTCTTTCCAAATTTCGCTAGATTGAATAGTTGGCATTAATATTTCTTGAGCTCCAATTTTGTTTTGTTCTTGTCTTACAATGTCTTCTATTTTTTTCATTACCTTAAAACCTAAAGGTAACCATGAATAAATTCCTGCAGAGGCTTGCTTGATCATTCCTACTCTCAACATCAATTGATGAGATTTAATTTTTGCTTCTGAAGGATTGTTTTTTAATATTGGTATAAATGAATTTGATAAAAGCATCTTAATTAATCATATTTCTTAAATTTAAATATTCAAATTTAATTAATAAGTAAATTATTATGAAAATGACAGTAGTAATTCCAGTGCAATAAAGGAATTTTTTCAGCATTTTTGGATTTTCAGGTGAGCCAGGATCCTCACCGTCAATTTTTACAGTCTTTGTTCGATTCACATCAATAGGTAGAATAGCAAAAAAAACTATCCACCATATAATTATATAGATAATAGCTAAGCCTGTTGCGCTCATTAAATTCTTACTAAATTGATATTGGTAAAAGGTTTTTTCCCTGTTCTCTCTTTTGAAAACTTTCTACAGGCAATTTTTAATGCGTCAATAAGATTGTGTTCTTGTTG
>CACJVG010000019.1 GCA_902596785.1 uncultured Pelagibacteraceae bacterium | reverse complement strand
TTTTCATCAAGAGTTGCAGGTGCATCTGGATCTAGTTCTAATCCAGCTGGTGTAATTGTTGCTGGAACTGGTGTAAAAGTTGAGTCTGGGTTTTCAACAGTATCTCTAACTTTCATTCTATATAAACCAAATCCACCAATTATCGCATGCGCAATAATTAAAAAAACAAATAAACCATTTAATCCAAACCATTCCATAAACACAGAACATAAAATAGGACCACTAATTGCGCCTACACCAAAGATAAACTGCAAACCACCTCCAGCTGCTACGAATTTTGATTTAGGAACAAAGTCATTTGTGTGAGCAAGGTTAAGTGAAAACAAAGGAAGACATAAACTTGAATACAAACCTACAGCAATAAAAAATATAATTTTTCTTAAAGCAAATTCATCCATGTAATAAATATTTTGAATAGGATCATTTGAAGTTAGAATTGAAATAAACGCTAATAAACAACTTCCAAAAGTTGTAATAATAATTACTTTTCTTCTATCAAATGTATCTGAAAAATAACCAATTGGTCCTTGGCCAATCACTCCTGCAATTGTTGCAATAAATAAAAGTATTGATGTTTCAACCAAAGAAAATTTCGCAAGTGTTGCGTAAACAGATATTAAAGAAAAGAATGCTGCGTGAATTATACCAGTAAAGAATGAGCTCAATGAACCAAGTGGTGAAATCTTATACAATTCTTTTATACTTATTGTTTCTATCTTTTTAAATTTAGGGGCAGGTCTTTTAGTTAATAAAATAGGAACAAGCGCAAGAGAAAGTAAAATAGAAACTAAAATAAATGGTTCGTAGTCTTCTGGTTTGCTAACATTAAGTAGCAACATACCTATAGCTAATCCAAAGTAGATTACCATCATATAAGCTGACAATAGTTGTCCTCTATTTTTATTGGTTGCCCTATCATTTAACCAGCTTTCAGTAACCACATAACAACTAACCAAACTTATACCTGTTATAAATCTACTAATTGTCCACATGAATGGATTTACATAAACAACAGCGATTAAAGCACTTAAAGATGCAAGTGAAGCGAATGCAGCAAAAACTCTTATATGACCAACTTTTGAAACAAAGTTAGGTGTTGTTCTTGAGCCTACAAAGTAACCAATATAATATCCGGACATAAAGATACCAGTTGTAAAAACACTAAAATCTTCAAGTACTGATCGAATGCCCATTACTTGCATTTGCAAACCATGAGCAATCATCATTACCCCTATCCCTATAAATAGAGCCCAAGACTTTTTAACTTCTTTTTGCATATTTAGTTTTTAAGTTTAATATTTTCTGGCTACGTAGTTTTGGTTTGTGTTTTTTTTATGGCCAGTAAAGAATGAATTGCTATCGTGATAATGATAACGATACCTCCATAGATAGTCTCGTTAGAAGGCTGTTCTTTGATAACCATCCAGACCCATATCGGTCCAAGGATAGTTTCTAATAGGAAAAATAGATTAACTTCAGCTGCTGTTATAAATCTTGGTGCTATGGTGACTAAAACAAATGGTATGGCTACACACATTACACACATTAAAGGTATATAAAAAAGATCATTTCCCGCTAATGCAAAGTCTTTAACAAAGAAAAAGGCAAATATAGCAACGCAAGATTTTCCAATTACAGCAGCAGGTACTAAATCAGTAGATTTCGCATATCTTGCGATGTTTGCGTTACAGGCTAATCCAAAAGAAGTTATTAAACCAAATAAATCTCCATAAAAATTACCAAGACTTAAAGAGTCGTAAAAAATATAAACACAAGCAATAAAAGTAATTACTATAGCAACCCAAGTCTTATTATCTGGTTTTTCTTTTAAAAAAATAGCTCCTAAGATTGCTGATAGCATCGGGGCAAGAGCTACCATTAATAAAGTATTTGATACATTGGTGTTTTGGATTGAGATAATAAAAGTAATATTACAAATAGAAAAACTAATTACATAAAAAATACCTGGGTAACCAATTTTAAACAAAGCTTTTAAGAAATTATTTCTATAAAATAAAAGAAGACCAATTAAAACTACTAAAAATGGTATTGCCCCTCTGTAAAAAAGCATCCCCCAGGTATCAATATTTGATAATCTAATTAGCAAAGAGTCAGGAGTGATAAACATAACTCCTATAAAAGCCATCAATGAACCTTTTTGCTGACTAGTTAAATTGTTCACGCTTTTAGTTCTTTCCAAAAAGTTTTAGCTAAATTTTTTCCTGATAAATCATAAAGTGTTTTAAGTCCAGTTGGAGAGGTAACATTAATATCTCCATTGAGTTTTTGATCTATAAAATCAATTCCTGCAAAAAAAATATTTTCTTTTTTTAAATCTTTTGCAATTAATTTTGAAATTTTAACTTCTTTACTTGTTAATTCTATATTAGTTGGTTTTGCTCCTTTACTCATATTACTTAAAATTGAACCTTTCTTTGGAACTCTTGAAATTGCACCACATACTTTCCCATTTATAATAAAAACTCTTTTGTCTCCCTTACTTATTTTAGGAAGAAATTTTTGGCACATGATATGATCATGTTTTTTTATAAAATTATTAACTAATTTTGAATTAAACTTAGTTAGTAAATGAATATCATTTCCACTGAAACTATGGATGGGTTTTAAAATGACTTTTTTGTTTTTTTTAAAAAATTTTTTTATTTCATTCATATTTTGAGTAAAAATAGTAGCTGGCATGTACTTTTGATATTTAGATGAATACAATTTTTCAGAAATATTCCTTACAGAGGTCGGGTTGTTAATTATTTTAACTTTAGTCTTAATTGTATCCAAAATATATGTTGTTGAAATATACTCAAGATTAAATGGTGGATCTTGGCGAATAAGAATAAATTTACATGTACTTAAGTCTAGATTTTTTTTTTTAATGATTTTATAGAATTTATTATTACTGTAATTAAATTTAATAAAAAAACCTTTAGCTGTAACTTTTGAATTAACAATTGATAAGTTTTTTGGATCGTAATAGAAAATTTTATATTTTTTGCTTTGAATTTCGTTTGCTAAAAAAACACTTGTATCCGTTAAAGGATTTAGTTTAGAAGGATGATTTCCTTGAACAGCAACAATTTTATTTATCATATAATTCGTCTAAATTTTCGTTTTTTGAAAATTTACTAATCATATGATCTGCGTTTGTTGTCTTATTATCAATTACTTTTTGTAGATGGTTTAGGAATACAGTCTCGTTATTACCTTTTTTACTTAAAACATCTCTATTCTCTAAACCTTTTCTTGAAAGGTCTAAAAGTGTAGATGACCAATAAAGAAGATCTTTACCCATTAATTGAGTATTAAATCCCTTTTGCGGCGCCTCTAGATAAGCGTTAATTATTTTATCGATGTCCCATGTTGAGATTAATTCATGAACTTCGTCTAAATTTCCATAAAGCATGCCTATATTGAATGCTGGTCCTGCACATAAACAATCCCAACCACAGGTATCCATCGATCTCAATTCAATATATTTCTTAACTCTGTTTTCAGTAAATATTGTACTTAAGTGAGTAGTTAAGTCTGCTTCGGTTGGAAGTCTATTTCCAATTTCTTGGATTTTTCCTTCCATAAAATCTTTAAAAATATATTTTCTTCCTGAAATATAGTGATCTTTATGTTGTATAAATAATATAGGAAAATTAATTACAAAATCTGCATATTTTTCAAAATTCATATTTTCAAAAAATAATTTAGGCAATCCACCTCTGGAAGTACTTTGCCATACTTTAGATCTATAAGATAAATAGTTGCTATTTTTTTTCTCCACAATTGATGAATTTGCAAACAAAGCAATTGTAATGGGTACAATTGAGTTTGCTGCCCTAAACTTTTTAATAAAATCTTCTTCAGAACTGTAATCTATATTTAACTGTGTGCCACATGTTCGATACATCATATCTAAACTAAGTTCACCACCTAGAGGCATATCCTTAGTCATCAATTCATATCGTTGTTTAGGATTGTTTGGGATTTCACTTAATTTAGATATTGGATCGAACCCTGCACTAACAATTTTAATATCTAATTTTTTTGTAACTTGTTTTAATTCAAATAAATAGTCTTGTGACTCTGCACAAGCTTCATGCATATGATTTAATTTATCTCCTGATAATTCTATTTGATTGCCTGGTTCAAGAGTTATATTTTTGCCACCTTTATTAAGAGCAATGATATTTTTTTTTTCAAAAACTGGATTCCAGCCGAATTCAAGCAGGGCTGTAAACATTTCTTTTATTTTTGAATAATCAATCCTTTTATTATCCGAATTATTAAATAAAAACTTTTCATGCTCGATCCCAATTTTAAAATTCTTGGGTTCTTTAATACCTGATTTAAAATAATTTATAATTTTTTCTTTTGAATCAATCATGCGCTGTAAGTAGTGATTTATACCTAAATTTAAAGATAATAATAAGGCTCTTTTGCGAATATTTTTTTAACTAATGGCTTAAAATCATCCAAAGTCATACTTTTGTAATCAGGGTCAAAAGAGCATTGGTCATATTTTTCACAAAAATCTATAGTGTCTTGATAATACTTGTGGTCTTTAAATTTATCTCTTGCATTTCTATCACCACCTAAATGATGAGCGCTGTAGTAAGTTTGAAAAAGACCATGATGTAGAACAATCCAATAAGTTCTTTCTGAAACATAAGGTCTTAGAATAGATGCAGCATATTGAGAATGATTCATTGGCGCCAAATCATCTCCAATATCATGTAGTAAAGTTGCAACAACCATTTCATCACTTTCTTTATTTTTAAAAGCTCTTGTTGCAGCTTGTAAGGAGTGTTCAAGTCTAGTGATTTTGTAACCTTCTAAAGTAGTGGTTTGTTTAGATAAATAATTTAAAACTCTATCAGCTGTTTGTCTTTCAAAGTTTTTCTCAAATTTTTCAAGAAGCTCATAATCTTCCTTAGTTCCATTTTTCATTTCAGTAAAATTTACTGTTTTCATAACTTAATTGTTTGATCCAGTACTTAATAAAGATAATTGAGTTATTTTATTATCTCCTAATTCATCTACTAATTTAACAGGATATTCACCTGTGAAATAATGATCTGTTAATTGTGGATATGTTTCGTTTCTTTTTTCAAAACCAATAGCTTTATATAATCCATCAATTGATAAAAATCTCAAAGTTTTAGCTCCAATATATTCGCAAATTTCATCATTTGTTTTATTTGCTGCTAACAATTCTTTTTTTGTAGGTGTATCTACACCATAGAAATCTGGGTATCTTATTTCAGGGCAAGCAATTTTAACATGAACTTCTTTTGCGCCAGCATCATAGAGCATTTTAACTATTTTATATGATGTGGTACCCCTAACAAGTGAGTCATCTATTAGAATTATTTTTTTATTTTTAATTGTTGTTTGATTAGCATTTAATTTTAATTTAACACCCAAGCTTCTAATTTTTTGGCTTGGTTCAATGAAAGTTCTTCCAACATAATGATTTCTAATTAATCCATGTTCAAAGTTCATTTTTAACTCTTGAGCAAAACCCATAGCAGCAGCATTCCCAGAGTCTGGAACTGGAACCACTATATCAGCATCAGTATCATTTTCTTTTGCTAGCTCTCTACCGATGTTTTTTCTATGCTCATATGCTGTTTTTCCTCCAATCAGACTATCTGGTCTTGAAAAATATATATATTCAAATACGCAAGGCCTAACTTTTTTAGAAGGGAAGGGCTTAATACTTTTCAGTTCATTATTTTCAATTAAAACTATCTCACCATTTTCAACTTCTCTTACAAATTTTGCACCAATAATGTCAAATGCACAAGTTTCAGAGGCTAATACATAACTATTACCAAGCTTACCAATTACTAGTGGTCTGATTCCATAAGGATCTCTAACTCCAATTAAAGAGTTTTGAGTTAACATCACTAATGCATAGCCACCTTGAATTTGAAAAATTGCATCAATTACTTTGTCAATTGTTTTTGGTCTCTTTGATTTAGCAATTAGTTGAACAATCGTTTCAGTATCTGAAGTAGTGTAAAATATAGCTCCATCTTCAACGAGTTTATTTCTCAAAGCAATTGAATTAGTAAGATTTCCATTATGTGCCACTCCAATTCCACCGGCATTGGTGTCAGCAAAAAAAGGCTGTATGTTTCTTAATATATTGTTTCCAGTCGTACTGTATCTGTTATGGCCAATGGCGTAATTTCCCTTAAGATTATTAAGCACTTTTTCTTTGTTGAAATTATCTCCAACTAAGCCAAATCTTTTTTCAGAATAATATTTTTCTCCGTCAAAAGTAACTATTCCACAACCTTCTTGACCTCTATGTTGAAGAGCATGTAATCCAAGTGCTGTTAGAGCTGAAGCATCTTTTGCATTGCTAATACCAAAAACTCCACATTCTTCCTTTAGTCTTGGATTATAGCTCTGTAATTTTTTCTTTAGAATCTTGATATGTTTTTTCATTAGGAAATTCTTTTATCAGATAACTACTACCTTTTTCTAAATATGGAAAGACGTATGATTTGTCAAAATTTATTGGCCATTTATCATAATTATAAACAATATGAACACCTGAAAAGATACATACAGAAATAATATAAGCTCTTATAAAACCAAAAAAGAATCCAAATGTCGTATCTAAGCCACCGATTCCCGTATATCTGACTGCTTTACTGATTCCTTTATTAATTAACAAAACCAAAAAGATAACGACCACAAATATTATTATTCCTAGACCAACATCGAGAACATACTCATTATCAATTATGTCTTTTACAAAGGGTTTAATTTTTGGAAATAGAATTAATGTAATTATGTATGCCAGCAACCATTTAGCCATTGAGAGAATACTTAAAATGAAGCCCTTTTTGTAACAATTTATCAAAGAAAGAATTGTTAAAATTAAATAAATTAAATCAATTATTGATATTGCTTTATAAAAATCTTTTATGATTTCTAACATTAAGATGATTTGCCAAAAGGTTTAATAATTAAGATTAAAGCAGGAAGTAGTGTTAATACTGATATCATAGCTAATAACATGGCTAGCCCTGTAAACACACCAAAATAAATTGTTGGGATAAATTTTGATAAAACCAAAATTGAAAATCCAAAAACAATCGTAATTGAAGTGTTTAATATAGCGACCCCCACAGTTGAATGACACATTTTTAACGTCTTGTTGTAATCCTTTATTTTATTAAACTCTTCTTTAAATCTGTAAATATAGTGAATACTGTTATCCACTGCGATACCTATTGTAATTGCTGCAATCGTTATAGTCATCATGTCTAAAGGTATTCCTAATAATCCAATTATTCCTAGTATAAAAAAAGCTGCAATAAAATTTGGAACAACGCCAATCAATGAAAGTTTAATATTTCTAAATAAGATTATGAACATTGAAAATATTCCAATCATAACCAATCCTAATGTTAAAATTTGAGATTTAAACAAGCTTTGTAATAAATTATTAAATAATATTAATACACCTGCTAATTTGTAATCTTTTTCTTTTAAACCAAATTTATCTTTTAGATCAAAATTAATTTTATTAATTAACTCATTTCTTCTTAAATTTTCTTGCGAGTCTATAATTCTTAAACTAATTCTAGCTTCATTATCTTTAATTGAAAGATAGGGATCAATGATTTCAGTTTTAATTCTCTCAGGAATTTTAGAGTAAAGCACTCCCATTTCTAAAGTGCCTAAAGGCTTATTATTATTTAATTGTGTAGCTATTTCAATAATTGATGAAAAAGATAGAACTTTACCAATTTCAGGTAGGCTATCTAAGTAATTATGAACAGATGTAATCAGATCAATTTTATCTTTAGTAAACCAATATTTTTCATCATTAGCATCTTCTTCATCACCCCAATCATCAAATTCATCATCTTCTTCAGATTTTTTTATTTTTTCTTTTTCAGGAAATTTTAAAATAACCTCTAAAGGAGTGGTTCCACCGAGTTCTTCATCTATAAGTTTCATACCTTTATAAATTTCGGTATTCTTATCAAAGTAATTTATAAAACTATTTTCAACTTCAAGCTTACTTATTCCAGTAATACTGAATATTATAACTATTCCAGTTACCAAGAAGATAGAGTTTTTATTATTTATAGAAATTAAACTAAGTAAATTTGTGATTTTAGATTTTTGTTCTTTCTTCACTGAAATATTATTTGTGGGTGCAAAGTTTAAAAGGGTAGGTAGCAAAGTAAATGTAATGATAAAAGATGTAATCAAACCAAAAGTCATCATCCAACCAAAATCAATAATAGGTTTTATTTCACTAAAAATTAAAGATAAGAATGCAAAAATTGTTGTTAGAACAGTATAAAGAATTGGCCAAAACATTTTTGAAGTGGTTAAAGAAATAATTTCAAAATTATTTTTTGATGGGAAATCTTTTTTTAGTTGAAGAAATCTTGTGCTCATATGAATATTCATTGCCATTGTTAAAATCAACATAAGCGCAATAAAATTTGATGAGATGACCGTGACCTTCCATCCTAGCAATCCAAGCAATCCCATCATTATTATCACAGAAAAAAGACAACTGCTTATAGGAACCACAATCCAAAGAAGATTTCTAAAAACAAACCATAAAGTAGCAATTATAAATAATAGAACCCCCAAACCAAAAACAATTATATCACTTTTGATAAAAGTCATCATATCATCAGCAATCATTGGTATTCCTCCAAGATATATTTTTCCAACATCACCATAACTTTGAATAACTTGTCTAATTTCTAAAATATTCTGGTGGTTTTGTTTTTTGATTTGATCTTTAATTAGTTCAACTTCTTCTTTTGATTTATTTTCTATATCTTCTAATTTTTGAGACTGTTTAATGTTAACAATAATCCCGCTAGTTTTGCCGTCTTCACTAATGACGAAATTTCGAAAAACAGGACTATTTAAAATTTCTTTAAAACCTCTATCTCTATCAACATCTTCATCTTTTAATGTTTTGAAGCTCTCTAGTCTTTCTTGAAGAGGAGCCTCAGAATTATTTAAAAGTGGAATGTCTAATAATGTAATCACACTATGGACCCAATTGAGGCTCTGAATTTTATATTTTAAACTTAATAAATTATTAATTGATGAGTCAGTTACCATTCCCTCATTTGGTGTATAGGTAAGAATTAAAAATTCTTTAGATCCATATCTTTCAGAGACTTCTTTTAAGTATGCTAAATCTGGGTCACCTTCTATTAACAAGGTTTCTGATGAAGCATCTAGCCTAAAATTTTTTGAATAGTATCCAAAACTTAAAATAGCAATAATTAACAATACAAATATTGCTTTAGGATTTTTAAGGATAACGTTTTGATAAAAATGAGCTATCATTCAAGCTCTTTATATTGGAAATTAACTTAATTGAGTATCCTTAAATTTTGTAAATCTTTCTTCAAATTCAAGAGTTACATTACCAATAGGACCATGTCTTTGTTTTCCAATTATAATTTGAGCCAAATGCGCAACCTCATTCATTTTTGCTTGCCACTCCGCATGTTCAACTGTCGCTTCTCTTGGCTCTTTTCTTTGTAAATAATACCCTTCTCTATAAACAAACATTACTACATCGGCATCTTGTTCAATAGATCCAGATTCTCTCAAGTCTGCCAATTGCGGTTTATGATCATCCCTTTGTTCTACTTGTCGAGACAACTGCGAAAGAGCAACAACAGGAACAGAAAGTTCTTTAGCTATTGCTTTTAGTCCTTGTGTAATTTGTGAAATTTCTTGAACTCTTCCATCTTTATTAAAAGTAGTGCCTCTCATTAATTGGATATAATCAACTACTATCATATCAAGTCCAAAAAGCCTTTTAATTCGTCTTGCTCTATTACTCAGAGCAGCAATACTTATTGCTGGTGTTTCATCAATATAAAGGGGAAGTTCAGAAATATTTTTTGATGTTTCTAAAAATTTATCAAATTGATCATCTGATATTCTTCCTCTTCTAATATCATTAGAGCTAATTCTAGCTTGTTCAGATATAATTCTTGTAGACAATTGTTCTGAAGACATTTCAAGTGAAAAGAAAGCTATTGATGATTTCTTACCACTTTCTTGTAATTTTTGAGCAGCATTAAATGCAATATTTGTTGCTAGTGAGGTTTTACCCATTGATGGTCGACCAGCAATAATAATTAAATCTGATTGATGTAAACCACCAAGCTTATCATCTAAATCTCTTAAACCAGTTGGAACACCAACGATTCCCTCTTCATTCTTATAAGCAGCTGAAGCCATTTCAATCGTTTGTTTCATTGCCTCATCAAATTTTACTAAAGAAGAGTTGAAAGAACCTTTTTCAGCTAAATCGAATAATAATCTTTCAGAACTTTCGATTATAGATTGTCCGTTAGTATCAAGATCATTTAATTTTGCGCTATCAATAGTTTGTTCAGAAATTTTTATTAATTCTCTTCTAACAAACATATCATAAATTATTTTTGAGTATTCTATTGCTTGCCTAACTGATGTGGAAAATTTTGTAATTTTAACCAAATATTCTGGAACATTTAGATCATCTTTTTCGTCTTCAAAATAATTTTTTAAAGTAATTGGGTTAGCTAACATTCCTTTATAGATAAGGCTTTCAACTGCTTCAAATATTTTTTGATGCATTGGGTCATAAAAATTAACGCTGGAAATTATTGTGTTTATTTCATCAAAAATATCATTGCTTACAAGGATAGATCCTATAACCGCTTGCTCTGCCTCAATATTATTTGGCAATTCTTTAAACTGATCCTTAACTATACTTAAATTGCTTTCCATGAAAATAAACTTACATGAAAAATAATTAAATCAAATTGTATATTTTTACTGGGGAAAAGAATGTATAATTATTGAATTGTGTCGGCTGATGAAACATTGATTGTAATTTCAGCGTCAACTTCTGAGTGTAAAGAAATTTTAACTTTAAATTTTCCTAAAGCTTTTATTTCTTCAACTGGTTGTATCATTGAAGGCTTTATATCAATTTTGTTTTCTTCTTGAATAAGTTTTGAAATTTCAGTTGGTTTAACTGAACCATATAATTCATTATTTTCTGTACTTAGTTTTTTGACAGAATACTCTTTACCATTAATTTGTTCAGCAATTTGAGAAGCTTCTTTTTTCTTTTCATTATCTTTTTTAGATAACTCAGCTTTAATTTTTTCAACTTCTTTTATATTTTCTTTTGATGCATAAAGAGCTTTTTTATTTGCAATTAGGAAGTTTCTAGCAAAACCTCTTTTTACATCTATTACTTCACCAATAGATCCAATTCTTTTTACGTTTTCTAATAAAATTACTTTCATTTTATATCAATGCTAAGTTTCTAGCTCTTTTAATTGAAAGAGATAGCTCTCTTTGCTTCTTTTGAGATACATTTGTAATTCTTGAGGGTAAAATTTTACCGTTTTCAGATACATATTTTTTTAAAAGTTTAATATTTTTGTAATCTACTTGAGGAGCACCTTTTACAGATAATGGACAAGTCTTTTTAAATTTATATTTATTAGGTTGAAAAATACTTAATTTTGCAAAGTTACTCTGTTTACCTTTTTTATTTCCACTTTGTCTTTTTGGCATTAGTTTTTAGTACTTTCTATTTTTTCGCTTTCTTCTTTTTTTCCAAAATAATTTGTTTCTAAATCGAATTTTTTAACTCTTACCGTTAGATACCTAAGTAATTTTTTATCAATAGCCTCATTTTTTTCTAATTCATCAATAACATTACCTTTACCTTTTATTTTGAAGTGTATGTAACTACCTTTTTTATTCTTTTTGATTAGATAAGATAAGTTTAGTAATCCCCAGTTTTCAGTTTTTATAACTTCACCATCATTTTTTTCAACAATTTTAGAATATTTTTCGGTTAGTTGCTTTAATTCACTTGGTGAAGTATCTTGCCTGGCTATAATTGTATGTTCGTATAAATTCATTTAAGTTCTTTAATAAAAAGTGAGGATATACTATTATAAAAGTTCAATTACAATAGTTAAAAAGGCAAAATAATTAGTTTTTTTTATATGTTTTCAGTAATTTTTCCAGGTCAGGGATCTCAAATAGTTGGAATGGGAAAAGAGCTTTATGATAAATTTAATGCAGTAAAAGACCTTTTTAATCAGGCAGATGACATATTAAATTTTTCTATTTCCAAACTTATTCTAGAAGGACCAAAAGAAGAGCTAGATTTAACAGTCAATACACAGCCAGCTATATATTTAATAAGCTATTCAATATTTAATATCGCAAAAAATGAATTTAACTTAGATTTAAATAAAGCGAAGTACTTTGCTGGACATTCTTTAGGCGAATATTCAGCTTTATCATGTGCAGGATATCTTGATTTTTCGGATACTTTAAAAATACTAAGAATTAGAGGAGATGCAATGCAAAACGCTGTTCCTAAAGGACAGGGAGGAATGATTGCCGTATTGGGTTCGTCAGTTGATGTGATTGAAAAAGTTTTGACAGAAAATAAAGAAAATTTAAAAGCACAAATTGCAAATGATAATTCAGAAGGTCAAATAGTTTTAAGTGGAAAAACAGAGGATTTAGAAAATTTAATTCAAATTTTAAAGGATAATTCAATAAAAAATATCAAACTTCCAGTAAGTGCACCCTTTCACTGTGATTTAATGAATAAAGCAACAAAAATTATGTCAGAAGAGTTAAATAAACTTAATTTTAAAAATGGACAAAATAAATTAATTTCAAATGTGACTGCTAATGAGATTAAAGATACAGATGAGTTAAAAAATCTGTTAATTAAGCAAATAGAGAATAGAGTTAGATGGAGAGAAAGTGTGATTAATATGATAAAAAATGAAGTAGATCATTTTATAGAAATTGGACCTGGGAAAGTTTTGTCAGGTTTGGTAAAAAGAATTAGTAGAGATGTTAAAATTAATACAATTAATAACCAAAGTGATATTGAGAGTTTAAAAATATGACAGACTTAAATGGTAAAAACATTATTGTTACAGGTGCATCAGGGGGTATTGGAAATTCAATAATTGAAAAATTAAATCAAGCTGGTGCAAATATTTTAGCTTCAGGAACAAGAATAGAAAAACTTGAGGAACTAAAAGGAAAGTATGGAAATATTAAAACACTAAAATTTGATATTTCTCAAAGTGATAAAATTGAAGAATTTATAGAAAATGCAACTAAAGAACTCGGTGGTAGTTTAGATTGTGTAGTTAATAATGCGGGTATTACTCAAGATAATTTAGCAATAAGGATGAGTTTAGAGGAATGGCAAAAAGTAATTGATATTAATTTGACATCAACTTTTTTAATGAGCAAGTCAGCAATAAAAAAAATGCTTAAAAATAAATCTGGAAAGATTGTTAATATTACATCAGTTGTTGGACATACAGGCAATCTTGGACAGGCTAATTACACAGCATCTAAAGCAGGGATAATTGCAATGTCAAAGAGTTTAGCAATAGAATATGCTAAGAAAAATATAAATATAAACTGTATTTCACCTGGTTTTATTAAAACTGCCATGACAGATAAGTTGGATGAAAAATATAAAGATGCAATAATATCTAAAATTCCTTCAGCACGTCTTGGAGAGCCAGAGGATATTGCAAATGCAGTGCTTTTTTTATGCTCAAATCAATCAAGTTATATTAATGGTGAGACCTTGCATGTTAATGGGGGCATGTATATGGCTTGACAAAATAGGTTTTTAAACTATTAAGAATTTATAACGAAAAGGATCAATATGTCAGAAGACGTTTCAAGCAAAGTAAAAAAAATTGTAGCAGATCACTTGGGTATAGATGAAGCTAAGGTAACTGAGGAATCAAGCTTTATAGATGATTTGGGAGCCGATAGTTTAGATACTGTTGAATTAGTGATGGCTTTCGAAGAAGAATTCGGATCTGAAATTTCTGATAGTGAAGCTGAGAAAATTTTAACTGTGGGTGATGCAGTTAAATTTATCGAAGGTAAAGCTAACTAGAAATTTTAATGCCCTCAGAAAAAGATGGGGTAATGATCATTTTATCTTCTCCATCTGGAGCAGGTAAAACCACTCTAGTTAAAAAATTATCTGAAAAAGATAATTTTGAAATTTCTATATCTCACACAACAAGACAACCTCGTCCTAACGAAAATAAAAATGTAGATTATTTTTTTGTTAATGAAAAAGAGTTTAAAAGACTAATTAGCAACGAAGAGTTTCTCGAATATGCAAAAGTTTTTGATAATCTTTATGGTACAACAAGAACACCAGTTATAGATAAATTAAACAAAGGCAAAAACATCCTTTTTGATATTGATTGGCAGGGTGCTGATCAAATTAAGAATAAAAAATTAGATTATAAATTAATTACTTTTTTTATATTACCCCCAAGTAAAGAAGTTTTATTTGAAAGACTGACTAAACGTCATAAAAATGAAAAAACAATAGCTGAAGAAAGAATGAAGCAATTTGAAAGAGATGTCCTACACTGGATAAATTATGATTACGTTGTAATTAACAATGATTTGGAAGAGTGTTATTCAAAAATTATAAATTTAATTGATGCAGTGATAAACAATGGTTCAAAAGATTACGATTTAGAATATATTAGAAAGCATGTTGAAAAACTAACTTCTTAAATTTTCATATTCATAAGCTAATTTACAATAAGTATCTAAATTTAAATTTTGAGGTCTCAAACTTAGGTTAATTTTTAATTTATTACAAACTTTCTGATCTCCATTAAACAATTGATTGTAAGGTTTTTTTAACATTTTTCTTCTTTGGTTAAAAAAAATTCTAGTAACCTTTTCTAAATTTTTAGGATTATCTAATTTAATAAAATTTTTTTTTGGGTGAAAAAATAATAAAGAACTATCTACTTTTGGTTTAGGATAAAATGCTCCAGGCTTTATATCACATACTTTCTTTATATTAAGTTTCCAATTACAAATAATTGATAGTCTCCCATAATTTGATGTATTAAATTTAGCAATTATTCTGTCAGCAACTTCTTTCTGAAACATCAATACCAATGATTCAAACCAAAAACTTTCCTTTAAATTAATTATCCATTTGCTTAGTATTTCGGTTGAAATATTATAAGGCAAATTACCAAAAACTATTACTTTGTCTTTAAAAAATATATTTTCATCTATTTTTAAAACATCATCATTTATAATAACTAGCTTATCATCAAATTTATTTTTAAGGTTTAATGCAAGGTTATCATCTTTTTCAATTACAAAAATTTTTTTGGGATTTTTTTTTAGAATATATGATGTCAGATTTCCAGTTCCTGGTCCAATTTCAAGAATTATTTTATCTTTAATATCCGTTATATTTACAATTTTTTCTAAAATATTCTTATCAATTAAAAAATTTTGACCTAAACTTTTTTTTGCTTTAATCAATTTTTATCCAAAAAAGAAATAGCTTTAATTAAGCTTAGAGGGTTTGATATATTTTTTCCTATCATTTTTTCATTTGGTCCATGGTCAGGTGATATCCTTATAAATGGTAGGCCTAATGTTATATTTATTGCATCATATTCAAATAAAGTTTTTAAAGGAGTTAAAACTTGATCATGATATGATCCAATAATTACATCGTACTTAACTCTGTTTTGTTTTAAAAAAGCTGTATCAGCAGAAAGAGGGCCATCAACATTGTAATTCAGTTTTTTTAAACTTTGAACTGTAGGTTTTATTATTTTTTGATCCTCATTAAATTTTTCAATTGTTTCACAATGAGGATTAAGGCCCAAAATTGCAATTTTTGGTTTATATTTAAAGTGTTTTAAATAAAACTTCGCTACAAGATGCACTTTTTCTTTTATAATTGTTTTAGTAATTTTTTTAGTTACTTGCTTGATTGGAAGATGAGTTGTTATAGGACAAACAGATAAATCTTTATTATATATCAGCATTGCATTTTTTTTTATAGCGAAGTAATCACAAATGTATTCCGTGACACCCAAATATTTTTTTTTTAGGAATTTTTTCTTTGAAATAGGGCCGTTTATGAATTTGTCAGTTATTCCATCTTTAATAATCTCAAATGCTGTAAAAAAGGATTTTTCTATATATTCATTAATATTTGTATTCCTTTTTAATTTTATATCTATCAAGTTAATTGAATTGTTATTTAAATTGAATTCAGTAATTTGACTTGGCTTCAATAATTTAATTTTTTTTTTAAAATTAAATTTTTTCATATTTTTTTTTAATAAATTTTGAGAACAAATTAAAATAATGGGGCTTTTAAATTTTTTTTTT
>CACJVG010000018.1 GCA_902596785.1 uncultured Pelagibacteraceae bacterium | reverse complement strand
AAGAGTAATGGCTGGTGAAAAGTTATCTGAGTTTAATTTAAAAGATAAATCTAAAGGTATGTACGCAGTTAAAGAAGCTGTATTTCCATTTAATAAATTTCCCAACAGTGACTTGTTGTTAGGGCCTGAGATGAAGTCGACAGGAGAAGTTATGGGATTTGATAAAAATTTTGGAATGGCTTTTGCCAAAAGTCAAATCGCTGCAGCTAACTCATTACCAAAACAAGGATTGGCTTTTATATCTCTCAAAAATAGTCACAAAGATGAAGGAATAGATTTAGCTAAAGAACTTCTTAAACTTAAGTTTACATTATGTGCAACCAAAGGAACCGCAGAATATATTCGAAAGCATGGGATGAAATGTAAAATTATAAATAAAGTAAGCACAGGTTCACCACATATAGTAGATGTTTTAGACTCTAAAAAAATTGCATTGGTGATAAACACTGGGGGCGGAAACAGTGAACATCGATTAAGTGACGCAATAGCTTTAAGAAGAGCAACACTAAAGAATAAAGTTCCTTATTGTACTAACATGTCTACTGCTCAAGCTTGTTTAGAGGCAATTAGATCACTAAAAACAAAAAAATTAGACGTAACTTCTCTTCAAGACGTTTAAGAATTTACTTTCCAATCAGTTTCAAAGGTAACATAATTTACTTGAATACATCGTCTTTCTTTAATGATCTTTTTCTTCTCCATACCATGCCAAGTGTTTGGTCCGCTGGTAAAAAGATAACCGTAATTGTGTTTGTAAGGAAGTGTCTTAACCTTTTCTAATTTTTCATTGTAAAAATCAGTTCCTAAATCTTCAGACTCATTTGTTTTATTAACAAATATTAAGCCTGACATAAGTTTTTCTTTTATATCACAATGAGGTTTTAACCAAAAACCTTCTCGGTCACATATAACCTCAACCCTAACATAGGAATTTGATAAATCTTTATTTATCATTTTAGAAATTGTTTCATATGTTTCTTTAGACTGAAGTTCATTTATAAATTTTACTAAATTTGGAAATTGAGATGAGTTTTCTTTATTAATAAAACATCTAAACTTTATTGCGTGTCCACCTGAGGCTATACCTTTTCTAAATTCTGCAGCTCCACCATCTATTGCTCTTGTTCCATCATAATTAAGATTATGTTTACTGACATCAGGAATGTCAGCTTTAACTATTTCATCTATTGCTCCTTCTGACAAAGCATCACTATACTCCCAGTGATTAAAAGGGAAATTATGTTCTTTTGAATTATTTTTAATTGAATTTAAAAATGACATTATGATTGTATTTTTTCTTTAATAATTTTTGCTACTCTATTCGTTTCATCTAATTTTTGATAGTTCCAATTTTCAATTTCTTCACCTAAGTTTCTAGTAATATTTAATTCTCTAAATAAATTTCTAAAATTCTGAAATCTGACGTCTTTTCTTTTTGGTAAAATATTAGCAACATAAATTGGTTTTCCAGTCAAAGCGGCTTCAGATATCATTGAGCTAGAGTCACAAGTAACAAATATATTTTCCGAAATAGCTAAAGCTGATAAATAAGCTTTTTTATCAACATTCATAATCACAGTGTGATTTTCTCCAAAAAACTCTTTTGCATAATGTATAGTATTTAACGGTGTTCTCATTGAAGGTATGACTACGAGTTGAAAATCATGTTTTTTCAATAATTTGTAAAAAATTGAAAAGATATGCTTCATATTTTTTGTTGAGTAGTCATAATATTTTGTAGGACCACCCATTATCAAACACCAAACTTTTCTATTATCCTGTTTGATATATGAATTTAAATAACTTCTATTTTCATCAATTTCATTTTCTGTTAAATAATGAATTGCACCTTTTGTTTTAATTACATTTGCACCACTTATCCCATCATGTTCGGGAGCAACAATAAAATCAAAATGATTAAAATCCACCTTTGGATCTTGAATATGAATATTTAAAACTTTTTTTTTTGAAACACTTTTTAAATGGATTGAGGGAATCACGCTTTTTCTTCCACATGAAATAATTACATCAAAATCAGACTCGTTTATTTTTTTATAAACCTTTTGTGATACTGGTGTTAATTTTGGTGGAACAATTTTCCAAAAATTATTTAGTTCAACCTTATGGTGTGTAAAATCAATATCTAAGGCTTTTGCTAAACCTTCTACCTGGCTTATCATGCCATGCATTCCTTGAGTTAATAATAAACCTTTTAATTTAGACATTAATCACTATATAGCTTTCATATGAGTCAAAATCCAACTAAACACACAAAAGTGTTAATAATTGGATCTGGTCCTGCCGGATACACAGCAGCAGTTTATGCGGCTCGAGCGATGTTAAATCCAATTTTAGTTTATGGTTCTGAACCTGGTGGTCAATTAACAACAACTACTGATGTTGAAAATTTTCCAGGATTTGCTGAAGTTATTCAAGGTCCGTGGTTGATGGATCAAATGAAAGAACAAGCAAAAGCAGTTGGAACTGAAATGATTGAAGATCATATTGGTTCGGTAAATTTAAAATCTACTCCGTTTGAAGCTATAGGCGATAGTGGACAAAAATATACTGCTGATAGTATAATTATTTCTACAGGGGCTCAGGCCAGATGGTTAAATCTGAAATCTGAACAAGAATTTAGAGGATTTGGTGTTTCTGCGTGCGCTACGTGTGATGGTTTTTTCTTTAAAGATAAAGAGGTAGCAGTTGTTGGAGGGGGCAATGCAGCTGTTGAAGAAGCAATGTTCCTTACAAAGTTTGCATCAAAAGTAAAACTAATCCATAGAAGAGATAGTTTAAGAGCTGAAAAAATGCTTCAAAAAAAATTAATGGAAAATAAAAAAATAGAAATTATTTGGAACTCTGTTGTTGAAGACGTAGTGGGAGATCAAGAGCCTAAAAATGTTAAAGGTATTAAAATTAAAAATTTAAAAACAGATAAAACTGAAGAATTAAAACTAGATGGATTATTTATCGCTATTGGACACGATCCAGCAACTTCACTATTCAAAGATCAACTTAAGATGGATAATGAGGGTTATTTAATTACAAAACCAGACTCTACTGAAACAAATATTCCTGGAGTTTATGCTGCTGGAGATGTTAAAGACAAAACTTTTAGACAAGCCGTTACAGCTGCAGGAATGGGTTGTATGGCAGCATTAGAAGCTGAAAAATTCCTATCTCACTAATTCAGCAATCTCATTTGATTCAAATATACTTTGATTAATATTTTCATTTGCCAACTTTACCATTGCTTTGGCGACTATTTCTGCCCTAATTGGTCTCATTTTTCTTAAAGGCCCAACTAATATTGGAGTTAACAATTTAAATAATATTATACCAAATTTTTCACCTATTCTTTTTTCTTTTCTATTTCCCAATAAAAAAGATGGTCTCATGATCCCAATTTTATCAAAATTTTGATTTTTAATTTCTTGTTCAACCAATCCTTTAAATTTTAAATAATCACCTGAACTTTTTGGATCTGCATAACCAGATGAAACGAAAAAAAATGATTTAATTGAATTTGATTTAGCGATTTGGGCAATTTGTCTAGGAATATTGAGTTCAACTCTTTCATATTCATTTTTATTAGGTGAATTTTTTCTTGTTGTACCAATACAAAAAAAACAGTCTTCACCTTTAATATCATTTCTATTCTTTTCTAAATCATTAAAATTAGTATCAATAATTTCAATTTTTGGATTAATAGGTTCTATTTTTGAACGAACAAAAATCTTTATTTTTGAATAATTTGAATTCAGTATAAGTTGATTAACAAGATGCCCACCAACTAAACCCGATGAACCAAACACTAGGGCTGTTTTCATTAATTTAAGGATTTACAAAAAATAGATATTTTATCCATTGCTTTTTTTAAATTTTCCATTGAAGTTGCATATGAAATTCTAAAAAAACCTTCCAAACCAAATGCAGAGCCTTGGACTACGGCGATCCCACTATTCTCTAATAATGATTGAACAAAATCAGTATCAGATTTAATTTCATTTCCATTTGGATCTTTTTTACCCATTAAACCTTTACAACTTGGAAAGACATAGAACGCTCCATCTGGATTTAGACATTCAATTCCATCTATTGCATTTAAAGAATTAACCACAAAATCTCTTCTCTCCTGAAAAGAATTTGCTCTTTCGTTGATAAAGTCTTGTGTTCCACTTAGTGCTTCAACTGCAGCAGCTTGACTAATAGAAGAAGGGTTAGTTGTTGATTGTGATTGAATTTTAGCAATAGCTTTAACAATGTCTTTTGGACCAGCTGCATACCCTATTCTCCAGCCTGTCATTGAGTAAGCTTTACTTACACCATTCATTGTAAGCACTCTATCTTTTAAACTTTCAATTTGAGCAATTGTAAAAAATTTAAAACCCTCATAAGTCACATGTTCATAAATATCATCGCTTAATATATATACGTGATTATGTTTTTCTAAAATACCTGCAATTGCTTTTATATCTTGCTCTGAATAACATGCTCCTGTTGGATTAGAAGGAGAATTAAGAATAATCCATTTAGTTTTTGGAGTTATAAATTTTTCAAGATCAATTGGATTTATTTTAAAACCTTGTTTTTCATCACATTCCATTATCACTGGTTTTCCTCCAGCTAATAAAACCATATCGGGATAAGAAACCCAATAAGGAGCAGGAACTATAACTTCATCACCTTCGTTTAATGTGGCCATCATTGCATTATAAATTACATGCTTTCCACCAGCACCAACTGTAATTTGATCAGTTGTATAATCTAAATTATTTTCTTTTTTAAATTTTTCTACGATTGCTTTTTTCAATGCTGGAGTGCCATCTACTGCAGTGTATTTTGTATCACCATCGTTAATAGCTTTTATAGCTGCTTGCTTAATGTTATCTGGAGTATCAAAATCTGGTTCACCTGCACCTAATCCAATAACATCTTTTCCAGCAGCTTTTAATTCTCTTGCTTTTTGAGTAACAGCAATAGTAGGTGATGGTTTAATCTTCTTTAAACTGTCTGATATTATGCTCATTGAAATATAAATAAATTCTACTACGTTGTTTAATATATGGAAAATACTTATCAAGATTTAATTACAGATATTCAGAGTAAAAATCCTAAAATAGGTGGAAAACTAGAGGGTGGAAAAAAATTCAAAATTAAATCTGATTTTAAACCTGCTGGTGATCAGCCTGAAGCGATAAAAAAATTAGTAAATGGTGCTAATAAAGATCAATTTAATCAAGTTTTACTTGGTGTAACTGGATCTGGAAAAACTTTTACAATGGCTAAAGTGATTGAAGCTACTAATAGACCTGCCTTGATTTTAGCTCCAAACAAAACTCTTGCTGCTCAACTTTATGGGGAAATGAAAACCTTTTTTCCAGATAATGCTGTTGAATATTTCGTTTCATACTATGACTATTACACTCCAGAGGCTTATGTGCCGAGATCAGACACATATATAGAGAAAGAAGCCTCTATAAATGAACAAATTGATAGAATGAGGCATTCAGCAACTAGATCTCTATTAGAAAGAGATGATGTTTTAATTGTAGCAAGTGTTTCGTGTATCTATGGATTAGGTTCAGTTGAAGCTTATAGTAAAATGACGCTAACTCTTCAAAAAAATTATGACTACAATAGAGAAGAAATAATCAAATCTTTAGTTGCTCTACAATATAAAAGAAATGATCAAAATTTTTATAGAGGAACATTTAGAGCAAGAGGAGAATATTTAGAAATATTTCCGTCTCATTTAGAAGATAGAGCTTGGAGACTTTGTCTATTTGGGGATAAATTAGAACAGATAGAAGAGTTTGATCCGTTAACTGGTGATAAAGTAAGAGAATTAAGTTTAGTAAAAGTTTATGCAAATAGTCACTACATCACTCCTAAGCCTACAATCGAACAAGCAGTAATTAATATAAAAAAAGAATTAGAAGTAACTTTAAAGAAACACCGTGCAGAAAATAAATTATTAGAAGCACAGAGATTAGAAGAAAGAACTAAATTTGATCTTGAAATGATTGAAGCAACAGGTTCTTGTGCTGGTATTGAAAACTATTCAAGATTTTTGTCAGGAAGAAAACCAGGAGAGCCTCCTCCCACTCTTTTTGAATACTTCCCAGATAATACTTTAATATTTGTAGACGAGTGTCACGTTACAGTACCTCAGCTTAATGGAATGTATAAAGGTGATAGATCAAGAAAAAGTACTTTAGCAGAATATGGATTCAGGCTTCCTTCGTGTATGGATAATAGACCATTAAAATTTGAAGAATGGGACTTAATGAGAACCCAAACTGTTTTCGTTTCAGCAACACCCGGTCCATGGGAACTAGAGCAAACTAAAGGGAAATTCATTGATCAAGTTATCAGACCAACTGGTCTTATAGATCCAGTCGTAGAAATACGACCAGCCAAAAATCAAGTCGACGATTTAATGCATGAATGTAAAAAAGTAATTGAAAATAATCATAGAGTATTAGTCACAACACTAACCAAAAAAATGGCTGAAGATTTAACTGAATATCTTCACGAGAATGGAATTAAAGTAAGATATCTACACTCTGATATTGATACACTTGAAAGAATAGAAATTATGAGGGATTTGAGGATGGGTGTATTTGATGTTCTAGTTGGAATTAATTTATTAAGGGAGGGATTAGATATTCCCGAATGTGCCTTAGTTGGAATTTTAGATGCTGATAAAGAAGGTTTTTTAAGATCAGAAACATCTTTAATTCAAACCATAGGAAGAGCAGCAAGAAACGTTGATGGCAAAGTAATCTTGTATGCAGACAAAGAGACAAAAAGTATAAAAAAAGCAATTGCTGAAACTGATAGAAGAAGAAAAATTCAATTAGCTTATAATAGGAAACATAAAATAGATGCAAAGTCGGTAAAAAAAGAAATTAGCGATATTCTTGAAAGTGTGTATGAGAAAGACTACGTCAAAATAAGTGAAGGCTCTAATGTCGGAGGTAATCTTAAAAAACATCTTAAAGCACTAGATAAAAAAATGAAAGAAGCAGCATCTAATTTAGAATTTGAAGAAGCGGCTAAAATACGAGATGAAATAAGAAAATTGGAAAGCACTGAATTAGAAATTACATTAAATCCAAAAATAAGGCAGTATGATGTAAAAAATAAGCTTTATCCAAAAGGTAGATCAACCATGGGTATGCCAGGAACTAAAGTTACAAAAAAAAGAGATAAGAAATGGAAGCACGGAAAATAATAATTACTGGTGGGGCTACTCGAATGGGGGCAGCGATTGCCAGAAAATTATCTGGTCCAAATAAAGAAATCTTAATCCATTACAACAAGTCAAAATTAAAAGCAGAAAAATTAAAAAAAGAATTATCTAACAAAGGTACAAAAGTATACTTAGTCAAAGGTAATTTGAGTAAAGAAACTGATATAAAAAAAATAATTAAATTTGCAAAATCTAAATTAAAGTTTTTTGATTGTCTTGTTAATAACGCCTCTTTATTTGAAAATGATAAATTAGAAAATTTTTCATTGGATAGTTGGAGTAAGCATTTAAGAACCAATTTAAGAGCGCCCGCATTATTAACGAAAGAATTTGCTAAAAATGTTAAAGGTAAAAATAATAATATTATAAATATTATTGATCAAAGAGTTTTCAAATTAACCCCTTACTTTTTTTCCTACACTCTTAGTAAAACTGGTTTGTATACTTTAACAAAAACTAGCGCTATGAGTTTGGCTCCAAATATAAGAGTAAACGCAATTGCACCTGGACCCACTATAAAAAATCAAAGACAATCTGAAAAACATTTCAAAAAGCAATATTTAGCAACACCTCTTAAAAGACAAGTTGATGTGGAACAAATATGTAATGCTGTTGACTTTTTTATTAAAAATATATCTATTACTGGTCAAGTTTTAGCTATTGATAGTGGTCAAAATCTTAACTGGCAAACCCCAGATGTAATGGGCAAAGAATGAAAAAAAATAATTTAAAAATTGTAAAAATAGAGAGAAATAAAAGCTTATTTAATTATGAGAAAAAAATCCTAATTAACGAATTAATCTTGGATTTAAAACTTGGTTATTACGATTTTGAAAAAGAAAAACCACAAAAAGTTAAATTTAGTCTTGAAATAGACTATGAAGACAAAAAACCTTCAAGCGATAAAGATATCAAATCCATTGTTAATTATGGAACTATAGTAAAATTAATTACAAAACTTGTAAAAAAGAAACATTATAATTTCCTAGAAACTTTAGCAGAAGCTGTTTTTGACGAGTTATTCAAAGACAAAAGGATTGATAAAATAATGTTGAAAATTGAAAAATTAGAAATTTTAAAACAGTGTTCATCTGTTGGTATTCAAATTACCAAAAAGAGAAGTCATGATAAGCTCTGAAATAGGAAAAGAAGTAATTAAAAAAGAGCTACCTCTAGTACCAAAACTTCCAGGCGTATATAGAATGCTTAATGAAAAGAATGAAATTCTTTATGTAGGTAAAGCAAAAAATTTACCAAATAGATTAAAGAGTTATGTTTCAGAAAAAAATCATATAATTAGAACTGAACGAATGTTGTCTCAAACAAGAAAATTAGAGATAACAACAACATCTAATGAAAGTGAAGCTTTACTACTAGAAGCAAATTTAATTAAAAAACATAAACCAAAATTTAATATCCTTTTACGTGATGATAAGTCATTTCCATTTATATTTATTGGTAATAAAGATAAATGGCCTCAAATAAAAAGATATAGAGGAAAAAAAACAAAAGAAGGTTTTTACTTTGGACCTTTTGCCTCTGCTGGTTCAGCTAATTGGACAATTAAAATGATACAAAAAATTTTTCATTTAAGAGTTTGTGATGACACCGTTTTCAAAAACAGAGAAAGACCTTGTATTTTATATCAAATAAAAAGATGTTCTGGACCTTGTGTAGGATATGTAAAAAAAGAGGAATACAATCAAACAGTAGAAGATGCTATTGAATTTGTTTCAGGCAAATCTAGGAAAATTCAAAAAAATCTTTCTAACCAAATGGAAAAGGCAAGCGAGGATCTTGATTTTGAAAAAGCTGTAATCTTAAGAGATAGAATTAAAGCATTAAACATAATTCAATCTTCACAGAGAATTAATGAAGCAAACTTAGTTGAGGCAGATGTTATTGCTGGATATAAAGAATCTGGAAAAACTTGTATTCAAGTATTTTTTTATAGATCAAAACAAAATTGGGGTAATCAAGCTTTTTTCCCAAAACACGATCCAGATGAAAAGTTTAGTGAAATCCTTAATTCATTTGTTTCTCAATTTTATGAAAATAAAAGTGTTCCTTCATCGGTTATCCTTTCAGAAGAAATAAAGGAAAAAGCGCTAATTGAAAAAACACTGACACAAAAAGAAGGTAAACAAATAAATATTTCAGTTGCGAAAAAAGGATCAAAACTAAAAGTAATTAATCAAGCAATTAAAAACGCAAAGGATAGTCTAAATAGAAAACTTTATGAAAGTCAGAATAATAAAGAATTGTTCGATGCAGTAGCTAAAAAATTTAATTTAGAAACCAACATAAATTTAATCGAGGTTTATGATAATAGTCATATTCAAGGCACAAATAGTGTTGGCGCTTTAATAGCCTACGGCGATGAAGGATTTATCAAAAAAAGATATAGAAAATTTAATATTAAGCATAAAAAAAATGAACAAGACGACTATGGAATGATGAGAGAGGTATTAAATAGAAGGTTCAAAAGAGCAGTTCAAGAAAAAGATAATTACCTTGCTTTTCCTGATTTGGTTCTAGTAGATGGGGGAAAAGGTCAATATTCAGTTGCTAGAGAGAGCCTTAATGAATTAGGACTTCACGACATTCCAATTATTGCAATAGCAAAAGGCAAATTTAGAAATAGTGGAAATGAAACTTTTTTTCACAATGGCAAAGAATATAAATTCACTAGAAATGACCCTACCCTATTTTTTCTTCAAAGAATAAGAGATGAATCACATAGATTTGCCATAAGCGCTCACAGAGCAAAGAGAAAAAAAGGTATAAGCAAATCTCTTTTAGATCAAATAGAGGGGATTGGGGCTATAAGAAAAAGAGCTTTATTGAACCATTTTGGATCTGCAAGATCAGTTGAGTCTGCTAGCTTAGATGAAATAAAATCTGTAGAAGGTGTTGAAGAAAAAGTAGCAAAAAGGATATATAACTTTTTTCACGAATAATTATGTTAAAAAAAATTCCAAACATATTAACTATAGGGCGAATAATAATTGTTCCTTTTTTTGTTTTAGCTTTTTATCTTCCAGGATTTTATGGTGATCTTACTGCTTTAATATTATTTATTATTGCATCATTTACAGACTTCTTGGATGGTATGTTGGCTAGAATGTTTGGAGTAGAATCAAAACTGGGTGAATTATTAGATCCTATAGCTGATAAAATCATTGTTGCTACAGCATTAATACTTTTGGTTATGGATGGAACAATCAGAAATTATGAGGTAATTGCAGCAATAATAATTCTTACAAGAGAAATTTTAATTTCAGGTTTGAGAGAATTTTTAGCAAAGGGAAAAATAAAACTTCCTGTTTCAAACCTTGCTAAACTTAAAACAGTATTACAAATGGTATCAATTGCTCTTTTATTGTCTGGAGATACTGGAAATAAAATAATTAATTTCCAAGATTATAATGCTCAAACTATAGGTATAATTCTTTTGTGGTTATCGGCTGCTTTAACACTTTTTACTGCATATGATTATATGCGAAAAGGTATTGATCACGCTATGTCTGAAGACAGTAAAGACTAGGCTGCTTTTTTATTCCTAACTAATGACTGATAACTCTCATTTAAATCAATAATAGTATCACAAACTTTAAATTGATTTTCAGCAATACAAGATACTGGAGTTACTTCTGCAGCTGTTCCTGTTAAAAAACATCCAACAAAATTTGGTAGTTCCGTTGGACTAATTTTTCTTTCATGTACTTTTATATTTTTTGATTTTGCAATTCCAATTACTGTTCTTCTTGTAATACCATCTAAAAAAGAATCTGGTATTGGGGTATGAATTTCTCCATTTTTATCTTTGAAAAAAATATTTGCTCCAGTTGCTTCAGCAATATTCCCTTCGTGATCAAGCATTAAAGAATCAGTATATCCTTGCTTTTCTGCCTCATGTTTTGAGAGTGTACAAATCATGTAAAGACCTGACGCCTTTGTATCCCACGGTATTGTATTAGGTGCTGGTCTTCTCCAATTTGAAATATTTAATCGTATTCCCTCTACTTTAAGTTTAGGATCAAAATATGATCCCCATTCCCATGTTGCAATCGCAACATGTATTTTTGTTTGTTGCGCAGAAATAGCCATCATCTCACTACCTCTCCAAGCAACAGGTCTTACATAACCATTTTCTACTTTTTGGGTTGCTATAATTTTATTGGATGCATTATTAATTTCTTCTTCTGTATATGGAATTTCAAAACCCATTCTTCTTGCAGAATGAAAAAATCTTGCTGTGTGCTCTTCTAATTTGAAAATTGAACCATCATAAACTCTCTCACCCTCAAATACACAACTAGCGTAGTGCATACCATGGCTTAAAACATGTAATTTAACGTCAGCCCAATCAACTAATTCGTTGTTGTACCATATTTTTCCAGATCGCTTGTCGTAAGGTATCATGTGTGAAATTTTTTTTAATTTATAAATGAAAAATATCTTTGTATCTTTAATATGTCAATATAACTTACCTATTATGAAAGAACTTTTATATTTAAAAGATGACCAGCTTAAAGATCTAATTGAAAAACTATTTGTAAGCTACAGAGAAACCTTTTCTGACTCTAAAAAAATATTAGATAGATATTCAATTGGTTTAGCACACCATAAAGTGATTCATTTACTGTCAATGTATGAGGGGATCTCAATTTCTGAGCTGCTTAAGAGATTAAAAGTAACAAAACAAAGCTTAAATCGTGTTCTCAAAGATTTGATTAAACTTGAAATCGTCATTTTTAAAAAAGATGACCAAGATACTAGAGTAAAGCATATTTTTCTTAATGATAAAGGTAGAAAAATTTTTAATGAAATTTTCAATTTACAAAAAAAAAGAATTTATAATGCTTTATTAAATTCAAGTTCTGAAGAAGTTATTAATTTTGATAATGTACTGAGTAAAATAATTAATGGATAATTTTATTGCACATATACTAGTGGTTGATGATGATGATGGAATTAGATCTCTTGTAAAAAAGTATTTAAATGAAAATAAATTTTTAGTCACTACTGCTGAAAATGCAGAAAATGCTTCAGAGAAAATAAAAATAATTAAGTTTGATTTAATAGTTTTGGATATCATGATGCCTGGTAAAAGTGGGCTTGAATTTTTAAAAGAAAATAAAAAAAAATTAGATACACCAGTTATACTTCTAACTGCCAAAGGCGAAGCAAGTGAAAGAGTTGAAGGGTTAGAGATTGGTGCCGATGATTATTTACCGAAACCATTTGAACCTAAAGAATTAATTCTAAGAATACAGAACATATTAAATAAAACTATCAAAACAGATCAAAAAAGAGTTATAGAATTTGCAAATGTGAAAATTGATTTGAATAAACTTTTAATATTTAAAAGTGATAAAGAATTTAAGATTAATGCAACGGAAAAAACGATTTTAGAAAAAATGATTAATAATCCAGGTAAAACATTTTCAAGAGAAGATATTGGTCAATTAATCAATTTAGATAAAGAGAGATCAATAGATGTTATTATTACTCGGCTTAGAAAAAAAATTGAAATTGATCCAAAAAATCCAAAATTTTTGCAAACAATAAGAGGTGCAGGATATGTTCTCTGGATTGAGTAATTACTTAAAAAAAATATTACCAAAAAGATTATTTTATAGAGCACTTCTTATAGTTGCTATTCCAGTTTTGGTTTTGCAACTAGTAATTACAATTGTTTTTTTTGATAGCCTTTGGATCAAAACAAACAAAGGTATGACAAGAACCTTGGTAAATGAAATTAGTACATTTATTGAAGGCTATGGAAGTGAGCAAGAAAATAAACAAGAGTTACTAGATCTTTTTTCCATATTTTTAGATTTAAATATTGAGTTCACCAATAACGAAAAATTACAAAATACAGATACTGAAAGATGGTTTAGTCCTATAGATAGAACTTTAAGAAGAGAACTAAAATCTAAATTTGGATTAGATGAATACTGGTTTGATACAACAAGTTATAAAGAATTAATTGATTTAAGAATTAAATACGAAGATGGTTATTTTAAATTTTTAGTGCCTAAAGATAGGGTTGCAAGTTCCTCAGCAAGAATATTTGCACTTTGGATCACAGTACCTGCAATTATAATGGTGATCATTTCCCTAATATTTTTAAAAAATCAAACCAGACCAATCACAAATCTAGCTCGTGCGGCTGAAAGGTTTGGTAAGGGAGAAAATATTGAAGAGTTCAAACCTTCTGGAGCCCTTGAAATAAGACAAGCAGGACATGAATTTGATAAAATGAGAAAGAGAATTGAAAGACACTTAAATCAAAGAACAGAAATGTTATCTGGAATAAGTCATGATTTGAGGACACCCTTAACAAGAATGAAACTACAATTAGCTTTTATAAAAGATAAAGAAACTGTTAATAAGTTGACTGAAGACATCAATGAAATGGAGAAAATGCTAAATGAATATTTGCAATTCACCAGCTCATCATATGTTGAAAAAGATAAAATGTTTAATCTATCTGAATTAATTTCAGAAGTTATTGAAAAATATAATAACGAAAATATTTCACAAAACTTAACACCAAGAATTTACTTTAATGGCAGGAAAAATTTAATTAATAGGTGTCTTAATAATCTAATTGATAATTCACTGAAATATGCAAATAAAGTTGAAATTAGCTTAAGTAAAAAAAATACAAACTTATTCATTATTATTGATGATGATGGTCCTGGAATACCAAAGGATGAGTATGAAAATGTATTTAAACCTTTCTATAAAATAGATAAGGGTCGAGCAGACTCTAAATCAAGTGTTGGTCTTGGCTTATCAATTTCATCAGACATTATAAAATCTCATGGAGGAAATATAATGTTAGAAAAATCAAAAATGGATGGTTTAAGAGTTAAGGTTTTCTTACCTGTTTAGCTTTTTTATTTTTTTTTTTCTCAAGTTTATTTATTTTATTTTCGAGATTCTCAACACGTTTTGAGAGTACTTCAAACTCATCTTTACTTGTAAGTTTCATTTTAAAAACAAACTCATCTCTTTTGGATTTTAAGATATTAAATAATTCAGTAGTTAAGTCTTTTGAAGATACTAGTCCCTGCTCTATTAATTTAGCAAACTTATCAATTATAAATTTAGAATTTTTCATATTTAAGATATACATTATAAGTATTATTAAAAATGTTCATTAATAATTTTGACCCAGTAGCCTTAGAAATATTTTCTTTAGAAATCAGATGGTATTCTTTAGCTTATATATTTGGAATTATATTAGGCTGGATTCTCGCAAAAAAATTATTTATCCAAGACATAGAAGTTAAAAATAAATTTGATGATTATTTAACTTATTTAATTATAGGTATAATTTTAGGAGGTAGACTTGGTTATATTATCATTTATAATTTAAGTTTTTATATAAATAATCCATTAGATATATTTAAAATTTGGCAAGGAGGAATGTCCTTCCATGGTGGATTAATTGGAGTTATTTTCGCATCTATATTTTTCGCTAAAAAAAATAATCAAAACCCATTCTTATATTTGGATATTGTCGCTTTAGTAGCTCCAGTCGGATTATTTTTTGGACGAATAGCAAACTTTATAAATTCAGAGTTGTATGGAACTATAACCAATGTACCATGGGCAGTAACATTTGTTCAGGTAGATAATCTTCCTAGGCATCCTTCGCAATTATATGAAGCACTATTAGAGGGTTTATTTTTATTTTTATTATTAATTTATTTTAAAAATAAATTTTCAAACAAAGCTGGTGTGATTTCAGGATTATTTTTAATAATTTACTCAATTTTCAGATTTATTATTGAATTTTACAGAGTACCAGATGAACAGCTTGGTTATATACTTTTAAATTTAACGATGGGGCAAGTAGTAAGTTTAATATTTATAATATCAGGAGTAATCTTATTTTATTTAAAATATGAAACTCGCTAAAACAAATAATTTACCATTAGATCAATTTATAAATTTTGCTCTTTACGATAAGGACAAAGGTTTTTATATGAAAAAAAATCCCTTTGGTGAAGATGGAGACTTTATTACTGCTCCCAATATCACAAGATTATTTTCAGAGATTATCGCTATTTGGGCAATTACTTTTTGGAAAAGCATTGGCTCGCCAAAAAAATTTAATTTGCTAGAACTGGGAGCTGGAAATGGTGAAATGATGAAAGTTATAGATGAGACACTTATAAATTTTCCCGAGTGTTACAATGCCTGTAGTTTTGTAATTCATGAAAAAAGTGATTTTTTATTAAATGAGCAAAAAAAAAATTTAAATTCTAAAAAATTTTCATGGTTAAAAAAAATTGAAAAAATAAACTCAAACCCAACAATTTTTTTAGCTAATGAATTTTTTGACGCCATACCGATCAAACAATTTTTTAAAAAAAAAGATAGTTGGTTTGAAAGATTTGTAAATTTGAGCAATCCAAATAAAGCTGAATTTAAAGAAGAAAAAATTGATATAGAAACAATTGAAAAACATCTTAATTTCGAAATATCAAAAGATCAAAGCGTTATAGAATATTCGCCAGATACATTTAAATATTTAAGAACAATTTGTGACTTAATACAAAAAAATGATGGAGGAATGTTAGTTATTGATTATGGTTATGCAGATAGCAAAATGCATGAAACTCTTCAGGCAATAAATAATCACAAATATTCTAACATTTTAGAAAATATTGGAGACTCTGATATTACTTACAATATAAACTTTCATTCCTTTGAAAAATTTATAAATCAGTTTAAAGAAGTTAATTCAATTTTTACAAATCAAAAAAAATTTCTAACAAATATGGGTATTCTTCAAAGAGCAGAAATAATCAGTAAAAATATAGCATTTTCTAAAAAAGCAGATTTATTTTATAGAGTAAGACGTTTAATAGATGAAAGTCAAATGGGTGAATTGTTCAAAGTCATGCTTGTAAAACATAGGAGAAACAATTTTAAGATAGGTTTTCAAAATTGATAAAATCAAAAAAACTTTCGAAAATAAAAATAATTAAACATGGTTTTTTTAATAAAACTGGTGGTAAATCAAAAAAAATTTATAAAAGTTTAAACTGTGGTCCTGGTTCTAAAGATAATCCCTCAGATGTTAAAAAAAATTTACAAATAGTTAAAAAAAAATTAAAAAGCACCGCTAAAAATATTTTTTTACTTCATCAAGTACATAGTAACAAGTTTGTTTATATTAATAAAAAAAATAAATTTAGATCAAAACCAAAAGCAGATGCAGTAATTACAAATCAAAAAAACATACCAATTGGTGTTTTAACTGCTGACTGTGTGCCGATTTTAATCTGTGATGAAAAAACAAAATTAGTTGCTGCAATTCATGCAGGGTGGAAAGGTGCATACAAAGATATAATTAGCAAAGTAATCAAATTTATGATCAAAAAAGGTTCTAATCCTAAAAATATTACTGCAGCTATCGGACCTTCAATCACAGCTAAAAATTATGAAGTCAAACAAGATTTTAAAAGAAAATTTATAAAAAAGGATAAAAAAAATAATAAATTTTTTAAAATTAAATACAAAAAGCTTTATTTTGATTTACCTAAATATGTAAAATCATGTCTTTTAAAGAATAAAATAAAAAATATTGAGTCTTTAAATATTGATACATTTGATATTAATAATAATTTTTTTAGCGCAAGAAGAGCGTTAAGGCTAAATCATGATGATTATGGTAGAAATATTTCAATAATTATGCTTTATTAAGCTTTTCTAATGAAATTATTATCCGGAAATAGCAACAAACCATTAAGCAAGAATATTGCTAAATATCTAAAATCTAAACTAGTAAACTCTAGTATTAGAAATTTTTCTGATGGAGAAATTTATGTTGAAATAAATGAGAATATCAGGGGCAACAGTATTTTTATTATTCAATCTGTATCTTCGCCTGCTAATGATAATTTGATGGAGCTTTTGTTGTGTATTGATGCACTAAAAAGATCTTCCGCAAAAAATATAACTGCCGTAATTCCATATTTTGGTTATGCTAGACAAGACAGAAAGGTAGTACCTAGAACTTCAATTTCTGCAAAATTAGTATCAAACTTAATTACAAAAGCGGGTGCTGACAGAGTAGTTACTGTTGATTTACATGCGGGTCAAATTCAGGGTTTCTTTGATATTCCGGTCGACAACTTATTTGCAACACCTATTTTTGCAAGACATGCAAAAAAAAAGATAAAAAGTAAAAACCTTATTTGCGTTGCTCCAGATGTGGGTGGAACTGAGCGAGCAAGAGCACTAGGTAAACTCTTAAATGTTGGATTAGCAATTGTAGATAAAAGACGACCAAAACCAGGTCAATCTCAAGTCATGAATGTCATAGGAGATGTAAAAGGTAAAACTTGTATAATTGTAGATGATATAATCGATTCTGGTGGAACAATAGTAAATGCAGCTAAAGCTCTTAAAGATAGAGGGGCTAAAGAAGTTTATGTCTATATAACTCATGGTGTACTCAGCGGTGAAGCTGTAAAAAAAATTAAAAATTCAGTAATTAAAAATTTAGTAATAACTGATACAATCGATAACATGAGCAGAACTAAAGGTGTTAAAAACATTGAGGTTCTGTCAATTTCAGGGCTTATGGGAGAAGCAATTAAAAGAATATCTAATTCAACCTCAGTATCAGATTTATTCAAATAAATACCTTGAGTTATTAAGTAACTTGAGCTAAAAACCCTTGTTTTTATGAATTCATTAGAAGCCAATATCAGAAATACCAAAACTAAAGGTGAATTAAATTCATTAAGAGATAATGGTAATGTGCCTGCTATAATTTATGGTGGAGAAGCTCAAAACGAAAAAATTTCAATATCTAAAAAAATACTCAAGTCACTAATTGAAAAAGAAAACTTTTTATCAAGCATCATAACTTTAAATGTTGATGGTAAACCTCAAAAAGTTCTACCACGAGAAATAAAATATGACATTATTTCAGATGAACCAACTCATGTAGATTTTCTAAGAATAGTTTCAGGCATAAAAGTTAGAATTGAAGTTCCGGTAAAATTTTTAAATCATGAAAAATCTCCTGGTTTGAAAAGAGGTGGGGTTTTAAACATTGTACGAAGAAAAGTTGAGCTAAAATGCCCAAGCGAAAAAATTCCTGAAAATCTTGTGATAGATCTTGATGGAGTTGATATTGGAGAGAGCTTTAAGATCTCTTCTATAAATCTCGACAGTGACGTTACTCCTACAATTCAAGGAAGAGATTTCGTAATTGCAACTCTAGCAGCTCCGACTGTTATGAAAGAACCTGAAAAACCTGCAGAAGCTGAGGCGGCTGAAGGAGAAGCTGCTGAAGGAGCAGAAGCGGCGGCAGCTGAAGGTGGAGATAAGCCAGCAGCTGATGGTGATAAAAAAGAAGGT
>CACJVG010000017.1 GCA_902596785.1 uncultured Pelagibacteraceae bacterium | reverse complement strand
ACAAAGAATTAGAGAAGAAAAATTTAAAATTAAAGAAGAAGAATTAAAAAATAAAGAAATTGAAGCTCAAAAGAGAAGAGATGAAAAAGAAAAAGAAAGACAAGAAAAAATAAGATTAAAAGAAATTGAAAGGAAAAATAGACTTGAGGAAGAGCAAAGATTAAGAGAGGCAGCTAGGAAGCTGAAATATGAGCAACAAAAACTTAAAGAAATGGAAGAAAGATTAAGAGATCTAGAAACTGAAAGACAGCAAGAAATTCAAAGACAAATTTTAAAAGAAGAGGCTGAGCAAAGAGCCAAGGAAGAGGAATTAAGAAATAAAGAAAAAGAACTTAAAGAAGCTGAACGTGAGAGAATAAATAAAGAGAATGAAAGACGTCAAAGAGAAAGAGAATTGAAAATAGAGGAGGAAAGACAAAAAAGAATTGATGAAGAAAACGAGAGAATTAGATTAGCTGAAATTGCTCAAAAAGAGAGAGAGGATGAGGAAAATAGGCGAATGAAAGAATGGGAGAAAAAATTTGATGAAGAACAACGACTTAAAGAGGAGGAATTGGTTAGAAAGTTTTATAGCGACGAAACTCCTGAACAAGAAAATAATCAGGATGGCGATAATTTAGAATCTAAAACTGATAACGAAAATTTAGAAAATAAAAACGATGAAGATAATTTAAAGAATTAAATTTTCTGATCATATTCACCGACCTTACCTGTTTTTTGTAACAAATCGTCAATAAAATCAAAGATTTTTTTCTTTCTTTCATCTGAAGTTGGGCTTTCAGTAACAATAACTAAAGATGGTTTGTTTGAAGAAGCTCTTATAAGTCCCCACGAACCATCTTCAAATGAAAATCTAACTCCATTAACAGTTAAAATATCATTAATAACCTGGCCATCTATTTCAGTTTTATTTTCTTTTAAGTTTTTAATTTGTTTTACTAGCTCCTCAACAACAATATATTTCTCTTCATCTTTGCAAAAAGGTGCCATTGTTGGTGTTTGAAATGTATTAGGTAATTTACTAATAATTTCACTCATTTTTTTATTTTGATTATCTAATAAGTGGCACACTTGAATTGCTGAGTTAATTCCATCATCATAACCATATCCTAAAGGTTGATTAAAAAAGAAATGACCACTTTTTTCAAAACCTGCTAATGCCTTTTCAGTGTTCACTTTTCTTTTAATATGAGAATGACCTGTTTTCCAATAAATTGTTTCACAATTGTTTTCTAATAAGATTTTATCTTTTGAAAATAAACCCGTTGATTTTACATCTACTACAAATTTTGAATTTTTATGTTTACCTGATAAATTTCTAGCTATTAAAAGCCCTATTTTATCTGAAAATATTTCATTACCCTTGTCGTCAATAACACCAACTCTATCTCCATCACCATCAAATCCAAAACCTATATCAGCGTTGTTTTCTTTAACTACTTTTGCAATTTCGTGAAGCATTTCTAGATCCTCTGGATTTGGATTGTATTTAGGAAAATTCCAATCTAAGTTACAATCTAATTCTATTACCTCACATCCAATACCCCTTAGAATATCTGGAGCAAAGACACCTGCTGTTCCATTTCCACAAGCTACCACAGCTTTTATTTTTTTTTTAATTTTGTTTTTACTAATTAAGTCACTTTTATAAATTTTATCAAAATCTTTTATTTGTTTTTCACTACCTTCGCCTTTTGTAAACTTTTTATTCAAGGTAATTTCTTTTAGTTCTTTCATTTCTTCAGGTGCATGAGTTAGTCCTTTTTTGATTCCCATTTTGACACCAGTCCACCCATTTTCATTATGACTTGCCGTAACCATAGCAACCGCATCTGCATCTAAATTGAATTGTGCAAAATAAACCATGGGAGACAATGAAAGACCAATATCCTCTATGCTGCATCCCGTAGACATTAACCCTTTTTTGAGAGCAGTTTTTATTTCTTCACTATAGGAACGGTAATCATGACCTACTATGATTCTGGGATTATCTTTTTTGGTATGTATTTTTACCTGTGTTCCAAGCCCTCTTCCAAGATCCTCGATTCCTGATTGGTTTATGTCTTTCTCATACAACCATCGGGCGTCATATTCTCTAAAACCATAGGGATCTATTTTTATATTTTGGCTCACTGGTTATTTACTTACTGTTTATTATGTTAATTTCTTGAAAAATTTTTTATTTTTTTATTGATTATCATATTGTCGCGTTCTATAAATGTTCTATTGTGCAAAAGTTTATATAGTATATTTACGATAAACGCCTACAACATATAGTTGTTTTCGTACTAATAACAAAATATAATTAAAATATATGAATAAGATTCTTTCTCAAGCCCTCAAAAAAGCTGTCTCTGAATATAGCCCAGAAGTTAAGGAGGTTTCTAAGATAAATAAACCTGATCTTTTCTCATTAAATAATGAAACAGAGTTATTTCAAAATGACAAAGGCATCATAATTAAAATTGATCGTTCAAAAGATGCAAATCTTACAGACTTTGGTAAAGCAACTTTAAAAGATAGATACTTAGGATTGAACGAATCTTATCAAGATTTATTTGCAAGAGTAGCAAGCACATATGCAGATGATAATTTGCATGCTCAAAGAATTTATAATTACATTAGCAACCTTTGGTTTATGCCAGCAACACCAGTTTTATCAAATGGTGGTACAAAAAGAGGATTGCCTATTTCATGTTTTTTAAATGAAGCATCTGATAGCTTAGGAGGTATTCTTGATTTATGGAGCGAGAATGTTTGGCTAGCAGCAAAGGGTGGAGGAATTGGAAGTTATTGGGGTAACCTAAGATCTATTGGTGAAAAAATAGGAAGAGTTGGAAAAACTTCTGGAATAATACCTTTTATAAAAGTTATGGACTCTTTGACTATGGCAATCAGCCAAGGATCATTGAGAAGAGGTTCTGCAGCATGTTATCTTCCAATAGACCATCCTGAAATAGAAGAATTTATCGAAATGAGAAGACCTACTGGTGGTGATCCAAATAGAAAAGCATTAAATTTACATCATGGTGTTTTAGTTTCTGATGCGTTTATGAGAGCTGTAGAAACTGATGAGCAGTGGGCATTGAAGAGTCCAGCAGATGGTAGTGTTCAACAGACTATTTCAGCAAGAAATTTATGGATAAGATTATTAACTGCAAGAATTGAAACTGGTGAACCATACATAATTTATATTGATACTGTTAACAGACAAATTCCTCAACATCATAAGTTAGCAAATCTTACAGTTAAAACTTCTAACTTATGTAGTGAAATAACTTTACCAACAGGAATTGATAAAGATGGAAGAGATAGAACAGCAGTATGCTGTTTGTCTTCGTTAAATTTAGAAAAATATGATGAGTGGAAAGATGATCCAGACATGATTAGTGATGTGATGAGATTTTTAGATAATGTTTTATCTGATTTTATTAATAAAGCACCAGATCAATTTAAAGATGCAAAATACTCAGCTGAAAGAGAAAGAAGTGTTGGATTAGGTGTAATGGGTTTTCATTCTTTTTTACAAAAAAATAGAATTCCACTTGAATCAGTAATGGCAAAGTCATGGAATAAAAAAATATTTAAAAATATTCATGAAAAAGTTAATCAAGCTTCTAAAGATTTAGCTGAAGAAAGAGGAGCATGTCCAGATGCGGCTGAGTATGGTTATAAAGAAAGATTTTCTAATAAAACAGCAATAGCTCCAACAGCTTCGATTTCAATTATTTGTGGTGGAGCATCTCCTGGAGTAGAACCTATTGCAGCTAATAGCTACACACACAAAACTCTTTCAGGATCTTTTAATGTAAGAAATAGATATTTAGAAGAAATCCTTCAATCGCATGGTAAAAATGATGAAGAAACATGGTCTAGTATTACTACAAATCAAGGATCCGTTAATCATCTGGATTTCCTAACTGACCTAGAAAAAGATGTATTTAAAACTGCATTTGAACTTAATCAAAATTGGATCATTGAATTAAGTGGAGACAGAACTCCATTTATTTCACAGGCACAGTCAGTAAATCTATTTTTACCAGCAGATGTTCATAAGAAAGAATTGCACAAAATTCATTTTGATGCTTGGAAGAAAGGCTTAAAGAGCCTTTATTACTGCAGATCAAAATCAATTCAAAGAGCTGAGAATGTCAATGATTCAAAATCAACTGATATCTTAGCAAATGTTTACAAAAATAAATCAAACGAAAGTCAAGAACAAGAATACGAGGAGTGTTTATCATGTCAGTAGCAGAAAGTATAAATAAAGAAGCAATTCAACCAAAAAAAAATAATAATGGTTTGTTAGTAGCTAATCCAGTTTATAAACCATTCAGATATCCATGGTGCTATGATGCTTGGTTAACACAACAAAGAATTCACTGGTTACCTGAAGAAGTTCCATTAGGTGATGATGTACGAGATTGGCAAAAAAATCTTAGCCCATCAGAAAAAAATTTATTAACTCAGATTTTTAGATTTTTCACTCAAGCTGATGTTGAAGTAAGTAATTGTTACATAAGACATTACATGAATGTGTTTAAACCAACAGAAGTTTTAATGATGATGTCTTCATTTGCTTCTATGGAAACAGTTCACATTGCAGCTTATTCTCATTTATTAGACACAATTGGAATGCCAGAATCTGAATACTCAGCTTTTATGAAATATAAAGAAATGAAAGATAAGTATGATTACATGCAAGGCTTTGATGTTAAATCTAATCATGACATTGCAAAAACCATAGCCGTGTTTAGTGCATTTACTGAAGGTTTGCAATTGTTTGCAAGTTTTGCAATTTTATTAAATTTCCCAAGACACAATAAAATGAAAGGTATGGGTCAGATCGTTACTTGGTCTGTAAGAGATGAGACTTTGCATTGTAATTCAATGATCAGACTTTTCAAAGATTTTATAAAAGAAAATCCTGAAACATGGAATCCACAATTAAAAAAAGAAATTTATGAAGCTTGCAGAACTATAGTAGAGCATGAAGATGCTTTCATAGATTTAGCATTTCAAATGGGTCCAATGGAAGGATTAACGGCAGAAGATGTGAAAAAATATATTCGTTTCATTGCAAATAGAAGATTAAGTCAGTTAGGTCTAGAAGGAATTTATGATATTGAAAAAAATCCTTTAACATGGCTTGACACTATGCTTAACGCAGTTGAACACATGAATTTTTTTGAAGGTCGTGCAACAGAATATTCTAAAGCATCAACCCAAGGTACTTGGGCAGAAGCTTTTAGTTAATATATGTTTAAAAAATATTATATAATATTTTTTTTTCTTATTTTTTCAAGCTGCAACACGGTAACAGGAACTATTGAAGGAACCGCTTTAGGTGTAGTTAAAGATGTTAAAAGTACATACCATTATTCAACATGTGTTTTCACTAAAGTTACATGTGGTGATCTAGATCTAGATTAAAATTAAATTGAAATACAAAAAATATTTTAGAAAAACAAGTTTAAAACAAAAAGGTCACGGCGATTTTTTTTTAAACGAAATTTTAAAAAAGAAACCTAAATTCTTTTTAGAAATAGGTGTATTTCATGGAGTTACAGCAAGAAATATTTGCGAATTACTCTATCAAATTCACAAAAATAATTTTAAATATATTGGTCTTGATTTGTTTGAAAAAAATGAAGAGAATAAATCAGAAGTGATACCAAATACAAATTTTAATAATCCATTAAAACAAATTTATTTTAAATATATAAAAAGACAAGATCCATATAGTATTGAAGCTGTAAAAGATTTGTTAAAAAAGTTTAAAGAAAATATTCACTTAATCAAAGGGAATTCAAATAATGTTTTGCAAAAAATTGATATGAAAAAAATTGATTTTGTTTTTATTGATGGTGGACACGAATATAATACAGTAGTTAATGATTTAAATCACTGTAAAGAAGTTATAAATTTGAACGGAACTGTTTTATGTGATGATTACAATTTAGGCTCAGCACCTGGAGTCAAAAAAGCAATAGATGAATTTGTAAAATTAAATAATTATAAATGTGAAATTATTTGTGAAAATAGGTTTGCTAAAATAGAATTGAGCTAGACTATCTTTGATTTAACTGCATCACTTTTCTATGTTTGTTACCTTTATAGCTAGCTAAAGGTCTGATAAGTTTATTTGCAGCATGTTGCTCCATGATATGAGCAGACCAACCAGTAATTCTTGAAATAACAAATATAGGCGTAAAGAAATCAGTATCAAAACCCATTAAGTGATAAGTTGGTCCAGTAGGGTAATCTACGTTTGGATAAATATTTTTTTCTTTGATCATTACTTTTTCTACAATGTCATAAATTTTTTCAAATTTTTTATCTTTTTTGATTTTAGCAACTTTACCAAAATACTCTCTCATTGTAGGAACTCTTGAGTCACCTGACTTGTAAACTCTGTGACCAAATCCCATTACAACTTCTTTATTCTTTAAGGCATTGTTTATCCATTTAAGAGCGTTTTCTGGTTTTTTAATTTTGTTCATCATATGCATTACTTCTTCATTAGCTCCACCATGCAATGGACCTTTTAAACTTGCAATAGCTCCAGTGATTGCACCGTGAATATCAGACAAACTACTTGTAATGGTTCTTGCAGTAAAAGTTGAAACATTAAAACTGTGTTCAGCATATAAAATTAAAGATACATCAAAAGCTTTGACAATTTCTTTTTGTGGCACTTTACCAAAGCACATATAGAAAAAGTTTTCAGCAAAAGTTAATGTTTTTTTTGGTTTAATAATTTTTTTTCCTTTTCTAATTCTATAAAAAGCAGCCAAGGCAGTTGGAGTCTTTGCAAAAATTCTTAGAGCTTTTCTCATATTTGCTTCAGGAGAAGAATCTGTAGTTTCTTTGTCTTCTAATCCCATTACACTTACAGCAGTCCTTGCGACATCCATTGGATGAGATTTCTTTGGCATATGTTTAATTATTTCATATAAATTTTTTGTTAGTTCTCTATTGTTTCTTTCTTCTTTTTCAAATTGTCTAAGTTGGATAGTATTCGGAAGATCCTTATTAAGAATCAGATATGCAACTTCTTCAAATCTACAATATTCACATAAATCTTGAGCCGCATAACCTCTATAAGTAAGAGAATTTATTTCTGGCATTACTTTTGAAACTTCTGTTTCATCTACAACAATACCTAGTAAGCCTTTTTTAATTTCATCACTCATTACTCGTGTCCTTCCGTACTAAAATTATAAATTTTTTCATCTAATGAATTATATTTTTCATAATCCACTAATTCATAAAGTCTTTTTCTAGTTTGCATTTTATCTATAATATTATTTTGATGTCCATTTGCATAAATGTCTCTCAACCCGTCTTCTACATTTTTCATAGCCAATCTTTGTGTAGTTACTGGATAAATTACAATATTGTATCCAAAATTTTCTAATTCCTTAAAATTAAATAATTTTGATTTACCAAATTCAGTCATATTAGCTAATAAATAACCAGATAATTCTTTACGGACTTTTTCAAAATCTTTTTCATCTTGGAGAGCTTCTGGGAATATAATTTCAGCACCAGCATCAATGTAGGCTTTACATCTTTCAATCATTTTATCCAAACCTTCAACACTTTTGGCGTCTGAACGTGCTATAATTTTAAAATTTTGATCTTTCTTAGTAGCAACGCATTCTTTAATTTTTTTAACCATAGCATCAGTTGAAATAAGTTCTTTATTATCAAGATGACCACATCTTTTTCTTTCAATTTGATCTTCTAAATGAACTCCTGTTATTCCAAATTCCTCAAAGGTTTCTATGGTTTCTTTACATGATTTAAATCCTGTATCTATATCAACTATTGTTGGAAGATTAGTTACTCTCGAAATCAGATAAGATCTTGTACTAACATCTTGCAGTGTAGTTAAGCCAATATCTGGAAAACCAAGATCATTGGCCATTACTCCACCAGATACATACACTGCATCATATCCAATTTCTTCAATTAGTTTTGCTGTGAGAGGATTATACGCACCAGGAACTCTTAATATTTTATTTGATTTTAATTTTTGATCAAAATCTAATCTTTTTTGACTTGGTTCTTTTTCCACAAAGTGCATTAAAAAATTCCTTTTTTATAATTTCGTTTTAATTTATTTTTTTTTACTTCAATATTCAATTTGTGAAGTTGACCAGGTTTTAAATTTTTTAAATTTTGTACTGTTTTTAAAAAACGATTGCTTTCTTTTTTTTCCAAAATACCATCAGTTAAAGTTAAAAATTTATTTATATAATTTTCTCTCTTAAATGGTCTAGCACCATACGGATGTGCGTCTGCTCTATCTAGTTCCTCTGTTATTTTGTTTCCATTATTAAGTGTCACAACTACTTTAGCGCCAAATGCTTTATTTTTTGGATTTGGATCATGATATTTCTTTGTCCATTTTTTATCTTCATATGTTTTTATTGATCTCCAAATTTTGATTGTGCTTTTTTTATTAGCTCTGGCTTTAGTATAAGATTTGACATGGTGCCAATGTCCATCTTCAAGTGCAACGGCAAAAATGTACATTATAGAATGATCTAATGTCTCTCTGCTGGCATTAGGATCCATTTTTTGAGGATCATTAGCACCTGTGCCAATAACATAATGTGTATGGTGACTTGTGAATATATCAATTTTTTTAATTTGATTTAAATTAGAAATTTTTGTTTTTAGCTTTTTAGCTAGATCTATTAATGCTTGTGATTGGTATTCAGCAGAATATTCTTTTGTATATGTCTCTAAAATAGCTTTTTTACTTTCACCTTTTTTTGGTAATGGGACATTGTAGTTAGCTTTTTTGCCATCTAGTATTCTTGCAATTACACTGTCTTCACCTTCATAAATTGGACTAGGAGCTCTTTCACCACGCATAGCTCTATCTACAGCTTCAATAGCGAGTTTACCTGCATGAGCAGGAGCATAAGCTTTCCAACTTGAAATTTCTCCTTTTCTAGATTGTCTTGTAGATATTGTTGTATGTAGTGCCTGTTGAACGGCTTGATAAATAGTTTCGGTATTTAATTTTAACATTGTTCCTAATCCAGCAGCTACACTTGGACCTAAATGAGCAATGTGATCTACCTTATGCTTATGCAAACAAATACCCTTAACTAAATTTACTTGAACTTCATATGCAGTAATTATTCCTCTTAATAAATCCAATCCACTTTTTTTATTTTGTTGCGCAACACTGATAAGGGGAGGGATATTGTCACCTGGATGACTATAATCAGCAGCTAAAAAAGTATCATGAAAATCTAATTCTCTAACAGCAGTTCCGTTAGACCATGCTGCCCACTCACAATCAAATTTTAATTTTGAATTTACTCCAAATAAAGTTGCCCCATTTTTTCTAGAATGTTTTAACGCCATTTCTCTCGATGAGATTACTGGCTTTCTATTTAATGAAGCAATAGCAACTGAAGCGTTATCAATTATTCTATTGATAACCATTTCAATAGCGTCTTTATTTAATTTAGCGTTATCACTTGCTATCTCAGCTATCTTCCATGCTAGCTGCTTCTTCTTTGGAAGATTAATTTTTGATGGATATACTTTAACTGTATGTAATAACAAAATAACTCCTAATTTGTGAATTTGTTTTAATAGTTAAAATAAATTAATCAATATTAAAGATATTCAGATATTATTTTCTCAATACCTATAAAGTCTTTTATTAAGTGATTATGATAAATTTCGTCTTTATTTTTTTCAGTATATCCGTCCTCTAATAAAATAATTGGTATTTCAGCTGCCTTTGCAGCATTTGCATCAGTTTCACTGTCACCTATCATGATCGATTTTTTTATATCTCCATCTAGTATTTCAACTACAGAGGTAAGATGCCTTGGATCTGGTTTGCAATAATCAAAAGTATCTGATCCAGCCACATATTCAAAATAATCATAGATACCAATTTTTTTTAAAAGATCATTTGATAAATGTTCTTGCTTATTTGTACAAACAGCCATGGATATACTTTGATCTTTACACCAATTTAAAAATTCTTTTACACCTCTAATAAGTGTACTTTCGTTTATTATATTCTTTCCATAAAAATCAACAAACTCAGTAACCATTTCTTTTTTTACTTTTTCATCATTTACTTTGCCAAATTCTTTTTTTGCTTGACCCCATATAGATCTACCAATCATTGCCCCAGCACCCTTACCAACAAGATTTCTAATTTCTTCAGTTGATTTAGTCGGGTAGCCAAATTTCTTCATAACGTGATTATGAGCTCTCATTAGATCTGGAGCAGTATCAACTAATGTTCCATCTAAATCGAATAAAATTGTAAATTTTTGTTTCATTTTAAAAGTATTTTAAAGAAATAAATTGTGAATTAATCAATTTATATACTTAATGTAAATCAATTTTAAATGAAAGTTTTAAATCAAAAAAAACTTAGAGAAAAATTTATAAAGTCAGGCGTAAAGATGATCGGTCCTGAAACCATTTTTTTTTCAAAAGATACTAAGATTGGAAATAATGTGACTATAGAACCTTATGTTATTATTGGCTCTAAGGTAAAAATTGGTAATAATGTAATTATAAAATCTTTTTCACATTTAGAATCTTGTAAGATTGAAAATAAAGTTGAGATTGGTCCATATGCCAGAATAAGACCTAATACAATTTTAAAAAATGGATCTAAAGTAGGTAATTTTGTAGAGATTAAAAAAAGTACTTTAGGAAATAAATCTAAAGTAAACCATTTGTCTTATGTGGGAGATGCTCAAATTGGAAGATCAGTGAACATTGGTGCAGGCACAATTACTTGTAATTATGATGGTATAAATAAAAATAAGACAAAAATTAAAGATAAAGTATTTATAGGCTCAAACTCTTCTTTAGTTGCTCCAATTATTATAAATGAAGATAGTATTGTTGGAGCTGGATCAGTAATTACAAAGAACGTTAACAAAAAATCTTTAGCCCTAACAAGATCGCCACAATTAGAAGTTAAGAATTACAAAAGAAAGAAAAAATAATTTATGTGTGGAATTATTGGAATATCAAGCAACAAACCTGTTTCTGCAAATATAATTAATTCATTAAAAAAATTAGAGTACAGAGGATATGACTCAGCAGGCATAGCTACACTTTCAGATGGAGAAATTAACGAAGTTAAATCAGAGGGTAGAGTTGATAATTTAGAAAATAATTTTGATTTAAAAAACTTAAGAGGAAATATTGGTATCGGGCATGTAAGATGGGCTACTCATGGAATTCCAAATAGTTTAAATGCACATCCTCATTCCTCTCATAATGTGTCAGTAGTTCACAATGGAATTATTGAAAATTCTACAATATTAAAAAAACATTTAATTAACAAAGGTCACAAATTTAAATCACAGACAGATACAGAAGTAATTGTTCATTTAATAACAGAAAATTTAAAGACTTCTGAATTAGAAGAAGCTATCACAAAAACGTTAAGACAACTTCATGGTAGCTTTGCTCTTGGAATTGTTTTTAAAGATATGCCAGATTTAATAGTTGGTGCTAGAAGAGGATCACCCTTAGCTGTTGGTTATGGTCCAAATGAAAACTATCTAGGATCAGATTCTTATGCTTTAAAATCTATGACAAATAAAATTACTTATCTTGATGATGGTGAATTTTGCATTGTTAAAAAAGATCTAGTTCTTTTTTTCAATGAAGAAGGAAAAAAAGTTAATAAAAAAATATTAGAACTATCATCAGATCAAACAAATTACGATAAAGGTGACTTTAAACATTTCATGGCAAAAGAAATTGAAGAACAACCAACAACAATTAAAACTGGAATTAAAGAATATGTAGATAATGTAAATAAAGACATAAATATTTTTAATTTTCCTTGGAAAATAGAAGAGATTAATTCAATCACATTAATAGGGTGTGGAACAGCGTATCACTCTTGCTTAATGGCAAAATATTGGTTTGAAGAACTTACAAATTTAGATGTTAATATAGATATAGCGTCAGAATTTAGATATAGAAAAAATAGATTTAAAAAAGACAGTTTATATATCTTTGTTTCACAATCAGGGGAAACAGCAGATACTTATGCAGCTTTAGATATATGTAACAAAAACAGCATGAAAACATGTGCTGTTGTTAATGTAATCGAAAGCTCAATAGCAAGAGACTCCAATTTTGTTTTACCAATTCATTGTGGTCCTGAAATTGGAGTTGCATCAACAAAAGCATTTCTAGGTCAAATACTAGTTTTGTATATTTTAGCTTTGAAACTTGGGTCGTTAAGAAAGGAAATTGAAAAAAAAGAATACCAAGAAAAAATTAAAGACCTAAAAGCTTTGCCTGGCTTAATAGAGAAAACATTGCTTCATGATAATGATATCCAGGCAATATCCTCAACATTTAATGAAGCAAAGGGTTCAATGTTTTTAGGAAGAGGGTATTCATATCCAATAGCTTTAGAAGGAGCACTAAAACTTAAAGAACTTTCTTATGTTCATGCTGAAGGTTATCCAGCGGGAGAAATGAAGCATGGACCTCTAGCTTTAATAGAAGAAGGCATGCCAGTAGTTGTTTTGGCTCCTAGAGATAATTATTATAAAAAAACAATTTCAAACATGCAGGAAGTTATCGCTAGAGGAGCAAAAGTATTATTGATAACAAATAAAAGCAAAGATGAAGTTGTTTCAGAAAATATTTGGGAAACTATTGAGGTTGAGAATACAAATGATGACTTGCTTCCATTCCTTTTGACTATTCCACTTCAAAAACTTGCTTATTACTCTGCTCTAAAAAAAGGTTATGACATTGATAAGCCTAGAAATTTGGCTAAATCTGTCACTGTTGAATAAACTTTAAACTCTGTTAAAACACCCCTAGGTTGAATATGAAAAGTTGGAAAAAAAATAGTTGGAGAAAGTATCCTGTAAAACATATTCCAGAATATCCAGATAAAAAAGAACTGGATAAAGTTCTGGATAAGATAGGAACATTTCCTCCATTAGTCTTTGCTGGAGAAACAAGACATCTTAAAACTCAATTAGCTGATGTTGTTGATGGAAAAGCATTTTTACTTCAGGGCGGTGATTGTGCTGAGAGTTTTGCAGAATTTAATCCAGATAATATAAGAGATACGTTTAAACTAATGTTGCAAATGTCATTAGTTTTAACTTACTCAGCTTCTTTACCAGTAGTAAAAGTTGGAAGAATTGCTGGACAATTTTCAAAACCTAGAAGTGCACCAACTGAAACAAAAGATGGGGTAGAACTTCCAAGTTATTTAGGTGACAATATTAATGGTATGGAATTTAATGAAAAAGCAAGAGTTCCAGATCCTAAAAGACTATTCAAGGCATATTCACAATCTGCTGCAACCTTAAACCTAATCAGAGCATTCTGTCATGGAGGTTTTGCAGATCTTAAAAATGTTCACAATTGGAATTTAGGTTTTATTAAAAATTCACCTGAATTAAAAAGATTTAAAGAATTAGAAGATAATATTGCAAATGCATTAGCCTTCATGGATGCATGTGGAATTAATTCAGATTTTAACAGAAGATTAAAAACTGTTAACTTCTGGACATCACATGAAGCTTTACTTCTTCCTTTTGAAGAAACAATGACAAGAACAGACTCTACAACAGGAGAAAATCATGACACTTCTGCGCACTTTGTATGGATTGGAGATAGAACAAGACAACTGGATGGTGGTCATGTTGAGTTTTGTAGAGGCATAGAAAACCCAATTGGAATCAAATGTGGACCTACCTTAAAGGCCGATGATTTAATTGATCTTTGTAACAGAATAAATCCTAAGAATGAAAAAGGTAAAATCACACTAATATCAAGATTTGGTGCAGATAATGTTTCAAAATTTTTACCAAAATTAATTAGAGCGATAAAAAAAGAAGGTTTAAATGTAATTTGGTCGTGTGATCCTTGTCATGGAAATACAGTGAAAGCAGCAACAGGATTTAAAACAAGACCATTTAACAGCGTGTTAAAAGAAGTAAAAAATGTTTTTGCATGTCATCAAAGTGAAGGAAGTTACGCTGGTGGTTTACATATAGAATTGACTGGTCAAGATGTAACAGAGTGTATAGGTGGAGCACAAAAGATATCTGAAAAAGACTTATCATCAAGATATCACACACATTGTGACCCAAGACTAAATGCAAACCAAGCACTAGAATTAGCTTTCTTGATTTCAGATGAGATTAAAAAGAATAGCACTTATTCTAAAAACGCAGATAGAGCGGCATCTTAAGACATTGTAAAATTTTAAATATCTAATACTTTAAAATCATGAATGCTTCAGAAAAAGTAAATTTTATTTCTAACTGGATTAAAGATTATGTAAATAATATGCCAAGTAAGGCAGAGTCGTTGGTTATAGGAATTTCTGGAGGGATAGACTCGTCAGTTTCTAGTACATTAAGCGCAATGACAGGTTTAAAAACTATTGTTTTGTCAATGCCAATCAAACAGAAATCTCATCAACATGATTTAAGTTTAAAGCATCAAGAGTGGTTAGTTAAAAATTTTAAAAATGTTGAGGCACATACTATTAATTTAGATGAGTTATTTTTGGCTTTTAGTTCAAGTTTATCAAATTTTGATAATGAACATGGAATGGCAAATTCTAGAGCTAGATTGAGAATGACAACGCTTTATCAAGTTGCTGCAGCGAATAAAGGAATAGTAGTTGGAACCGGAAATAAAGTCGAAGACTTTGGTGTTGGGTTTTACACAAAATATGGAGATGGTGGGGTAGATATATCTCCTATAGCTGATTGTAATAAAACTCAAGTTTGGGAGCTTGGAAAAGAGCTTGGAATTTTAAAAGAAATTATAGATGCGGCCCCTACTGATGGTTTGTGGGACGATGGAAGAACTGATGAAGGTCAACTTGGACTAAAATACGAAGAATTAGAAGAAGCTATGGATAATCCTAATTCAGCTAATCGAGCTAAATACGAAACTATCAGAAAACAAAATTTGCATAAAATGGAGCCAATTCCAGTATGCAAAATTCCAAATTAATCAAATAGATTCACAAATCTATTTTTTAAGTATATTCCTAAAATAATGAGTAATGATATTTTTTTAACAAACAATCTAACAAATAAAAAAGAGAAGTTTGTTCCGCTAGATAAAAGTAACATTAGAATGTATGTGTGTGGTCCTACCGTTTATGACGATCCTCATATTGGGAACGCAAGACCAATAGTTGTATTTGATATTCTGTTTAAAATTTTTAAAAAAAATTATCCTAAAGTTACTTATGTGCGAAATATTACAGATGTAGATGATAAAATTATTAAATCTTCAAAAGAAAATAATATTTCAATTTCAGAATTAACAAGCAAAGTAACTAAAAGTTTTAGCAAAGATTGTGATTACTTAAATTGTGAAGAACCAACCCATCAACCTAAAGCAACAGAAAATATAGATTTGATGATTGAAATGATTTCTGAATTAATAAAAAAAGGATTTGCTTATGAAAATAATAAGCATGTTTATTTTGAGGTTAAAAAATTCAAGGAGTATGGCCAGCTCTCAAATAAAAAATTAGATGAACTTATTGCTGGATCAAGAGTAGAAGTCAGTGAAAATAAAAAAAATTCAGAAGATTTTGTTTTATGGAAACCTTCAGAAGATGACGAACCATCATGGGAATCTCCATGGGGAAAAGGAAGGCCAGGATGGCATCTAGAGTGTTCAGCAATGTCAAAGAAATTTTTAGGAGATGAGTTTGATGTTCATGGGGGAGGTATAGACTTATTATTTCCTCATCATGAAAATGAAATAGCCCAATCAAGATGCGCAAATGATACAAAAATATTTGCAAAATTTTGGATGCATAATGCATTCATCACTACGTCTAATGAAAAGATGGCTAAGTCTCAGGGAAATATTTTAAAAATAAAAGATTTTAGAAACAAGATAAGCGGTCAAGTTTTAAGATTAGCTTTACTGAGTGCGCATTATAAACAGCCATTAGATTGGAATGATAAACTTCTGGAAGACTGTCAAAACACTATAAATAAATGGTACAATTCATATTTAGATATTAAAAATACTTCTAAGGTTTCCGATGAAATTCTTGAGCCGCTTTACGATGATCTAAACACTCCAGGATATATTGCTAATTTACATCAATTATATGACAAAGCTCAAAAAGGTAATGATGAAGATAAATCTTTATTTGTTTCTGCTTGTCAATTTGTAGGACTATTAAATGAAAGTAAAGAAAATTGGCTTAAATTTAAAATTAGCAAAGCTTTAATTTCAGAAAAAGAAATTTTACAAAAAATTCAAAATAGAAATAAGGCTAGAGAGAACAAAAATTACGAAGAAGCTGATAAAATTAGAAATGAGCTTTTAGACAAAGGTGTTTTAATAGAAGATAAAGATGGTAAAACAACCTGGAAATTTAAATGAGCAAAGAACAACTTTATATATTTGACACAACACTGCGTGATGGAGCGCAAACCCAAGGTGTAGATTTTTCAATTGATGATAAGGAAAAAATCTCATCAGCGTTAGATAAATTGGGTGTTGATTATGTTGAAGGAGGTTGGCCAGGTGCAAATCCAACTGATACTGAGTTTTTCAATAAGGATCATAATTTTAAAACAACGAAATTAACTGCATTTGGAATGACAAAAAAATCAGAACACAGCGCAGAAAATGACCCTATGCTTTCATCATTAATTAATTCAAAAAGTACTTCTGTTTGCTTGTTTGGAAAATCATGGGATTTTCAAGTGGATGTTGCATTAGGAATAAGTAATGAGCAGAATTTAATGAATATAAGTGAAAGCACAAAACATATCGTTAAATCTGGAAAAGAGTTCATGTTTGATGCTGAACATTTTTTTGATGGATATAAAGCTAACCCAGAATATGCAATGTCATGTTTAAAAGCTGCTTTTGATAATGGTGCTAGATGGATTGTTTTATGTGATACTAACGGCGGTACACTCCCACACGAGATAACAGAAATTGTATACAAAGTAAGCGAGCAAATTCCTGGAAAAAATTTAGGAATCCACGCTCATAATGATACCGAAAATGCTGTAGCTAATAGTCTAGCAGCAGTTCAAGCAGGTGTTAGACAAGTCCAGGGTACAATCAATGGTTTGGGGGAAAGATGTGGAAATGCTAATTTAATGTCATTAATTCCTTCTTTTTTTTTAAAGAAAGATTTTTCAGATAAGTTTGAACTAAGTATTAAAAGAGAAAATTTAAAAAATTTAACTCAATGCTCAAGATTATTAGATGAGATATTAAATAGAAAACCCAATAAACATTTACCTTATGTAGGAGCTTCTGCCTTTTCTCATAAGGGTGGAATGCATGTATCAGCAGTTCAAAAAGATCCTAAAACTTATGAGCACATAAATCCAGAAGAAGTTGGAAACTCTAGAAATATAGTTGTTTCAGACCAATCAGGACAATCCAATATAATGTCGAGATTGAATTCAATAGGAATTAAAGTTGAGAAAAGTGATCCAAAAATTAAAAAACTTTTAGATGAAGTTAAAGATCGAGAATTTATTGGTTATAGTTATGATGGTGCTGACGCATCCTTTGAGTTGTTAGCTCGAAGATTAATGGGGGAGATACCAAGATATATTTCTATTAATGAATATGATGTTTCAGTAAAGAAAGATAATGCAGGAGAAATAGTTTCATATGCAAAAGCTCAATTAGAAGTAGATGGAGATAAAATTTTGTGTGAAGGTCAAGGAAACGGACCTGTTAATGCTCTAGATAATGCAATTAGAAAGAATGTTAACAAGCTTGCCAAATATTCTAAATATTTAAAAGATTTAAGATTAGTTGATTACAAAGTTAGAATTTTAAACACTGGTACCGAAGCTGTAACAAGAGTTAGTATTGAAAGTACAGATTCGAAGGGCATCAATTGGTTTACTATTGGAGTATCACCAAATATCATTGACGCTTCTTTCAAAGCTCTTGTTGATAGTTTAGATTATAAGTTATTTAAGGATAAAGCTCCCGGAAGTTTGTAAGAATGAAAATTAAAAAACTTTCAGAAAAACCATCTGATATTAAAAGTAGAATAGGGGCAAAACCAATAGTTTGTTATCCAAATACCAATATTGAGGAAAAAAATTTAAAAATTTTACATTCTGCTCGAGAACACTTGGTTAAAAAAGATGAATTAATAATACCTCCAAGAGACGCAAAAACTTTTGAAGTTAAATTTGGAGAATTTTTTAGAATTGAAAGTGTAGAGGGACCTCAAGTAGGAGATTTAAATTTATTTTATTTAAATAATTTAGAGGAAAAATTTTACTCAGGTAAAACAAGAGCACTTTATGGAACTCATCTTTCCGTTGGAGATAAAATGTTTAGTAGTTTTCCTTATCTTAGATCTTTAGCAACAATAACCTGGGACACACTAGATTGGTATGATTATGATAAAGATGGAGGATCGGTGCATGATGTAATTGGTACTAGATGTGATCCATACACATCAAAACTTTTGAGCGATAACGATTATCATTATTGCTGTCATTCAAACTTAACAAGAGCTTTAGTCAAAGAAAAAAATATTCAATTAGACCAGGCAGAAAAAATAGTTCATGATGTATTAAATGTTTTTATGTTAACTGGATTTACTAATGACACTAAACAATACTTTATGAAAGCAAGTCCTGTTAGACCTGGTGATTATTTAGAGTTTTTTGCTGAAACAGATTTATTAGGTGCACTTTCTGCTTGTCCAGGTGGTGATTGTGGATCTGAACATTCATCTGATGTAGCAAAATGTTATCCTTTAAAGGTTTCTATTTGGACAGTAGATCCTAAATATTTAAATGATATCAAACAATCAGTTATTTCTAATTATAACAGAAATCATGGCATAGATTAATGTCTGTTAAGAATATTTCTTTCATTTTACACAAACCTCAACTCTCTGAAAATATTGGAGCATGCGCAAGGGGGATGAAAAATTTTAATTTTAATAAACTTATTGTTGTTGATCCAAAACCGATATTTCCAAATGATAAAATTTTAGCAACTTCTGTTGGAGCAAAAAACATAATCAACAAAGCAAAGAATTTTGAAAATTTAGAAAAATCTTTAAAAAATATTGATATTGTAATTGCAACATCAGCACGATTTAGAAATAAAAATATTAAACATATTCAGTTAGAAGATTTAAAAAAAATAAATTACAAAAAGAAAACAGCTTTTTTATTTGGTTCAGAAGCTTCTGGTCTATCAAATAACGAAATAAGCTATGCCAATTATACTCTTCAAATTCCGACTAATCCTGATTTTAAATCATTGAATCTATCTCACAGCTTAATAATAATTGCTCAATATCTATCGAGCATAATTAATTCAAAAGTATCTTCTTTTAAGAAATCAAATAAAGTTAAATCAGCATCTAAAAAAGATATAGTTGCTATGGCAAATCTTTGTATTCAGAATCTTGAGGAGATTAATTTCTTTAAATCAAATGACAAGAAACCAATAATGTTAGAAAATCTTCGTAATATTTTTTACAGAATGGATTTATCATCAAAAGAAACTCGTATTTTATCTGGTGTATTTGCAAGTTTAGGTAAAAAACGTTGATTGACAAAATGAAGAGTAAGTTTATAAGGCCTCTAATAAATGACAAAAAGATTAAACTCTAAACATAAAGTAGACAGAAGATTAAAAGTTAACCTTTGGGGAAGACCCAAAAGTCCTTTTAATACTAGAGCTTATGGACCTGGACAACATGGTCAAACAAAAACATCAAAGCCATCGGATTATGGAATACAGCTTCAGGCTAAACAAAAATTAAAGGCCTATTATGGCAATATTAACGAAAGACAATTTAGAAATATTTACAAAAAAGCAGTAATGCTTAAAGGAGATACAGGGGAAAATTTAATAGGTCTTCTTGAAAGAAGATTAGACGCTGTAATTTACAGAGCTAAATTTGCAACAACAATTTTTTCAGCCAGACAAATAATTAATCATGGTCATGTAAAGGTTAATGGTAAAAAAGTAAATATCAGTAGTTATTTAGTTAAAGAAGAAGATTCAATTGAAATTAGAGATAAATCAAAACAACTGGCTATTATCGATATCGCTCTTGCTAATAAAGAAAGAGAAACTCCAGAATATATTCAAATGGATGAAAAGAATAAAAAACTAAAGTTTGTGAGAGTACCTAAATTTGAAGAAGTTCCTTATCCAATAGTAATGGAACCAAATCTAGTAATTGAATATTATTCAAGATAATATTACCATCACCTAAATATCATTCAGTAATTAATTTTTTTAAAATTGACTATTATAAATGACAATAATTGTGGTTGGATAAATCAATTACCTTCTCGTAAAAATATTAAAGTTCTTAATAAAAATTTAACTTGTGATTATTTGATAATAGGAGCTGGCTTCACGGGTCTTTCAGCGGCTAGGAAAATTTCTGAGTTAAAAAAAAATAGCAAGATTATTATCGTTGATGCTCAATTAGCAGGTGAAGGAGCCAGTGGAAGGAATTCAGGTTATTTAGTAGATACAACATTAAATGATGGTTTTAATTCAAATAAAGAATTAACTTCTTATAAAATTAAAACTGATATTTACAAACTTGGTATTGAAGCAGTTAAAAAATTTGTATCAGAACATCAAGTTGATTGTGATTTGAATCAATGTGGTAAGTATTTTGCTTCATCAAAAATAAAGGATGAAAAAAAACTTTTAAATTTTTCAAATTTATTATCTAATTTAGGATTTAATCATGAAATATTATTTAAAAGTCAATTAAACGAAAGATTAGGTACAAATTTTTATAATATTGCTTTATTTACTAA
>CACJVG010000016.1 GCA_902596785.1 uncultured Pelagibacteraceae bacterium | reverse complement strand
CAAGAGAAAGACACAGGCAACATCTGCAACAGTGTTTGGATCATCTAAATAACTTTAATCAAAAAAAAGAAATCGAAGATTACGATAAAGCTGCAGAAGATTTGAGATTAGCCACAAGACATTTGGGTATGATAGTTGGAAAAGTTGATGTAGAGGAGATATTAGGTAGTATTTTCAACGATTTTTGTATCGGCAAGTAATTCCCTATTTTGCTGGTTTTTTGCACTTTATTTATCAAAAAACCTTGATAAATAAGGCTTATTAACAAAAAATTAAGCCTATCTTGTAAATTATATAATCACATATAGATTTGGATTATGAAAAATGATTTTTCATTTGATGTTGTTGTAATTGGAGGTGGTCATGCTGGATGTGAAGCTGCAGCAGCATCTGCTCGTCTAGGAGTGAACACTGCCCTATTTACTCATAAAATAGAAACTATCGGTGAGATGTCTTGTAACCCGGCAATAGGAGGCTTGGGTAAAGGTCATTTGGTTAGAGAAATAGATGCCCTTGATGGTGTTATGGGAGAAGTAGCGGACAAATCAGGTATACAATTTAGATTGTTAAATAGAAGTAGAGGGCCAGCAGTTAGAGGACCACGAACTCAATCAGATAGATCACTTTATCGTAAGTATATGCAAGAAATATTGCTAAACTATTGTAATTTAAGCGTTTTTTCTGATCCTGTAGTAAAGTTTATTTTTGACGAAAATTCAATAAGTGGAATTGAAACGAAAGAAGGTAAGAAAGTCTTATCTAACAAGATAATACTCACAACAGGGACTTTTTTGAATGGTTTGATACATATAGGTGATGAAAGAACTCCTGCTGGAAGATACGATGAAAAACCTTCTACAGGTTTGAGTGAACAATTAGCAAAATATAATTTTAAAATTGGAAGACTAAAAACCGGAACACCACCAAGGTTAGATTCAAGGACAATTAATTTTGAAAACTTAGAAGAACAATTCGCAGATGACGATCCTTATTTTTTTTCATTCTTAACAAAAAAAAATATGAACAAACAGGTGTCTTGTCGGATGACATATACAAATGAGAAGGTTCATAAGATTATAGAAAAGAATTTATCTAAGAGCGCTATGTACTCGGGTAATATAAAAGGAGTGGGCCCAAGATATTGTCCATCTATAGAAGATAAGGTTGTAAAATTTGTAGATAAAGTTCGTCACCAGATATTTTTAGAACCTGAGGGACTAAATGACCACACAATTTATCCAAATGGTATCTCCACATCACTACCAGCTGAGGTTCAGCAAGAAATATGTAATAATATCAATGGTTTAGAAAACGTTACTATAATAAGACCGGGATATGCAATAGAATATGACTATGTAGATCCACGTGAACTATTCTTAACCCTTGAAACTAAGAAGATAAGCAACCTTTATCTAGCCGGTCAGATTAACGGGACAACAGGATATGAGGAAGCTGCTGCACAAGGCCTTATAGCAGGAATAAATGCTGCTTTGTCCGTTAAAAAATTAGAACCATTCATACTTGATAGATCTGATGCCTACATTGGAGTAATGATTGATGATTTGGTGACCAAAGGGGTAGCTGAGCCATACAGAATGTTTACATCAAGAGCAGAATATCGATTGAGCTTGAGATCAGATAATGCTGATCAAAGATTAACCTCAAAGGGAATAGATATTGGTTTAATTGGTGATCAAAGAAAAGCAATGTATTTAAGTAAATTTGAACAAATCAGTAAAATTAATATAAAAATGGCCGAATCCAAGATTTCACCATCAAAAGCTGAAAAATTTGGAATAAAAATAGCAAAAGATGGAATATTGAGATCATCTAGCGAAGTTTTAACTCAAAAAGGGGTAAATATGAGTAAAATTAGGGAAATATGGTCCGATATACCCTTTTTTAGCAAAGAAATTGATGAACAAGTAGAAATAAATGCTCATTATAGGGGGTATTTAAAGAAGCAAAAAGCCGATATTTTAGCATTTAAGAGGGACGAAAACTTAATTATTCCAGATCAAATCAATTATGACGGGCTATCAGGTTTATCCAATGAGGTAAAAGCAAAATTTAAGGAAATAAAGCCCAAAACAATGGGTCAAGCTCTAAGAATTGACGGAATAACTCCTGCCGCTGTATATATTTTGTTGTCACATGTTAAAAGAAAGTCTATTAAGCATATAGCTTAATGGATCAGGAAATTTTAAATTCTTATTCTAGAATCAATCACTTAAATGTTTCACGTGAAACATTTTTGGACTTTGAAAACTATATATCTATGATTCTTGAAAAAAATAAAAAAATCAACATAATTAGCCAAAATACAGCATCAAAAAAGGCTATAATTGACCGTCATATTATAGATTCTGCACAAATTATTGATTTTGTTGACTTAAATAGTAATACAACCACAGATATAGGTTCAGGAGGGGGTATGCCAGGTATAATCGTGGCAATTATACTAAAAAATATGAAAAATAATATGAATGTGCACCTTTATGAAAAAAGTTATCATAAAAGCCATTTTTTAAAGGAAGTTTCAAAAAAACTAAATTTAAATACAAAGGTATTTCAAAAAAATATTTTTGAAATAAAAAATTTAGAAACAGGAACGATAATGTCTAGAGCATTTAAACCAATGCCAGTAGTTTTAGAATTAGTATATGAAAATTTTTCAAAATATAAAAATTTAATTTTTTTTATGGGGAAGAGTGGAAAAAAAATTTTTGAAAATTCCAAAAAAAATTGGGAGCTGGAGTATATAGAAAAGAAAAGTTTAACAAGTGAAGACTCTTTTTTAATAAATATTAAAAAAATTAAAAAAAAAAATTAAATGCAAATTATTTCAGTAATAAATCAAAAGGGTGGGGTTGGAAAAACTACTACGGTGATAAATCTTGCAGCAGGTTTATCTCAAATAGATAAAAAAATTTTAGTAATTGACCTAGATCCACAAGGTAACGCTACCACAGGTCTAGGATTATCTAATATGGATAACTCGAGTGATACAATTTATGGAGTTTTGAATGGAACCAGAGAAATTAGTGATGTGATTAAAAAAACACAGTTTGAAAATTTAGATATTATAACATCTAATGTAGATTTATCGGGTTTAGAAGTAGAGACGGCTGATGACAGTAATAGGGCTTTTATACTAAAGACTAAATTAACCGCATATTTAAACGATTCTAGAAGATTATATGATTATGTCTTGATCGATTGCCCACCTTCGTTAAGCTTGTTGACAGTAATGGCACTTGTAAGCTCAAATTCACTATTGGTACCACTTCAGACCGAATTTTTTGCTTTGGAAGGATTAACGCAGCTAATGAAAACGATAGAAAGGATAAAAGTAAGTTTAAATCCAGATTTGAAAATCAGGGGCATACTTTTAACTATGTATGATAAAAGAAATAAGCTTTCGTCACAAGTTGAGAAAGAAGCTAGAGATTATTTTAGTGAAAAAGTTTACTCAACTGTCATACCAAGAAATGTCAGATTGTCAGAAGCTCCATCACACGGAATGCCAGTATTGATCTATGATAAAACATGTCCTGGTAGCAAATCTTACTTTAGTTTCACTGATGAATTTATTCATCAAGAGTCAACAATAGGAAGTGCAGCTTAATGGATAAAATCAAAAAAGGATTAGGAAGAGGACTTTCATCGCTGATTGGTGAGACAAAAAATGAACCTCAAAAGAATCAAGTATCAATTAGTGATCTAGTGCCAAATAGATATCAGCCACGAAAAATTTTTGATGAAACAAATTTAGAAGATCTAACTAATTCAATTAAAGAAAGAGGCATGATTCAACCAATCATCGTTAGAAAATCAAATGACAATATATCTAAATTTGAAATAATTGCAGGAGAAAGAAGATGGCTGGCTGCTCAAAGAGCTGGACTTCACAATGTTCCTGTTGTTGTTACAGAGGCTGATGACTTAAAGTCACTAGAATTTGCTATTGTAGAAAATGTTCAAAGGCACGATTTAAACCCACTTGAGGAAGCTCAAGGATATAAAAGATTAATTGATGACTTTTCTTATGATCAAGAAAAAGTATCAAAATTTATTGGCAAAAGCAGAAGCCATATAACTAACTCTTTAAGACTTTTAACTCTACCTGATGATGTAATAAAATTAATTGAAAATCAAAAATTAACCGCTGGTCATGCTAAAATAATAGTTGGTCTTGATAATGCTAGTTTTGTTGCAGCTAAAATAATTGAGAAAAAACTTTCTGTTAGGCAGGCTGAAAATTTTGTTAAAATTTTCAAAAATAAAAAAAAGAAATCAATTAAATCTAAAGATACTAATATTATTGCACTCGAACTATCTGTTTCAAATAAAATCGGGTTAAATGTTGAAATTAAAAATAATAAAAGAAATAAAGGTAAAATTAGTTTTGAATATAAGGATCTTGATCAATTAAATAAAATAATTGATATAATTAAATCTAATTATTAGTTTTTGATAAAGATACTTCGATAATAAAATCTGAGACTAGTTTAAGAGAGTTGTTTAAATTTTTTTTGCTAAAAAACTCCAAATTACTCAACTTATAAATAAGATTTTTTATATTTTCAGGCGACCATTTATAAATCTGTTGTTTTGTTATTTCTTTATCTTTCCAAAATATTGGAGGTTTGGCTGATGATATAACTAATTCTATATTCTTCTTATTTTTAAACTCTTCTGAAAGTTGCAGAATTTTTTTTGATTTATTCAACAGCGTCCTAATAATGATTATTGAGTCATCATTACTAAAATTATTTTCATTAAAAATACTAACTATTTTTTTATTATTTTTTGCCAAACAATTATCAGCTAATTCTGAAATACTAATATTTTCAATTAAATTAGTAAGCTTAGATATGTCATCTCTTGTAATATTTTTTCTATTTTTTGAGAAATGTTTTATTTTAATCAATTCATTTTGCAGGATTTCTCTGTCACCATTACATTTATTAATTATAAGATTAATATTTTCCGATGAAATTATTATTTTACATTCTCTAAAAAAATTATAAGCAATTTTTGATAATGTTTGTTGATTATCTGGATAAAAAGGAATGCATAAATAAATTTTATGTTTTTCAAAAAAAACTCTTAATTTTGATCTCTTTTCCAAGTTATTTGCAAGAATTATAATTTTAAGATCGTCAATTTTTTTTAAACCAATTTCTTCAATTATTTTTAATATTTTATCTGTTGCACGGTTAATTATTATAGTTTTTTCCTCTTCAAATAATGATCGTGAAATTATTTGCTCTAAAAAAGAATTGGAGTCATCTAGGATTTCTTTTTCATCATAATTAAAAACCCCTTTCTTTGATTTAATTAAGTTTTTTAAAGTTTCTCTCTGTGAACCATTATTTTGTCCATAAAGTAAAATATATTTATTTTTATCTAATTTTATTTTGTTTATTTCAAAAGATTTAATTATCATTCTTGTTTTGATAAATAGAACACTAATTTATTTAATAATTGTTGTGATAAGTTATTTAAAATACTTCTTTCATAGTTATTCTGTTCAAAAGTATTGTCATTCTTTTTAATTGTAATACTTTCTGAAAACGATATTTTCTTTTCTTCATTTTTTGATTCTTGCTCTAAGCTATAAGTTACATCTATTGTAGAAATTAATTTTAAATCAGTAACGTTACCTGTAGAGTCTTTCGCAACATCAATTTTTTCATAATTTGAATAAATTAAAATTTTATATTTTCTATCACTAGAGTTATTTGAATATTGTTCTAATTTTCTTTCAAAAAAATTATTAATTGTTCTGTTTCCCACAAGATCTAAATTTACGATAATAAAATCCAATTTATTATTTTGTGAGAGCATGGGTGTATAACCACAGTTTGTTATACCAAATACTATTAAAATTAATAAAAATATCTTTTTAATCATAATTAGATAATAATATTAATTAGCCTATTTTGGATAAAAATTTTCTTTTTAATTTTTTGATCTTTTATATATTTTTCTAGGTTTTTTTCTTTTGAAATTTCTTCCATTACGATTTTTTCGTTGTTATCTTTTTTTGTTTTAATTAATCCTCTTTTTTTTCCATTAATTTGAACCACAATATTTGCGTATTCTTCGATTAACATCTTTTCATCATATTCTGGCCAATTCGCATTTGTGATATTCAAGTTTTTTAAACATTCACTTGTAAAATGAGGAATTATTGGTGTCATTGTAATTAAAATTTTCTCATAATTTTCAATCAAAGTAATTTTTTTGTAAGGTTTATTTAATTGTTTGTTTAGAAAGGAATACATTTCATGCATATTAGCTATAATTTTGTTGTAGCTGAAATCCTCGAGATTTTTTGTAATGTTTCTTAAAAATTTATTTGTATATTTTTTTATTTCGTTATCTGTATCTTTTAAATGATCTTTTTTACACTCTTCTAAAATTTTTAAATTAAGACTCCATAATTTCTGAATAAACTTGAATGAAGAACTTATCCCTTCCTCAGACCATTGAACATCTTTTTCAGGGGGACTGTCTGATAAAATAAATAATCTGGCAGCATCAGCACCATAACTAGAAATAATATTTTCAGGATCTATTGTATTTTTTTTTGATTTCGACATAGACTCAGATGGACCCACTTTAATTTCATTTGAACGATCTCCTTTTAGATATTTTTTACCTTGAATAGTTTCTATATCTTCTGGACTTACCCAATTATTCTCATGATCTTTGTAAGTTTCATGACAAACCATACCTTGGGTAAACAAACCGTCAAAGGGTTCCTTTAGGTTAAAATTTTGATTTTCATAGGAAAGAGCTTGCATAAAAAATCTTGAATATAATAAATGTAAAATAGCATGCTCAACACCACCTATGTATTGATCAACTGGCATCCAATAATCAACATCTTCTTTTTTAAAGCCATAATCTTGATGTCCAGGAGAACAAAATCTTAAGTAGTACCAAGAAGAACAAACAAATGTATCTAAAGTATCAGTTTCTCTGGTTAATGTTTTTCCATTTAATGTTATTTTTTTCCATTTATTTTGGCTATCAAGAGGGTTTCCTTTTACATCTAATTTAATATTTTCTGGAAGCTTCACTGGAAGATCTGAGTCTGGAATTGGATAAGCATTGTTATCTTCATCATAAGCAATTGGGATTGGACATCCCCAATACCTCTGTCTTGATACACCCCAATCCTTTAATCTAAAATTAATTTTTTTTTTTCCTATTTTTTTATCTTCTAAAATTTTGATAGTTTCTATAACAGAATTGTTTGGGGCTTCTAAACCATCTAAAAATTCTGAATTAATTATTACACCTGGTCCGGGATAAGCTTCTTCTGTAACTTTATAATTATCATTTTCATTTTCAGGTCTTACTACTGTTTTAATTTCTAAATCATATTTTTTTGCAAAATCGAAATCTCTTTGGTCATGTGCTGGACATCCAAAAACAGCCCCAAAACCATAATCCATTAGAACAAAATTAGCAAAATAAACTGGAACTTTATCCTTTGGATTTAATGGATTTATGGCCATAAGGTTTGTCTTAAAACCAATTTTATCTCCTACGGCAATAGCCTCTTCGGTTGTTCCTGTTTTTGAGCATTCTTCTTTGAATTTGATAAAATCAGGATTGCTCTTATAAAATTGTGATATTTCGTGATCTATAGATAATGCTAGGAAAGAAAAACCAAACAGGGTATCAGGCCTAGTAGTGAAACACTTTATTCTATCTACTGGTAAATTACCTTCAATTTTAAAATCAATTTCGCATCCAAAGGATTTTCCTATCCAGTTTTTTTGCATAGTTTTTACCTTATTTGGCCAATTATCTAATTCTTCTAATCCATTTAATAATTCTTGTGAAAATTTAGAAATGTTAAAGAACCATTGGCTCAATTTTTTCCTTTCAACTGTTGCACCTGAGCGCCATCCCTTTCCATCGATCACTTGTTCGTTTGCTAAAACGGTTTCATCAACTGGATCCCAATTTACGTAATTCTCTTTTCTATAAACTAATTTTTTTTTAAAAAGCTCTAAGAAAAATTTTTGTTGATGTTTGTAATATTCTTCTGAACATGTAGAAATCTCTCTATCCCAATCAATTGATAAACCCAATTTTTTTAGCTGAGATTTCATTTTAGAAATATTGCTTTCTGTCCATGTTTTGGGATCTAATTTATTCTGTCTGGCTGCATTTTCTGCAGGCATACCGAAAGAGTCCCATCCCATCGGATGTAATACATTGTAGCCTTGTAGTGCTTTGTATCTTGCTAGAACATCCCCAATTGTATAATTTCTGACATGTCCCATATGAATTTTTCCAGATGGGTAAGGAAACATTTCTAAACAATAAAATTTTTTTTTATTCTTATCTAATTTGGTTGAAAAAGTTTTTTCTTCTTCCCAAATTTTTTGCCATTTTTTTTCAATAATGTTAAAATTATATCTTTCCACAACTAAATTAGATTAATCGAGATTTGGGTATTTATAATCTTTATTTGTTTTAGATTTATTTTCTTTTTGATATATTGCAGCTGTTTTTAATATTTTTTTTTTAAGTTCTGAAATTAAATTTCCTTTAATTTCAGTAATTTTACAATTAAGGTTAGTTAAACAATTTCTATTAAAAGCTTTTATATCAAGAGCATCTGATCTTATTTCATTTGTCAAAAATCTTATAGAAATTTTAATACTTTCATTTGTGTCTTGTTTTTCTGAATACCAATCAGTTACAATTATACCACCACTATAATTTGCAGTTGCTAGAGGCATGAAATCTAATGTGTCTAGTGAGGCCCTCCAAAGTTCGTTGGAACTTGCAAAATCAAATTTACCTCCTTTTGCTCTATCGCCTAAGCTACCTAATCTAAAACCACGACCTTCCTTCAGGTTTTGCTCAACTCTCTTTTTTGGATCAGCAGGATATTTTCTTGCATCAGCTCCTGGTAATTTAAATTTTCCGTCCGGCCCTTTGCAAGAAATTAGGAAAATTGGAAGGATTAAAGTAAAAACTAATATTTTTATAGATTTTTTCATTTTAACTTAGATTTTATAAAGTGATTATATCTACAATATAATTTCAAAATATCTAATTAATTAAGTAAAATGGAGAAAATAATGATGCAAAAATGCAACACTAATCAAATTTTTTAAATAAATTGTGATAATTGTTAGAAAATTAAAGGTTAAATTGTCTATAAAACACCCGTTTATTATTAATAATAACATTTAAAAAAGGAGTAATTAATTATGAACATTAAAAAAATAGGTTTGACTGCTTTAGCAGCTTCGCTTGTTTCTACGTCAGCATCATTTGCTGGTGAATTGACAGCGTCTGGTGCAGCGTCAATTACAGTTGAAAACTACTCTACTGTTACAAGAAATGCTGGAGTAGCTTATTCAATGGCTGACAGTGTTAATCTAACTGGTTCTACAGAATTAGATAATGGATTAACTGTTTCAATGGCGTTTGAGTTAGAAGGTGGCGGTGACGCAGTTAACTCATTCGATGATCATTCACTAACAATTGCATCTGACGGACTTGGAACACTTAAGTTCTCAGGAAATGGTGGAAGTTCTGCTGTTTCAGCTATAGATGCTACAGCTGCTGGTGACATTTTCGATACGTTTGACACTAAAGTTGGAGGAGCTACAGCTTCTTCTGCTGAGACTGCAACATCTGCAGGTGACGCAGCGATGTTAACATCACCAGGTGGTAACAACACTTTCCTTTATACATTACCAGAAATGATGGAAGGTTTATCTCTATCAGCTTCATACACGCCACAAGGTTCAAATGCTGAGTCTTCACAAGCGTTTGGTGGAACATTTACTGGTGTAGAAGGTTTAACAGTTAGTTATGGTATCGGTACAAATGATGGTGCTGCAGGTACTGCTAACAATGCTGATGTTACTACTGCGAAAGCAACATACGTTGTTGGTCCAGTAACTTTAGGTTACTCAAACCATGAGTTTGATTCAGCGACTGCTACAAGAGACCAAGATACTACATCTTACAGTATTGCTTACACTGTAACAGATGGAATATCTTTAACTTACGGTACTGAAACAATTGACAGTGGTGAACAAACTGTTGATGCTGAGTACAGTAAGATTTCACTTGCTTACACTTCAGGTGGTATGACTGTTACAGCTGTATCAGCAGAAGGTGAGAACATTTCTTACACAACTAATGCAAATGAAGATGTAGACTACTGGGGTTTAACAGTAGCATTTGCATTCTAATTGTTTAGAACACAAATTAATAAAAAGGGCCCCTTTTTAGGGGCCTTTTTTTTTATTCAAAATAAGATATTCCAGCAAATTCAGATTTTTTTAACAGAGAAAGTTTTTTTATATTCTCTTTCGAAATTCCACCGAGTACAACAACTTTCCTTTTTGTAAGTTTAGAAAGAAAATTAAATTTATTTATCCCTAGAAAATTTTTATTTTTTTTAAATAAAGAAGATAGAAAAATTTTTCTAACATTTTGAATTTCCTTAGTTCTAATTTCTTTAAGGTTGTGGGCTGATCCAATAATTCTGAAATTTTTCTTATAAGAGTAGGCCAAATGTTTTAAACTTTTGTTAAAAGAAGGAATATAAGCACCGTCTAGATCAAGTTTAATCGCTAACTTAATGTTATTTGATAGATAAAACTTTATTGATTTTTTTTTACAATATTTCTTTATTTTCAAAATAAGAGTTCGGTCTGGTGTTTTAGTTAAATAGTTTCTATAAATAATAGCAGTTTGTTTATCTTGTTTATCTATATTATTTGTGTCAAATTTATTAATAAAGTAATATTTCTTAATCATAACTATATGCACAATATTGTAAAAAATTTATTAGACATTGAAAATAATATCAAAGTCCAAATTAATAAATTAAATATTACTAATCACCCCAAAATTATTGCTGTATCTAAAACATTTAAAATAGACAAAATATTACCACTTATTGAGCATGGTCACATAGATTATGGTGAAAATAAAGTTCAAGAAGCTTTAGAAAAATGGTCAGAGGTTAAAAAAACTAATTCAAATTTGAAATTACACCTGATTGGAAAACTGCAAACTAATAAAGTAAAATATGCAGTTCAAATTTTTGATTATATTCATTCTGTAGATAGTCAAAAACTAGCAAAAAAAATTGCAGATGAACAAAATAAAATAAATAAAAAAATTAAAATATTTTTGCAAGTTAATATTGGTAATGAGGATCAAAAATCAGGAGTAAATAAAAGTCAAGTCGGTCAATTAGCCTCTTATTGTAAAGAAATTGGTTTAGATTTAATTGGTTTAATGTGCATCCCTCCAATAAATTTAAATCCAGAAAGTTATTTCGAAGAGATGAATAAATTGAATAAAGATCTTGAGTTTACAGAATTAAGCATGGGAATGTCCTCAGATTATCTTACTGCCGTTAAATATCTATCAACATATGTTAGAGTTGGATCTAGTATTTTTGGTCAAAGATCTTAAAAAATTTTTATTTTTGAATTTTTTTTTATTAATTTAAGTAAAATCAAAAAGTCTTTTTCTTTTAAAGCAATACATCCTGCAGTGGGTTTATAATCTTTAGTTAGGTGGATAAAAATACAACTACCTAGACCGGGAATGGGTTTTTGAAAGTTATATTTAATTGGGATAAGTAAATCATATTTATAATCTTTTCTTTTTAATTTTTCATGTTTTATTTTATTTTCTATTTTGAAAAGTTTGTTATATTTTTTTGGAAAACGAATATCGTTGCACCAACCCATACTTTTTTTAATTGGTATACATCTTAATAAAGTAAATGGTTTTTCTATCCTATCTTTTCGAAAATAAAGATTTTCAATTTCAAAGGTTCCTTTTGGTGATTTTTTATCTCCCTCTTTCTTTCTTTTTGTAGAACCATTTTTTCCAATACAACACTTAAACTTAAATTCATCTATTTGAAGAGTATGTTTATTTTTTACTAAAATTGTCATATTCTCTTTCTGTGAGCGGTCAAAATTTAATAATATATAAGTTTAATGAATTATATCAAATTCTCGAAGAACTTGATTTAGATTTAAATTTTAAGATTACTCGAGCAGATAATGAGAATTATTTAAGCGATTCCGTAAAAATTCTTAGTAATAATTTAGTAATTTCAAATAAAAAATATTCAGCTATTGATAATCAATTTGTGTTAGATAACGGACCAATTAATATTTTTAAGCTACTTGAAAAGATAAATATTGAATTTTTAAAATTACAATTCAATAGCCAGTCCAAGGTAAAAGTAAATAATTATATCATAGACCTTAATTCTAGAGAGATGTTAATAAAAGATAATAAGCTTAAGTTGACTGAGAAAGAGATTAATACAATTACTTATTTATCTAAATCAGATAAACCTGTTAGTATTGATGAACTGCAGGAAAAGGTTTGGAGTTATCAGTCTGATATAGAAACCCATACTGTTGAAACTCATATTTATCGATTAAGAAAAAAAATTTTAAATACATTTAATGATAAAGATTTCATAATTAGTGAAAAAAATGGCTATCAAATCAAATAAGAAAAACCCTATGGCTAAAGATTTATTTACTAAAAAGTACAAACCAAAAATAGTTAGGCCTAAAAAAGGTAAGGGTAGTTTTAAAAGAAAGAAAATTTAAGTTAAAGTCTTGCACCAATTTGTTGTATTACTTTAGATGACATCTCAGTACCTTTTTCAAGGCACTCTTTTGTTGATAATTTGTTAATATACCCATGTAAAAAACCAGCAGCAAAAAGATCACCTGCACCTGTAAGATCAATAATTTTTAGATTTTTCTGCACAGCACATTCAATAACTTCATCACCATTAATTGCGACTGCTCCTTTTTCTCCTCTTGTTACAATCACTAATTTATTAAGTTGTTTTGAAAAGCTTATAACTTCATCAAAATTTTTTGCTTCTATTAAAGAAGTAATTTCTTGTTCGTTAGCAAAGGTTATATCAAGTTTGTTTTTAACTAGGTTTAAAAAATGAGGTTTGTGTCTATCTACACAAAATAGATCAGATAGCGACATAGCAACTTTGTTTGCATTATTTATAGCTTTATCGAATGCTTTTTTGGGCTCACCTTCATCCCACAAATAACCTTCTAAAAATATCACCTCACTTTTTTTAATTGCTTCAGAACTAACATCATTCTCATTAATTTTTCCCGCAGTTCCCAGGAATGTACACATCGTTCTTTCTGAGTCTGGTGTTACTAATATCAAACATGTCCCAGTTGGTAATTCCTCTTTTTTTTTAGAATAAAAGTATTCTACGTTTTCTTTTTTTAATCCTTCTTCGTAATTATTACCAAATTCATCATCAGAAACCTTACCTATAAAACCAACTTTATTTCCAAGTTGTGATAATCCAACTATAGAGTTTGCCACTGAACCTCCAGAAACTGTTTTTTCAATTTTAAGATTTGTTAATAAATTTTTGAATTCATTTTCATCAAAGAATAATTTCATTGTGCTCTTTGTAAGATTGTTTTGATCAATAAAGTTGTCTTCAACCTTACAGATTACATCTACTATAGCGTTACCTATACCTAAAATTTTCATACTAAGCTTTTTTGGTAATAACAGGTTTTTTTCTATTTGGGTAGCAAGTAGTGCAAATTTTGCAACTTAAACCATAACAATCTCTTGCCTTACAATACTCTCTGCCATAAAAAATTATTTGTAAATGAAGTTTAGACCAGATTTTTTTAGGAAATATTCTTTTTAAATCTTTTTCAGTTTGGACTACATTTTTCCCATTTGTTAAACCCCATCGTTGTGCAAGCCTGTGAATATGAGTATCAACGGCAAAAGCTGGATACCCAAAACCTTGAGACATTACTACACTTGCTGTTTTGTGTCCTACACCAGGTAGTTTTTCAAGTTCCTCAAAAGTTTTAGGAACTTTGCCATTATGAATTTCCAAGATTTGTTTAGACATTAAATAAATACTTTTTGCTTTTACTCTGTAAATTCCAATTTTTTTAATTAATTTTTCAATTTTTTTTCTTCCTAATTTAACAAAGTGTTCTGGTTTGTAGTATTTTGGGTATATGTTTCTTGTAACATTGTTTACATTAACGTCAGTACATTGTGCAGAAAGAAGAACAGAAATTAATAATGTATAAGTATTTTTACTTTTAAGAGGGACTGGTGTTTTAGGATAAATTTTGTTTAATATTTTGATGATTATTTTTGCTTTATCTTCAACAAACATCTCAAAATTTAATTTATATTCTTGTATATAGCGGCTATGGAAAAATATTTCATTTTATCTACTGTATTTTCACTTTTTATATATCTTTTATAATTTAAAATTTTCAGAAAATACAAAATATTAAAGAAATAACAGAACAATCCATTATTTACTTTAAAAAAATTTTTTGCTCTAAAATTATTACATTCACTTATATAGTAAATTCCTTCTAATTCTAAATTATTTATCAGAGCTAACTTTTTTAAATCTTCTTCATTATATCCTAGCCTAACATGTCCAGTTATTTCTTCTTTTGAAGGTTCAAGTGACCAATTATATTTTTTAGCAAAATTTAAATAACTGTTATAGTATGGTGTGGTAATCATAGTATATCCATCTCTTTTTGTTGAATTAACAAGTTTTTTAAAAAAATTTTGATCATCAAACAAATGTTCAATTACTTCCGAGGACCATACAAAATCGTATTTATCATAATACCAATCTGTTCTTAGGTCTTTAGAAATAGTACTAAAATTTTTAAAATTGTGGAATTTGTTTTCTTTCATTTTATCGTAATCAAAATCTATACCTAGATATGTGGAATTTTTTATTTGACTATTAATGTAAGCAAAAAAATTTCCTCCACCACAACCAACATCTAAAATACTACATGAAGTATTTTTTTTGTTTTTTTTTATAAAATCAGACCCAAATATAAATCTATCATTACTATCCTGAGCTCTAGTTAAACCTAAATAAAATATGGGAATATATTTTAATAATATTTTTTCTATTTTTTTAAACATTAAAATTTAAAAGATCTCTCATAGAATATAACCCTGGTCTTTTTTTCGTTATCCATTTAGAGGCAGTTAAAGCCCCATCAGAGTAAAGTGCTCTATCAAAAGCTTCATGGTTTAATGTAATTATTTCTTTTCCACTTGAGAATTTTACCTCATGTTCCCCTATAATTTCACCTTTTCTAATTGAGTTAAAATTAATTTTTTTTCCATAAGGAAAAGATTTTTTATTTAAGAATTTTTTACCAATTAAATTATATAAATTTTTATTTTTTCCATCAGCAATTCCTTTACCAAGCATTAAGGCAGTACCGGATGGGTAGTCTTTTTTATGTTTGTGATGTACTTCAAATATCTTACTTAAGTATTCATCATTTAATGATTTTGATGCAATTTCTGTTAAATACATTAATAAATTTACACCTAAGCTCATGTTTCCAGCTTTTAAAATAGGTATTTTTTTTGAATATTTTTTAATCTGGTTTTCTTGGTTCCTAGTAAACCCCGTAGTACCGATTATTACCTTTTTTTTTAGTTTTGATGCTATTTTTAATATTTCAAGAGTGCAGTTAGGAACAGTAAAATCAATAATTACGTCAGTTTTTCTAAAAGCTTTTTCAGAATTTAACTCAGGTTTAACTCCATTAAACTTTTTATTTATTAATCTATTTTCTGTAAGTGTAACAAGTTTAAAGTTTTTATTTTTCTTTGAAGATCTAATTAATTGCTGGCCCATCCTTCCCATGCAACCAGAAATAGCTAAATTAATTTTTTTCATTTAGCTAATATTAACCCTTTTTAGAAGATTAGTCTTTTAGTTTTTCCAGAAATCTTTTGCTTTTTGAAAAAATTTTTTAATACTTGGATTTGACTTATCGTTCTCAATTTCTCTAAATTGCTCCAATAATTCTTTTTGTTTTTTATTTAAATATACAGGTACTTCTGTTTTAACTTGAACATATAAGTCTCCAAAATCTCCTCTTCTCATAAATGGCATACCTTTACCTTTAAGTCTAAATTGTTTACCATTTTGAGTTCCATCAGGAATTTTAATTTTAGCTTTTCCACCATCAATAGTTGGAATTTCTATTGTTGTTCCTAATGCTGCATCTGCTAGAGAAAGTGGAAATTCAAAAAATAAATTTTCGTCTGATCTTTTAAATAAGTTATGTGTATTAACATTAATAAATAAATAAAGATCACCTGTTGCTCCACCTCTAGTTCCTGCTTCACCTTTTCCTGCAAGCCTTATTCTCGTTCCATCATCTACACCTTTTGGAATTGTTACAGATATTCTTTTAGATGCTTGTTTTTTACCCTGACCATTACAATCATTACAAGGATTAGTAATTTCCTCACCATTTCCATTACATTGAGGACACGTCTGTTGTACAGTAAAGAAACCTTGATTGGATCTTACTCTACCATTCCCACCACAATATGAGCATCTGTCTGGGGAATAACCTGGTTTTGATCCATTACCTTTGCAAGTACCACACTGATCTGATGTAGAAAATTTAATATCTTGTTTTTTTCCATGGTAAGCTTCTTCAAGAGAAATTGATAAATCATATCTCAAGTCAGAGCCTCTATTATTAGATTTTCTATTTCTTGATCTTCCACCTCCTCCAAAATCACCAAAGAAATCCTCAAAAATATCTGAAAAATCTGCTCCACTGAAACCACCAAAGCCACCACCTGGTCTACCACCACCGTTTTCAAATGCAGCATGACCAAAATTATCGTAGTTTTGCTTTTTTTCTTTATCTGAGAGTATTCCGTAAGCCTCACTTGCTTCTTTAAATTTTTCTTCTGCTTTGGAATCTCCTGGATTTTTATCAGGATGATATTTTACAGCTAATTTTCTATATGCGGATTTTAATTCGTCAGGGCTTGCGCTTTTATTAACGCCTAGGACATCGTAATAGTCTCTTTTAGCCATCAAATTACCCCAGACAATTAAATGTCAGTTTAAGCGCTTTTTTCTTTATTCTCGTCTTTTACTTCTTCGAAATCAGCATCAACAACATTCTCGTCTTTTTTACCCGCATCATCTCCACCATCATCTTTTCCAGATTCAGGTTTTGCTCCTTGTTGTGATTTATAGATTGCTTCACCAAGTTTCATTGAAGCTTGAACTAAAGCCTCAGTTTTCTTCTTAATATCTTCAATATCTTCACCTTTTAATGCTTCTTTTACACCAGAAGATGCATCTTCAATTGCTTTTTTTTCTGTATCGGAAATTTTTGATCCATGCTCTTTTAAATTTTTTTCAGTAGAGTGAATTAAAGTATCTGCTTGGTTTCTAACATCAACAGACTCTCTTTTCTTTTTATCAGCTTCTTTATTAGCTTCTGCATCTTTAACCATTTTTTCAATTTCTTCATCACTTAGTCCACCTGAAGCTTGAATTTGAATCTTTTGTTCTTTACCAGTTCCCTTGTCTTTTGCTGAAACATTTACGATACCATTAGCATCAATATCAAATGTAACTTCAATTTGAGGCACCCCTCTTGGAGCTGGTGCAATACCCACTAATTCAAAGTTACCTAAAGCTTTATTATCAGCTGCCATTTCTCTTTCACCCTGTAGAACTCTAATAGATACAGCTGGCTGATTATCTTCTGCAGTTGAAAACACCTGACTTTTTTTAGTTGGGATTGTTGTATTTTTATCAATTAATTTTGTTGAAACTCCACCAAGTGTTTCGATACCAAGTGATAGTGGAGTTACATCTAATAGAAGTACATCTTTTACATCACCCTGTAATACACCAGCCTGAATAGCAGCACCCATTGCAACTACTTCATCAGGATTTACACTTTTGTTAGGATCTTTTCCAAAAAAGTTTTTAACTTCCTCTAATACTTTTGGCATTCTAGTCATACCACCTACCATAACTACCTCATCAATTTCACTAGCAGTAATTCCTGCATCTTTTAATGCAGTTTTACATGGAGGCATTGTTCTAGCAATTAAGTCCTCAACTAAAGCTTCAAGTTTCGCTCTAGTCATTTTTAAATTAATGTGCTTTGGACCTGTCTTATCTGCAGTAATGAAAGGTAAATTAATATCCGTTTGTTCAGCAGAAGATAATTCTATTTTTGCTTTTTCAGCAGCTTCTTTTAGTCTTTGTAAAGCAAGTTTATCTGACTTAAGATCAATTCCATTATCTTTCTTAAATTCAGAAATTAAGTAATCAACAACAGCATTATCAAAATCTTCACCACCTAAAAAAGTATCACCATTAGTTGATTTAACTTCAAATACACCATCACCCAATTCTAATATAGAAACATCAAATGTTCCTCCACCCAAGTCATATACAGCAATTTTTTTATTTTGTTTTTTATCTAAACCATAAGCAAGAGATGCGGCTGTTGGTTCATTAATAATTCTTAAAACTTCTAATCCAGCAATTTTTCCTGCATCTTTTGTTGCTTGTCTTTGTGCATCATTAAAGTATGCAGGCACTGTAATCACAGCTTTTGTTACAGCTTGACCTAAATATTTCTCTGCAGTTTCTTTCATTTTTTGTAAAATGAATGCAGATATCTGTGAAGGTGAATATCTTTCACCTTTAGCTTCTATCCAAGCGTCACCTTTTTCAGAATTAACTATTTTAAAAGGAGCAGCCTCTACATCTTTCTTTACTGTTGGGTCTTCAAAATTCCTTCCGATTAATCTTTTTACTGCAAAGATAGTATTTTCAGGGTTTGTAACAGCTTGTCTTTTTGCTGGTTGTCCAATTAACTTTTCGTTTTCATCTGTGAATGCAACAACTGATGGAGTAGTTCTTGCTCCTTCAGCATTTTCTAAAACCTTAGCTTGTGTTCCTTCCATGATGGCAACACATGAATTTGTTGTTCCTAAGTCTATTCCAATAATTTTGCTCATAATATTAACGCCTCTCTTTCGTCATATAGGGTTTAAATGTGAAACTACAAGTTGATCTCATGATTATTTATTTTTCAGATTTTCCTTATTTTCCTCAGTTTTCTCTTCTTTAATTGTAACTTTTTTTGACACTCCTACCAATGAGGGTCTAAGTAATCTGTCTTTTATAGTAAAGCCCTTTTGAATTTCCTGAATTATTGTTCCAGGTTCTTTTGTATCGTCTTCAATTTCCATCATTGCTTGATGAAAGTTTGGGTCTAGTTTTTTGTTAAGGCTATCAATTGGTTTAATGTTATTTTTTTCGAATATTGAGATTAGGTCTTTTTTAATAATGTCTAAATGTTCTAGGGTCTTTTTTAATGCCTCAGTTTCTTTTAATTTGTCGTCACTTTCAAGAACATGTTTGGATCGATCCAAGTTATCAATTAAATTTAATGCTTCTTTAGCAAAACTATAACCACCATATTCAAAAGCATCCTCTTTTTCTTTTTCAAATCTTCTTCTTTGATTTTCCATTTCAGCAAAAGTTCTTGCTACTTTATCTTCGAGTTCTGCAATTTTTTCTTCTGGAGTTGGTTCTTTAATTTCTTCTTTAGTCTCTTGTTCTGTTTCTTGTTTATTTTCCTCAACTATGTTTTCTTCAGGATTCTCAGTTTCTTTTACTGTATCCTGGTTTTGATCTGTAGAAGTGCTATTTTGGTTTTTCTCTTCTTCCATGGCCTTTTATATGGTAAGGATTTTTATAATTTCTAGATGTCCAAACAAAAAATTGATAAATTACTCATTGGCACTAATAACAAGGGTAAATTACGTGAAATCAAGAGTTTGTTACCAAAAAGCATTAAAATTCATTCCACATCTGAATTTAATCTCAAGAGCCCAGTTGAAAATGGAAAGACATTTAAAGAAAACTCATTAATTAAATCTAAATATTTTTCAAAAAAAACAGGATTAATTTGTTTGGCAGATGACTCGGGTTTAGAGATAGACTTTTTAAATAAAAATCCTGGAATTTATTCTGCTAGGTGGGGAGGAAGGCATGGAGATTTTAACAAAGCTATAAGAAAAGTTTATAGCGAGCTAAATAAAAAAGATAAAAATTGGAAACACAGAAAAATTAAAGCAAGATTTATTTGTGCCATTTCTATTTCATATTTAAATAAAAAAATTGCTTGTGTGTTGGGAAAAGTTGAAGGATATATTTCAGACAAACCAAAAGGAAAAAATGGATTTGGCTATGATCCAATTTTTATTCCTTTAAAAAAAAGAAAAACTTTTGGAGAAATGAAGTCATCACAAAAATATAAGATAGATCATAGATTCCAAGCTTTTAAAAAAATTAGAAAATTTCTATAAGTTTTTGATCCTCAATTTTATAAAAATTAAGTCTATGATTTATTTTATTATTTTTGACATCAAAAATTCCTATTTTTCCTTTGAATGAGTTTTTTCTGTTAAAAATTTTATTTAAGTTTTCTGCTCTTGAGTTGATTGACAAATAGTATACCAAGCCTACAAGATCATAACTCAATAGAGACAAATGTGTAGGGTCCTCATTAAATGCGTTAAAGTATTTAATTTTGTAATTATCAAAATTTTCTTTGTTTATTGAAGGATAATATAAAGGCTGGATGTCAGTTTCGTTTAATAGACTTTCATCAAACCACTGATTTAAAGTTATAAAATATTTATTTTTAGGAAGTACGTCAGTGTATAAAAGTGATGTTGATACGCTTTTTAGACTTTCATCAAAATCTGCAATTACAACAGCATCAAAATTTAAACCACCCAAAGTGTATCTTTTTTCCAGTCTTTTTATTTTTTTTTCTTTATTTGGGTCATTTGAATTTTTTATCCTTTTTATTTCATCTTCTAAATTTTGCTTTCTTATTCTGTAGTTTGTAATTTCCTCTATTTGTTTTGTTAGTTTTGTAGGCTCTGTATTATACTCATAATCTTTATAAATTTTAATTTTTGAATTTTTCATTCCTTTTTTAACTTCAAACTCATAATCTTGGATGGGAGTTAAAAAAATAGTTCTTTGTATTTGATTAGTTTCCAAAAATTTTTTTATTGTATTAAATTGTGATGTAGAATTAATTCCAGCAGAGATTACATTTTTTGGAAGATCTAAAGTTTTATTTGTTAATGATAAAAATGTTAAATCTTTCATTTCATCTAAATAAGTTAAACTTTCGTAGAACACGGGACCAATAACAACTTTTATTCCCATTTGACTTAATTCAAATGCTGATTTTAAAGTTTGGTTTGCTTTAGTTGCGGTATCTTTTGGATAGATTTCTATAAGATTGTTATCGATATCTTTGACAGCTAATCCAACTGCTTTAATGATTGACTCCCCAATCAACTTATTTTCTCCTGTGATAGGCACTAATAATCCTATCTTAATTTTTTCTTGAGCATTAACAGCTGAAAAAAATAGAAAGTTAAAACTTAAAAAAATAAAATAAAAAATTTTAATTAATTTAGTCATTTTGATGTTAGTATAATATTTTTTAAGCCAAATTATGATCATAAAACCACAATTTAAATTAA
>CACJVG010000015.1 GCA_902596785.1 uncultured Pelagibacteraceae bacterium | reverse complement strand
TTGTTTTGATCTGGTTGTGTAATTTAGATATTTCAACCCTCATTTCGGCTCTTAATGCTGCATCTAAGTTAGATAAAGGTTCATCAAATAAAAATATCTTTGGATTTCTTGTAATAGCTCTTCCTATCGCCACTCTTTGTCTTTGACCTCCAGATAATTGTTTTGGTTTTCGCTCTAATAGCTCTTCAATTTTTAAAATTTTTGCAGCTTGCATTACTTTTGTGTTGATTTCTTCCTTTGGCCTTTTTTCAATTTTTAAACCAAAAGACATATTTTCATAAACATTCATATGAGGATAAAGAGCGTAAGATTGAAAAACCATTGCAGTTTGGCGTTTGGAAGGATGAAGTTCATTAATTTTTTGATCATTAATAAAGATTTCACCTTCATCTATTTTTTCTAATCCAGCAATCATTCTTAGAAGAGTTGATTTTCCACATCCAGATGGTCCAACTAATACAAGAAACTCATCTTCTTTACCTAAAAGATTAAAATCTGTGATTATTTTATTAGATCCAAATGATTTGTGTACTCCATTAAATTTTATGTTAGCCATTTTATTTTTTTATACTTTCTAAAACATCAACTCCAATTTGTTTTAATATGTGGATTATATCAATTGGAACCCAGTTTTCACGAATTTTTCCTTCATCATGATGATAAAAATCCATAACTCTCATAGTTACTTTTTGGTTTTCAGATTTATATCCTAACCAATCCTCAGTTCCATATATTGCCTGAATACTATTCCATCCTGCTGTTAAAGAAAATTTTCCATCCCCTAACTCACAATAATGGCCAAGTTTCCAATAATTTCTTTCCTTAAATGTTTTTCTAAATGGTAACTGATGATTATCTACAAATCCCTCTAAAGATCTGGCAGTTCCAATACCACTTGGTCCATACCAAATCATTTTTTCATGCCAATAATCTTTTTGTGGATGATTTATTAATCTCTCCTTAAGATTTTTATCAGAAGAAACCTCTAATTCAGGTTTTATATTTAAACTTCTCTGCATGATAAGTGATTGCTCTAAACTAGCTTTAGAAATTTCCATGTCTTTTTCAAAAAAATTTATACCATCTGTGTTAATTGGATTTAACCAATTTCCTTCAGATCCTCTTGATGGATTAATTGGATTTGATCCAGTTTGTATTAATAGATCTATTAAATCGATTAAAATATAACTCTCAATAATTTTACCATCTTTAAGCTGGTGAATTTCACAACACTTTAAATTTACCATTTTGTTATTAGGTTGAATGCCCAACCAAGTATTTTTAAACACTCCTGATAATGAAGAAATTGAACCTACTTGGATTTTATCTCTAAAAGCGCCACTAATTACTATTTGCTCTCGTCTTTCAAGATCAGGAAATGAATTAAAAAGAGGTTTCCAAAATTTTTCTTTAAAATCATCAACTCCTACAAATTCATTTAATGGGTAAAAACAATTAACATTAATATTGTGAGAGAACGCATTTTTAAGATTTTGATCTAGTTTAGAGATGCCGTCATTTACTATTGAATTTAAATATTTTCTGACAACTTGTTTGTAGTTATAATTTTCCTCGGGTGATATGACTATTTTTTCTACTTTCTCTTGACCCTTAAGACCTGTATCAAATTGTTCTATTTGCATATATTTTTTGTTAGATAATTTTACTATCACAAAATATAGTTTAAAAAAATATGAATAATCGATTAGCTAAATTTAAAGATCTTGTTCCAAGTACTTTACCATTTGTTGAGGGCAAGATGGATGGTCACAAAGAAAGAAAAAATTATTCTATTGTAGGCCCAGGTGTCGCAGAGGATAGTAAACAATTTGTTAAAATAGCAATGCCTCATAGCTTTAATCTAGGTGCTGTATCTGCTATGCCTAAAAATGGTTCTGGTTTACATAGCCACACAACTGCAGAGGTTTTCATTATTTATTCTGGTAAATGGAAATTTTATTGGGGAGCTGAAGGCAAAGATGAAACAATATTAAGTACTGGAGATATTATCTCTATGCCTACAAATATGTTTAGAGCATTTGAAAATGCGGGTGATGAAGAAGGTTTAATTTTTGTAGTTTTAGGTGGAGATGATCCTGGAATAATAACTTGGGTTCCAAGTGTCTTAGAAAAAGCAAAAAAAACAGGTATGGCACTATTAAATGATAATTCATTAATTGATTTATCTTTAAATAAAATTCCAAAAGGGAAAAGTATTCTTGAACCAATTTCTGAAGAAGAAATAAAAAAATTTGATAACTATAAACTGGATCAGCTAGAAAAATTCATATGTAAAAATAATGAAAATTCTAAACAAGTTAATAAAGTAAACGATAATTTTTATTTAATTCAAATTCTTGGAAATAAATTTGAAAATAAAGAATACGCTCCATTAATAAATCAAGATACTGGATTTAACCTTTCAATTTTAAAATGTAAAATCGGACAAATAACTAATTTAAAGTTTGAAAAACCTACAATATTGTTTTCAAGAACTGGTAAGTGGGAAATTATGATTGATGATTTTCAATGTATTTTAAATCCCAAAGATACAATTTCTATCCCAATCAATTCAAATGTTAATATAAAGATAAATGAACAAGAGGATTGTTACTTAAATTGTGTAACACAAATCTAATGAAAGGATTTGATCCAAAGTATAAAAACCTTCCTGATTATATTCTTAAAATAACTAAACAAATTTGGGAAAACAAAGATGTTGAGTCTATTGCTCAATTTTACACTGATAATATTCCTGTTAGATCTCCTTTTGGAGTTACTTATGGAAACAAACCTGTAATTGATGCAACTTATGCAACCTTAAAAGAATTTCCTAACAGACAGTTGCTTGGTGAAGATGTGATCTGGAATGGAAATGATGATGTGGGTTATCATTCATCTCATAGAATTTTAAGCAAAGGAACTCATCTTGGAGATGGTTCATATGGTAAACCAACTAAGAAAGATATTTATTATAGAGTCATTGCTGATTGTGCATGCAAAAATAATCAAGTCTATGATGAATGGATTGTCCGTGATCAAGGTGCAATGGTCAGACAAATAGGATTTAAACCAAAAGAATTTGCACAAATGATTATTGATAAAGAAGGTGGTGCTGACAAAGCACAACAATTATTCAATTCAAGCTCTGACATGAAATCAGATTATAAACAAAGCGTTGTGCCTGATGACTCAGCTGGGGGCAAATACTCAAAAATATTGAAAAATATCTTTAAAAATAATTATGATTTTTCTGATTATGCAAGAGCTGCAACTATCTATTGGCCTGGAAATAAAATTGGACATGGAAGAGAGGATATTGTCAAATTTTGGAATAATTTAAAAAATACTTTTAGTGATATAAAGTTTTCAATAGAACATGTTGGTTATTTAGAAGAACCAGATAAAAATCCCAAAGCATCAATAAGATGGTTTTTAAAAGGTAGTCATTCTAAAGATACTGAAGAATTTGGTGAAAAATCAAATAAAAATATTTTCATAATGGGGATAAACCATTCAGAAATAGTTGATGGTAATGTTATAAGAGAATGGGTTTTATTTGATGAGGTTGCAATTTGGAAACAAATTTTAATGAAATAAATTATGAGCAAAATTAAAACAACACATGTGGGAAGTTTACCTAGATCAAATGAATTATCTGAACTCTTATTTAAAAAAGATCAAAAAGAACAAATAGATTTTAATCAATTTGATAAGATTGTTCAAAAAGATGTTAACAACATTGTTAAAAAACAAATCGAGGTTGGAATTGATTATATTAGCGATGGTGAAATGTCTAAGATTAGTTATGCTACTTATGTTAAGGATAGAATTGATGGATTTTCTGGTGAGAGTGAGAGAAAAGCACCAAAAGATTTAGATGACTTTCCTTCTTTCAAAGAAAGAATTGCAAGAACAGGTGGTACTCCTACTTATACAAGACCATGTTGTACAAGCGAATTAAAAATCAAAGACAAAACTTCACTAACAAAAGATATTAATAATTTTAAACAAGCATTAGAAAAAAATAATCATAAAGATGGTTTTATGAACGCTGCTTCTCCTGGGGTTATTTCTGCTTTCTTACCAAATAAATTTTATAAAAATGATGATGAATATTTAGAAAATTTATCCAACCTTATGAAGGATGAGTATGAAGAAATCACCTCAAATGGATTAAAACTCCAGTTAGATTGTCCAGATTTGGCTCTTGCTAGACATATGACTTTTAAAGATTTATCAGAAACTGAATTTTTAATTAGAGCTGAAAAACAAATAGAATGTCTAAATAATGCTATTAAAAATATCGACAGCTCTAGTATAAGACTACATATCTGTTGGGGAAATTATGAAGGACCTCATCTACATGATATTCCGTTAGAAAAGATAATGCCAATTGCATTGAAAGCTAATGTACAGACTTATCTCATTGAGTCTTCTAATCCAAGACATTCTCATGAGTGGCAAATTTTTCAAAATTTAAAAATTCCAAAAGACAAAATAATTGCCCCAGGTGTAATAGATTCTACAACAAACTTTGTAGAACATCCCGAAGTTGTAAAGAATAGAATTTTAACCTTTTCTAAGGTCATTGATGCTGAACAATTACTAGCTGGGACTGACTGCGGGTTTAGTACCTTTGCTGGCTTTGGTAATGTAGACGAAAATATAGTTTATAAAAAACTTGAGGCTCTTGTAAGAGGTGCGGAACTTGCGTCAAAAGTGATTTAATTATCACTTTTATTCTATTTCGGGAGTAGATATAGTTTTCAAATGTAAATTATAATTTAACAACAAAAAATAGAGAGAAAACATATGAGAAAAATACTAGTTACTTTATTGTTTCTACTTTTTGGAACTTCTGCATTTGCAGATTGTAACATTAAAAGTGGTTCAATAAATATTTTGGCAAATGATTTTCCTGCATTAAGAACTTTCGTTGAAACTTCTAAACAATGTAAAGGAAGTGCTGATTTTAAAGTGACTCACTCATCTGAGCATAATAAAATCGCTGTGCCAGCTTTGACTGCAAATCCATCTGAGTTTTCAGCAAGAATTGCAGCTAATAGTTCAATTGTTCCTTTGATGAACCAAGATTTAATTAGACCATTAGATGATCTTGTTAAAAAATATGGAAAAGGAATTCAAGATTCTCAATTAATTACAATCGATGGAAAAGTAATGGCTGTAGCGTTTATGGCTAATACTCAACATTTGTATTACAGAGAAGATGTTTTGAAAGACCTTGGTATAGCTATTCCAAAAACTTATGAGGAAGTAGTTGCAGCATCTGAAAAAATTAGAGCTTCAGGTAAAATGCAATATCCTTACGCAGCTGCATACAAAGCTGGTTGGAATTTAGCAGAAGAATTTGTGAACATGTTTATTGGTCACGGTGGTGAATTCTTTAAATCTGGAAGTGCAGAGCCTAATATTAATAATGCTAAAGGCGTTGCTACTTTAAATATGTTAAAAAAATTATCTGAATTGAGTAACCCTGATTACTTAACTCATGATAGTGAAGCAATTAAAGTAGAATGGGAGTCTGGTAATGTTGCATTGATGACATTATGGGCATCTAGATCAGGAACACTTTTAGATGATGAAGGTGATCCTAACATTACTAAGGCAACTAAATTAACTGGACCTGCTACTGTAGGTGGAGGAAATATTCCAGCTGCTACATTATGGTGGGATGGTTTCACACTTGCAAAAAACAGACCTGATGCAGATGCTGAGGCAACATTTAGAGCTTTAGCGCATGCAGCATCAAATAAAAAGATGGTTGCTGACGCTGCTGATCAAGCCGTTTGGTTAGTAGAAGGGTTTGTACCAGGACCAAAATCTATTGGTGTTATCGAAGCTGTAAAAATGGGAGCAAAACCATATCCAATGTTACCGCAAATGGGTTTAATGCATGGTGCATTAGGAAGTGAGATTGTTGAGTTTTTACAAGGTAAAGAGTCAGCTGAACAAGCATTGAAAGATGTTGAGGCTGCTTACATTAGTAAAGCTAAAGAACAAGGCTTTCTATAAAATCTAAAACTTATAAGTGGGGATTTATTCCCCACTTAATCAATTTTTAAATGCCTAATAAAACTTTTTTTTGGTTTTTTTTGCCAACAGGTTTAGCAATGATCCTGTTTATTGGGCTACCAATTATATCTACTGGAATTCAATCATTCTACGCACAACATGATCAAGTAGTAAAAGAAGTAAAAAAATGTGATCCTTTTGGATGTACTGTTTCAATTGTAGTTGATAACGAGGAAACCTCAAAAATTAGAGAAGCAAAGCCTCTTGGAAAATTTAATGGTTTTGGCACTTATACTGATCGAAATCATTTAGCAGTTGATGAAATAAAAAAATTTTGGAATGAAACTGAAAGTTTTGGCGCTTTTGTAGACCAAGTAACTAATCTTCCCTTTTATAAAGCTCTAATATTTACTTTAACTTATTGTTTGTTTGTTACACCAAATGTACTCCTCTTAGGATTTATTATTGCATTAAGCTTAAATGCAGTTGCTAGAAAAATTAGGGGACCTTTAATCTTTGGTACAATTTTACCGATGATTGTTACACCGTTGGTTGGATCATTAGTATTATTTTGGATGATAGATTCTCAGGGTATAATTGGAGCAAATATTCAAAATTTAATGAATGATCCTTATTTGTCACTTAAATCGTCAAAAACATTAACATGGATAACAATAATTATTTATGGAATATGGCATCACTCCCCTTTTGCCTTTGTGGTTTTTTATGCGGCACTTCAAACAGTTCCTCAAGAACCAATTGAAGCAGCAATTATAGATGGTGCCTCAAGATTTCAAAGAATTAAACATATAGTTTTACCGCATATTTATCCTGTCGTTACATTTGTAGCTTTGATCTCTTTAATGGACAACTTTAGAGTATTTGAACCCATTATAGGGTTTAGTGCTGAGGGAAGTGCGCAATCTTTATCTTGGTTAATCTATGACAATTTAGTTAATGAGGAAGTGATATTGTTTGGTTCTGCTGCAGCTACTTCAATGATGACTATTATTGGTATAGCTATCCTGCTAGCACCAGTGTTAATTAGAACTTGGAAAGAATTTAAAACAGCGAGATAATTATGGATTATGGACTAGATACAAAATCAACTCGTTTAAAAACTTTTAACACTATTTTTATAATCACCTGGTTGTTGATTGCTTGTTTTCCTTTTATTTGGACTTTTTGGGGATCATTTAAAGTCAGAGCTGATTTCTTTTCAAGATCTGATTGGTGGTATGCAATATCAGCATTTAATACCTTAATTGAAACTGGCGGACAATTTACAACCAATGCTTATACACAAGCTTGGACTGAAGGTGAATTTTGGAAAGCATCAAAAAATACAATTATAGTTACAGTATTTGTTGTAAGTATTTCTTTGTTTTTAGGAACTTTAGGAGCATATGCTCTTTCAAGATCAACTGAGAAATATGCTTTTTGGATTTTAATGGCAGCTTTAATTTTTAGAGCTATGCCACATATAACTTTAGTATCAGGATATCTTTTTCCTTTCTTTGAATTACAAATTTGGGGAATTCTTCCAACTACAATTGTTGTTTTGGTTGCTATAAATCAACCTTTTACTTTGTGGCTGCTTTATTCATTTTTCAAAACTGTTCCTAAAGAACTTGATGAAAGTGCTTTAATAGATGGTTGTTCTTATTTTCAAGCTTTTAGGCATATTATTATGCCTGTGATGTGGCCTGGAGTAATTACAGCAGGTTTATTTAGTTTAATGTTAGCCTATAATGATTTTACCGTAACAGCATTACTTCTCAATCAAGAAAATCATACCATGGTTCCAAAAATACAAAGTTATTTAGGTACAAATCAACATGAAGGAAATTTAATGTGGGCAGTTTCTGCGGTTGTATCTGCTACTGCACCTTTATTTATGCTTGTTATGTTTTTCCAAAGACAGGTTATTAGTGGTTTAACTGCTGGAGCTGTGAAAGGTTGAAATATTATAAAGCATTACTTTTTGGTTCTATTGGATCTATTGTTGAAACTTCAGAAATTCAGAGAAAGTCATTCAATAAAGCATTCAAACAATATGGACTCGATTGGAATTGGACCAAACGTGAGTATCAAAATTTATTAAGCAAATCAGGTGGCAAAGATAGAATATCAAGATATGCCAAAAAGAAAAAAATTGAAGTTAATTCAGTATATTTAAGAAATTTAAAGACTAAATTGTTTAATAATTATCTTAAAAAAAATCATCTTAAATTAAGGCCAGGTGTTAAAAATTTAATTTCTTTATGCAAAAAAGAAAATATAAAAATTGCATTTGTTTCATCTACTTCTACAAATAATATAAATGCAATCTTATATTGTTTAAGAAATTCAATTAATAAAAGAGATTTTAACTTTATAGGGAATGCAAAATTAGTAAAAAAATACAAACCCAACCCAGATATATACTTATTAGCACTTAAAAAACTTAAGCTTAAAGCTAATGATTGTGTAGCAATTGAGGATTCTCAAGAAAGTTTAAATTCAGCTAGGCGAGCTAAAATAAAATGTATAATTTTTCCTGGAAAATTTCATTCTTCAAAAAAATTTATTGGAGCTTATAAAAAAGTTTATCAGCTTAATAAAAATATTATTTTGAGATAAATTCTTTTACCAAATTATTAAACTGATCAGGCTGTTCTAAGTGAACATTATGAGCACAATCTTTAAATATTTCTAAACGGCTATTTTTAATGTTTTTATTAAGTGTATCAACTTGATCAAAATTATATGAAGTATCTTTATCGCCCCATATTATAAGGGTGTCATTTTTTATATTTTTTAAATTTTCTTTACCTCTCCAATTTTTCATTGCTAGTAATGCATTATCAGCAGCTTCTAATGAAACATTTTTAACAGCATTTTCACAAAGGAAATAATTTTTGTCCTTATCACCTTTTACAAACCACTTAAGAGGAACTCTAGAAAAAGAGAGTTCTGTACCTTCTTTTTTAAGTTTTTCCCTTGTTTCCTCCATAGTCTCAAATCTTCCCGGGATATCTCCAATGGATCCTGTTGCAAAACAAATTAATTTATTAACTCTATCCCCAATCAATTTTGTAATTTCTTGAACAATCATTCCTCCCATTGAATGACCAATTAAATTGAATTTATCGATCTTTTTTTGATCTAATACATTTATAATTTCTTTAGCCATTTTATTAATAGAATCTAAAGATTTTACATTATGACTTTCTCCAAATCCTGGGAGAGCTGGGGTAATCACACGATAATCTTTAGAAAAAAATTCTTTTTGAAAAGTCCACATTTCAGATGAGCCTAGATAGCCATGAACTAAAACAAAAGGAAACCCTTCGCCTAAATCATCTACGTAAATATTGCTCATAATATTTCCTTAATAATGAATAAAGTTAAAATAGACATAAAACATATAATAAAAATATTAATTACTTTCCAAATTTTTTTACTATTAGCATACTTCGATAAATAATTAGATAAATATCCTAATATAAAAAAAAATAAAAATGATGCTAAAGACGCACCTATCCCAAATAAAATTTTTTGGTTAAGTAAATAATTTTTTGAAAAATTTCCAAGAAAAAAAACTGTATCAGAATAAACATGTGGATTTAAATATGTAAATCCTAAAGTTTTAAATACAATATTTAATTTTGAAATATTATTTGGCTCAGTGCTAAAATTAATATCAGAATAATGAGATTTTATTTTTTTAAAAATAAAGTGAAGTAAAAATAAAATTAAAAATAAATTTAAAATTAATTCAATTAATGAGTTAAAATATTGATTAAAATAATGGAAAAGAAAAATACCCAAAAAAATTAATATCAAATCTGATATTGAGCATATTAAGCAAACAATAAATATGTGTTGTTTTTTTAAACCTTGCTCAATAACAAAAATATTCTGGGCACCTATAGCTAAGATTAAGCTAATCCCAGTAAAGAAGCCTAATACCAGGTATTCCATTAAGTTTTAAAGTTACTCTGGATTTGCTGTTAAAGTTTTAATTTCTAGAATATTTTCGTTAGGGTCTTTAACGAAGAAAGTTTCTTGCTCGTATTTTGTTCCTTTAAATCTCAAATAAGGTTCATCGTAATACTTAGTTCCACTATCTTTCAGTCTTTGTTTAAGTGCATCAAAGTCTTTTCTTGATAAGTGAACCCCAAAGTGAGGTACAGACACGTTACCCATATCAACGTCGTGTCTTTCATTATCTAGCTTATGATCGCTCTTGTGAAGAGTTAACTCATTACCCCAAAAATCTACATCAGCCCATTCTTGTGCTGAATTATCTAATCTACATCCTAAAGTTTCACTGTAAAATTTTTTTGCTACCTCTAAGTCTCCACAAGGTATTGCTAAATGAAAACAATTTGTGTTTTTGTACATAATAAACCTTTAATATATGAATTTAATCACTATATAAAGCCTGATTTTAAAACAATTCTTAAAATAAATTAATAATGAGTGATTTTTTACAATCAATAATTGATAGAGATCCTGCGGCAAAATCTAAACTAAGTTTAATTTTAACTTATCCAGGTGTTAAAGCAGTATTCTTTCACAGAATAGCAAACTTTTTTAGTACTGCAAAATTTTATTTGATTGCAAGAATCATTTCTCAATTTTCAAGATTCTTAACTGGAATTGAAATTCATCCAAATGCAAAAATTGGAAAAAATTTATTTATAGATCATGGAATGGGAGTTGTGATTGGAGAAACATCTGAAATTGGTGATAATGTAACTATTTATCATATGGTTACATTAGGTGGTATTGCTCCAAGTATAAATTCCAATGATCAACGTAATATGAAAAGACATCCTACTATAAAAGAGGATGTGGTAATTGGTTCAGGTGCACAAGTGTTAGGACCAGTAGTAGTTGGTAGAGGTGCAAGAATTGGAGCTAATGCAGTAATTACTAAAGATGTTGAAGAAAATGCTGTGATGGTTGGAATTCCAGCAAGAAGTGTTGGAATAGCTGATAGTGAATTTAAACCTTATGGAATTACACCTGATAGTGATAAAAAATCAGAAAATGAATAACACACAAAACGATTTTATTTCAGGAATAGGAAACACACCATTAATTAAATTAAGAGCAGCATCAGAAATTACTGGATGTAATATTTATGGAAAAGCAGAATTTTTAAATCCAGGTGGGTCAGTTAAAGATAGAGCTGCACTTGCTTTAATCAAAGATGCTCAAGAAAAAAAATTAATTTCTAAAGGTGGAACTGTTGTGGAAGGAACAGCTGGTAACACAGGAATTGGTTTAGGTCTTTTAGGAAACTCTCTTGGTTATAAAACAATTATCGTAATGAATGATAACCAAACTCAAGAAAAAAAAGATTTACTTAGAAATCTTGGAGCTGAATTAAGATTAGTGCCACCTAAGCCTTATAAAGATGATAACAATTTTGTTAAAGTGGCAGCTAGACTTGCAGATGAATTAAGGCCAACAAACAATAACGGTGTCATATGGGCTAACCAGTTTGACAATACCGCAAATGCTAAAGGTCATTATGAAGGGACAGGACAAGAAATTTGGAAACAAACTGAAGGTAAGGTTGATGGCTTTGTATGTTCTTCTGGAACTGGAGGAACTATTTCTGGTGTAAGTAATGCTCTTAAAGAAAAAAACAAAGATATAAAAATTTACTTATCTGATCCAAAGGGATCAGCTCTTTATAACTATATAAAGAATGGTGAACTTAAATCAGAGGGTGGATCAATTACTGAGGGAATTGGATCAAGTAGAGTAACTGCTAATTTTGGTGAAGCTAAAATTGATGATGCCTACTCTATTGATGATCATGAAGCTCTACCTATACTTTATGATCTTATTCAAAATGAAGGCCTAAGTTTAGGAACTAGTTGTGGAATAAATATAGCAGGTGCAATAAGAATGGGTAAAGAATTGGGGCCTGGTAAAACTATTGTAACCATTCTTTGTGATAGAAGCGATAAATACGCAACTAAAATGTTCAATAAAAAATTCTTAGAAGAAAAAGGTCTGCCAGTACCTAATTGGTTTTAAACATAAATCTTATCTGCTAATCCGTAACAAAGAATAGAACTTAAAATTAAAAAAACAATAGGTGCAATTAGTCCTTCATTTGAAGTTTTTTCATTTATTCCAGTTTTATCGATTTTAAGTGAATAAAAATTTGTTAGAAAAACGCATGCATGAATAATTACTAATAAAGTAAAAAAAGCCCAAGTATCTTCGACACCGTTTGGTCTTATAAACATTATATAAAGAGCCATGATCACCCATCCAAGCATTAAAGCTCCCACAAATCTAACAATGACTGCTGCACTATGGTCTATTTCAAATTTATCCATAAATTTTTTAGTTCCAACAATTGTTTGGAAACAATAAATTCCTATACCAATAAAATGTGCAAGAAATACTATGAAATAAAATATTCCATTAAACTTTTCGATCATTCGTAACGTTATCAAAAATTAGAATCGAATTAAATAGATAAAAACAACATTTCTAATTGATAAAAATTGCATATCTGACGCGCAATATGAACGCATGAGACTCTTTAGTAAAAATGCGACAGTCATTTGTTATAGTTAAATTAAAGGTATACTAAAAATAAAATAAATAATCCAAGGAGGAAAAAATGAAAGATATATTGGTAGTAGGAAAACTAAAAGAAGGAGCCTTTGAAAAGTTTATGGGCTTTATGCAATCAGATGAGGGTATGGCCGAAAGAAAAAAAGTTGCAGATGTTACTAAAACAATAGCTAGTGTCTCACCTGATAAATCAACAATAATGTTTAAAATTGCAGTTCATGACATGGCAGCACTTCATTCATTTTTAGATGGATCAAATCCAGTTTCAAAACCTGTATTTGATGAAGTAATGGCTGGTTATGAAATTTACGAATTAGCTAAAGTATAAGTAAAGAGAGACTCCACATGTTGGATTAACTCTGCTAGACTTTAATTATTAAATTTAGCAACAGGAGAAAAAATGTCTATATTAGAAAAATATAGTGCTGCATTAAAAAATAAAGATGAAGCTGCAATGAATGAGCTTTTGCATGACGATTTTAAATTCACAATGCACAAGTCAGGAAATGTTCTAACCAAAAGTGATGTTATCAAATGGGCAATGAGTGGTGATATCAATCAAGATAAAGTTAGAATTGTTTATGAAAATGACGAAGTTGGTATTCATCATGCCTTTGTAACTTTTAATGATGGAAATATTGAGGCGGTAATGGCAGTTTATAAATATGACAATGGAAAAATTGTCAGTTTAGAAACTGGTGCTACACCAATGCCAAAATAAGTGAGTGAAATTGATTTTTATTTTTCGATAGGAAGCACATACACCTATCTATCCGTAACTAGAATACTTGATGTTGAAAAACAACATCAAGTAAAATTTAATTGGAAACCTTTTTCAGTAAGAGCAATCATGAAAGAGATGAACAATATTCCATTTCCAAAGGATAAAATTAATAAAGTTAATTACATGTGGAGAGATATTGAAAGAAGAGCTAAAGGTTACGGTTTTTTTGCTAAAACACCGGTACCCTATCCACTATCAGAATTTGATTTAGCAAACCAAATTGCAATCCTTGGTTTCGAAAAAGGTTGGGGAGAAAAATTTGTTATTCTTACATATAAGAAATGGTTTCAGGAAGGTAAAGAACCAGCGATCGAACCTAGTATTTCTGAAGTTTGTTCGGAATTAAATTTAAATAAAGATGAAATTGTCTCTGAAGCAAAATCTTCAGATATAGAAACAAAATATAACAAAAACACAAACTCAGCTCGAGAAAATAAAATATTTGGCAGCCCATCTTTTATTGTAAAAAATGAACTCTTTTGGGGAGATGATAGAATGGAAGATGCTATTAAATGGTCTCTTAAATAATTCTATATATTCTCCTTAAATTCATTTAAAGTCTCGAGATGAGTCTTGCAACTTCATATTTATTTTTAGGTATTGCTGTTTTTCTAGGAGTTACCTCGAATAGTTTCGCAAAAAGTGCTGAAGGATTTACTCTCATTGTTCCAAGTATAATTACTGCAATAACCATTGTTTTGTGTATGTATGCTCTTTCATTGGTAATGAAAAATATTCCAATGGGTATCACTTATGCTTCATTTGCTGGACTAACTATAATTGCTACAGTTATAGTTGGGGTAGTTAAATATAATCAAGTTCCAAATTTATATTCAATAATTGGTTTAATATTGATAGTAATCGGAGTTTTGATGGTAAATTTATTAGGGAAACAATAATTATGAAACCACTGTTTGGATATTTATTTTTAGCTATTGGTATATCTTTTGGTATTGCATCAAATAGTTTAGCTAAAATTTCAGAAGGGTTTACCAAGCTAACACCATCAGTTTTATGTATTTTATTTATGTGTATTACTATGTTTTCAATTGCAAAAGCAATGCATGCTCTTCCTGTTGGTTTTGCTTACGCTACATACAGCGGGTTAACTGTAACTGGGGTTGTTCTTTTTGCAGTATTAAAATTTAATCAAGTTCCTAATCTTTACGGAATAATTGGAATTATTTTAATTATTATTGGTGTGATAATGGTTAATTATCTTGGACGACTGAACTGATACTTTTTTAAAATCTCTGGAAGCTCATGTCTTCCGTCTTCGTTCAAAACTAACTCATATTCATCAACAACTGTACTGGTATCTAAAGGTGAATATAAATGAGGATACATATCTCCATTAGATGCCTGCTCCCACAATAAATGTTCAAGCTTAAAAGCATTTACTCTTAACAAAACTAGGTTTTCTTTTTTCGGATAATGTTTATTTAAAGTTTCCTCTACCTGATCCTCTTCAGAAAAGTGAATATATCCATCTTTAAGATCTTTTTCTGACCCACCATAAGTACCAGATTGTTTGGCCTTTTGCCACTCATCTTTATCTATAACTTTGAAAATAAATTCTAAATTCATTTTACCAAGAAGAGTTTGGACCTTTTAAGAATTCTAATTCTTCTTCAGTAGACTCTCTTCCTAAAATTTCATTTCTATGAGGATATCTATGGAATTGTCTGATTGCTTTTGTATGATCTTGCCAAAATTTTTTTATTTCATTATATCCTTCGTGTTCTCTTAAATATTTATTTAATAAGTAATAGGCCATTTCATGATCACTGATTTCCTCACTATGAATTAAAGGTAACAACATAAAAAATCTTTGATTTACATTCATAGCTTCTAAATAACCTGAATAAACTGCATCGTTTACAATCAATCTAGTTTTTTGATCTTGAGCAAAAGCTTTTTTGTCATTTCTAAACATGTTTCTTGAAAATTGATCAAATAAAATAACCAATGCTAAACAGCTCATAGGATTATCTTGCCAATCATCATATTCATTTTGACAAGCAAGTTCATAATCTTCTAAAAAATTATCTTTAATTTTTTGATCAAACTTTTCATCTTTTTTAAAACGCATTTCAGAAGGAGTTTCTTTAAACCAGAAATCTAAAATTACTTGTGCTCTTTCTGGGATCATTTAGCTACTGGCTTTAATAATTTTAAAACTTTTTGATGATTTTGTTTGTTATTAGAAACAAGTATATTTCCACCTAACACAGGGTTTTTATTATCCCAGGTAGTTATTATTGCTCCTGCTGCTCTCACAATTGGTATCAATGGGTGAATATCCCAAATCTTATTTGCACACTGGGCAACTATTTCAATTCTACCCTCTGCCAATTGACAATATGTCAATGCATCAAAACAAGGAAATTGCATTCTTTTTATAAACTTTTTAATTTTTAATTGTTGTTTCAAAGATAAGTGATGATGAAATGCAGCTGCCAGTTTTGCGTTTGTAAAATTTAGCTTGGTATTAATTTTTAATTTTCTTTTTTTATTATTCTCAAAAACATACGCTGAGTTTTTGTTTAAATTTAAATAATATTTCTTCATTTTTGGAAAATTAGCCAGTCCTAAAACAGGCTCTCCATTGTAATTTAATGAAATGAGATTGCTCCAACTAGGATTACCTACAACATATGATCTAGTTCCATCAATTGGATCAATCACCCAAGAAAATTCACTTTTTGTATTTTTGTGACCATATTCCTCACCTATAATTTGGTGATTTGGGAATTTTTTTGAAATTTTATATCTTATGAATTTTTCAAATGCTTTGTCAGATGTTGTTACAGGATCGTAACCTTTGCCTTTCATCTTATTTGTTATCTTAAATGGCTTATCTAACTTAGCGTAATAAAACTTAGTTAAATCTTTAGCAAGTTGATTTAAAAAACTTGCATATATTGGATATTTTTTTGTATCAAATTTTTTCACAATGAACTCTTACTATTTAATTTATGTTGATTAAAGTTAAATTTTAAATAATCCTTAGCTTACTATTATGAAAATCGAGCTAGTTGAAAATAAGGTTTATTTTAATAACGGGTCTGAAAAAAAAGAAATTCACCCATTCTGGTTAAGAGAAAGAGTTAATGGTGAGGAGTATTTAGATAAAGGAACTCAGCAAAGACTTTTTGATCCTACCTTTTTAAGTAATGATATTTCAATAAATAAAGCAAAACTTTATGAAAAATACTTAGAGGTTGATTTTAATGATGGTGTTAATTCAAAATTAGAAATTGATAAAATTACATCTGAATTTTCAAAAGAAGATATTGTAATAAAATCTATTGAAAAAACCAAATGGGATTCCTCTTTAAAAAATATAAAAAATTTTGATTACCAAAAAAATTTTTACGAAAGTAAAGAGATGCATGATCTACTCGTTTCATTTTACAAATATGGTTTTGTAATAATTAAAAATATTCCAACATCTAAAAATTATATTGTGGAATTTGCAAATTCTATAGGCAGTGTTCGAAGAACAAATTTTGGTGAATATTTTAATGTAAAATCTAAACCTGATCCAAACGATCTTGCTTACACTTCATTGGCATTAGCACCTCATACTGACAATCCTTATAGAAATCCTGTACCATGTATTCAAATTTTACATTGTATAGAAAGTAAAGTTTCAGGTGGATTATCAACATTGGTGGATGGTTATACAGTTACTGAGGATTTAAAAAATCAATACCCAGAATTTTATAAAATTTTAACTGAAGTAAAAGTTAGATTTAGATTCATAGACAAAGAAGTAATTTTAGAGACTATCTCTCCTTTAATTGAACTAAATGAAGATAAGAGTTTCAAACAGGTAAGATTTAGTCCTAGATTAGACTATGTTCCAGTTTTAGAAAAAGAAAAATTAGATCTTTACTACCAAGCAAGAAAAAAAATATCTGAAATGTATAATTCAGATAAATATAGAATTGAATTTAAACTCGAGCCAAAAGACTTAATGATGATGGATAATCATAGACTTCTCCATGGTAGAACAGCTTATGAGACAAAAGAAGGTGAGAGATTTTTACAAGGTTGTTATATTGATTACGATAGTACCGAAGGAAAACTTAGACACTTAAAAAGAAAGTTTAATCTTTAAACAAATTTTCTATTTGAGCTTCAGCCTCTTTGATTGATTTTTCATAATCTAGTGCCATTTGATCTGCACTAATTATATCTACTTTTTCAATACCAAAAAAATTAAGAATAAATTTTAACCAAGGAGTTAGAAAATCTTCTGAACTATTTAGTTTTGTTCCTCCAGAAGTAATAACTAGATATGCATGTTTATTTTTTAACAATCCTTCTCTTCTACCATTTGGTTTAAATCTAAAAGTTTCACCTATACGAGCAGCTAAATCCGACCAAGCCTTAAGAGTTGCTGGAGGTCCATAATTATAAATTGGTGCTGAAATTATTATGATATCACTCTCTTTTAATTCTTTTACAAGCTTGTCAGAAAGCTCAAACATTTTCTTGTGTTCTTCTGTTTGATCTTTTTCATCTATGTTCATTCCAGATTCTGTAAGTCCACTTACAAAAAGCATCTCATCATCTAAATCTCTATAAATTACTTCATCTTCTGGTTTTTTAATTTTATCTAAAAGCTTTTTTGCTAAAGCTCTAGAGGTAGAGCCTTTTTTTCTAGCACTGGAATCTATTTGATAAATCTTCATTGATACTTTTTATCCGAATTTTTGCATAAATGGAAAGATTTCAATTATATAAAATCCTATTGCTTGTAATTGATTAGTCAAAATTAAAATACCTGTAACTAAAAGTGTAATTCCACCAATTTTTGAAATTAAATTTATATTTTTCTTAAAATTTTTAGAAAATAATAAGAACCTTTGAATTAAGTATCCAGACAAAACAAACGGGATAGCAAGACCTAATGAATAAGAAATTAACAAGATTACAGCTCTTGATAAAGTTTCTTCAATAGATGCTAAAGCTAAAATTGAACCTAAAATTGGACCAATACATGGTGTCCAGCCAAAACCAAAAGCAACACCTATAACATATGGAAAAAGAATATTTCTTGATTCTTTTGCATCAAACCTTTTTTCAAAATTTAAATATGGAATATTGATAATTCCAATTAATTGAAGAGAAAAAATTATAATAATTATTCCAGCTGAAATTCTCAACACTTCTGAATTTTGTAATAGCGCCTGTCCCAAAAAAGACGCTGATGCACCTAAAAGAACAAATACAGTTGAGAACCCCAAACAAAATAAAATTAATGGAAAAAAATTGATTTTTTTTTGATTTAAAATTTCTTGTAAAGATTGACCAGAGATATAAGAAATATATCCAGGTATTAAAGGTAGAACACATGGAGACAAAAAACTTATAAGTCCTGCTCCAAAAGCAATTAAGTATTCAAACATTTATCCAGTATTTTTCATTGCTGCAGAAATACCTGCAATCGATGTCATTAAAGCATCTTCAAGAAATTTTTTATCTAAATTTTTATATTTTTTATTTGTTAATTTATTCATCACATTTGCCTGAAGTATATTTAACATTTCTGTATAATTATTTCTTATAAATAAGGCTTTTCTAAATTCTTTCCTCTCTTTTACCACTTCTTTGGGGGTAATTTGATTGTGCAACTTGACCAATGCCTCAAATTGAAATCTTAATTTTTTACCAATTCTTTTTAGTGATGTATCGGCTAAATTGTTTTCATAAATAACTGATATTTCTGGATCTACCTTGGAAATTACCATATCTAAAATATCCATCGTTGATACAAAGTATGGCCAATTTTTTTCCATATCAGTCATTGTTTTTTTAAACTTTTTAATTGATCCGTACCTCAATGCTTCAGTTGTACCAAGCCAAGCGGGTAACATTAATCTAATTTGTGTCCAAGCAAATACCCAAGGAATAGCTCTTAAACTTTGAATATTATCAACATTCTTTCTTTTGGTTGGTCTTGATCCAATTGCAAGTTTTCCTAATGATTTATGTGGTGTAACTGTTTTGAAGTAACGAATAAAATCCTCACTTTGATTTAGATATTTTCTATATGAAGATGTAGAAATTTCTGACATTTTTTGAATTAATTCACGCCAGTTAGTTTTTGATCTTGGTGGAGGATTTAAAGAAGCATCCATAACAGAACCGATATAGCTACAAAGGTTATATTCAGCTAAAGGTTTGTATCCATACTTTTGTTGAATCACCTCACCTTGATCAGTAATTCTTATTTTGCCATTAACTGTACCTGAAGGTTGCGATTTTAAAGTAGCCTGAATAGGTCCGCCTCCTCTTCCTGGAGATCCACCTCTACCATGGAAGAAAACAAGATCTATTTTATATTTTTTAGCTAAACTTCTAAGCTCCTCTTGAAGTTTATATTGATGCCAACTCGCAGATAATTTTCCAGCATCTTTACTAGAGTCAGAATATCCAATCATAACTTCCTGCTTTGAATTAATCATTTTTCTATACCAAGAAAGTTTGAATAAATTTGTCATTACACCATTAGCATTCTTTAAATCATCCAAAGTTTCAAAAAGTGGCACAACTCTTAATAAATTTTTGTTTTGTGCCTGCATTTGTAAAAAATAAACAGATAAAATATCAGATGCTGTTGAGGTCATTGATATTACATATGCACCTAGGCACTCTATTGGTGTTTTTGATATCTGTTTGAAAGTATTCCAAACTTCTTTATTTTCTTTATCTTTTATTTTTATTTTATCTACAAAAAATTTTTTTTCTTTTATAGATTTATTTAATAATTTTACTTTTTCAATTTCAGTTAAAGAAGAATATTTTATATTTTTTTTCTTTTTAAAAATTTCGTTTAAAAGTTTTTCATGTCTATCTGCCTCTTGTCTTATATCTAATCTTGCTAAATTAATTCCAAAACACCTGACTCTTCTCATTAAATCTAGTAGATCTGCATTTGCAATATACTCTCCTCGGTTTGCTTTTAATGATTTTCTTACTTCTCTTAACGGAAGAGTTATTTCATTTTTATTTTGAATTAATTTTTTTTCATCTAAATCTGCATCGTTATTTAAATGATTTTCAATTAATTGATGAGTTAGTCTTACCTTATCCCTAATTGGTCTCAAATAAACTCTATAAGGTTCATAGCTATTTCCTGTTGCTCTTTTAATTTTTGTAGAGCATTCCTCCATTGATAAATCTTGTATCAACTTAGTAAGTTCTTTCTCATATAATTTTGCAGCTTGCCATCTAGAAAATAAAATTACCTTATTTGTAACTTCAGCTGTTACATTAGGATTTCCATCTCTGTCTCCCCCCATCCATGATCCAAATTGAATTGGATTAAAATCACGTGGTAAATCTTTATTTAAATTTTTTCTGAATATGTCGTTAAGTCTTTTATAGACTTTAGGAATTGTATCCCATAGACTATCCTCGATAACAGCTAAACCCCACCTCGCTTCATCTAATGGGGATGGTTTAGTCCTTTTAAGTTCATCTGTTTTCCATATTATTGCAATTTCCGAGTAGAGCTTCCTATCTAATTCTATAATCTTAGACGGATATTTTTTATAAAGATGTCTTTGCTCCATTATTTCAATTAAATTTGCATATTTTTGAATTAAAGTTCTTCTTTTTACTTCAGTAGGATGAGCAGTAAGCACAATACCTATATCAAGTTTTGTGGCTTGTTCGTAAATTTTTTTATCCGGGATTTTTTTATTTTTAAATAAATTTTCTATTATGTCTTCAATGAAAAGATTTTGATTTTTACTTTTAAAATATGGATTTTCAAATTCATTTAACTTTCTAGATGCATCTAATGACTCAGCTAAATTCATTAAATTTAAAATATGTGAAAATGCTCTAGTTAATTTAAACGTATTTTTAGGAGAAAGTTTTTTTACTTCTTTTGAAATTTTTGAAAAAATTTTACTTTTATTTTTATCTGATAAGGTATTTTTTGATAATAATCTAAATTTTTCAACAATTTCAAAAAAAGCTGAACCTTCCTGATCTTTAATTACTCTTCCAAGAAAAGTTCCTAATAATCTAATATCTTCTCTTAAAAGCTTTGTTGGTATTCGCTCATAGTAAAGATCTCTTTTCTTCATTACTTATAATAAATTTTTTTTGTAAAACTCCTCTTGCATTTGTTTTTACACTAAAAAAGAATCCTGAATATCTAAATTTTCGCAGATCTGCTTTGCTCATCCCTTTTGTAGCTGTTGAAACATAAAGTTCTTTAGTATTTTTACCCCCAAATGCACAATTAGTTATATTTTTTGCAGGAAACTGAATTCTGTGAATTAATTTTGCTTTTTTATTAAAAACAGAAATACAAGCACCATGGAAATGAGCTACCCATAAATTTTTATTTTTATCTAAGGTCATTCCATCTGGTGAACCTTCTTCAGGTTTTAATTTTTTAAATATTTTTTTGCTAACTATTTTATTATTTTTATTTATTTTAATTTTATAGATAGTTTTTTTTGGACTATCTGTGTGATAAAAATTATACTGATCAATAAATGCTGGTCCATTAGTAATTCTATAATTTTTATCAACTTTTATTAATTTAAAATTTTTATCTAATTTGTATAAAGAACCTTTTTCAATTTTTCGCTCTAAGTTGTCCATTGTGCCAAACCAAAGATTGCCTGCAGGATCTGTTTTTCCATCATTTATTCTATTTAGCTTCAAGTTTGGTTCTATCTTAATTGATTTTAAAATTTTTTTTGATTTTAGATTTTGAATTCTTAATTCGCCTTGGAGGCCTAAAATAAAAATATAATCTTTGATATGAGCGATAAAACCAATTTCTTTATTTACTTTAAAGATTTTCTTTTTTTTATTTTTAATATTGAAAGAACAAATTTTCTTTTTTTTAATATCTACAAAATAAATTGAGTTATGTTCACTAACCCATAACGTTCCTTCACCTAAAGTACATCTTAATTTCCAAAGAGGTTTCGGTTCTGATGTTTTTATTTTATTCATTTACTTCAAACTCCTTTATAAAGTCTTCATCAGGATTAATTCCAATACCTACATTATCTGTTACTGATGCATAGCCGTTATTGTTTTTAACTTGGTCTAAAATTGAAAATTCTTCATTTGGCAAATCTGTGATAAAAATATTTTTTTCTGTTGTATCAAACTCGAGCATAGATTTAGATGGAAATAATCCACCTGGCATATCTGGTTGTGCTGTCAACAAATGAAGGTTGACTGCAATACTAACTGCAGAGCCCCATACATGATTTACTACTGGTATAAAATTTGCTTGCGCTAATGCTGCAACTTTTAAATACTCCGTAATTCCGCCAAGTCCACAAACCTCTGGTTGAGCTATATCTATACATTTATTTGATATTAATTTATTCCAGCCATATTTGGTAAATTCAGCTTCTCCTCCCGCAATGCTAGTAGAAATTTTTTGTTTTAATTCTCTGTAACCCTCATAATCTTCAGGAGCCACAGGTTCTTCAAACCAATAAATATCTAGCTCATCTAAACCTTTTCCAACATAAAGAGCATCTTTCAAATTATAAGCGTGATTGGCATCAACCATTAATTTAAAATCTTTTCCAACAGTGTCTCTCACAGCTTGAACCAACTTTAAATCTTCTTTTGGACCTAATCCAACTTTCATTTTCATTGCTTTAAAATTTTTTGATTTTATTTGCTTAGATTCTTCTTTGAACAAGGCAATCAATTCATCAACTGATTTTTTTTGTAACATCATTCCATATCCATATACTGGAACTTCATTATTACATTTACCACCTACAAGCTTATAAAGAGGAGCATTTGTTTTCTTTCCAAGAATATCCCATAAAGCAATATCCACTCCTGATAATGCTTGAATTGGCATGCCCTTTTGACCGCTATCTCTTAAAAGATTGTATACTTTTTGCCAGATGTGTTCTTTGTTTAAAGGATCTTCACCAATTACTAAAGGCTGTATAACCTTTTCAACAATAAACTTGTTTGCTAAAGCTATATTTCCAGGACCAAAACATTCACCCCAACCTGTTATTCCCTCGTCTGTTTGAACTTCAACTAGATGAGCTGTACGATGTTTGTAATACTGTTGTGAGTAACCAAGTTCTTTTTCTAACTCATATCTAAGTACATGACTTTTAATAGAAGTTATTTTCACAATTAATTATAAAGCAACTACCTTCGAGTTTTGCTCTCCTAGGTTTTCTATTGACAATTTCATTGTATCACCTGCTTTTAAAAACTGTTGAGGTTTCATTCCCATACCAACTCCTGGAGGTGTTCCAGTTGTAATTATATCACCTGCTTGAAGAGACATATATTTACTTAAATAAGAGACAATAACATCAACGTTAAATATCATTGTACTTGTATTACCTGTTTGCATTCTTTTTCCATTAACATCTAAACTCATCTTTAAATTGTTAACGTCTGCAATTTCATCTTTAGTAACAAGGTAAGGGCCGATTGGTCCATAAGTGTCGTGGGATTTTCCTTTAACCCATTGACCCATTTTTTCAATTTGCCATTCTCTTTCACTCACATCATTAACCAAACAATAACCTAATATATGATCTTGAGCTTGGTTTTCAGAAATGTGTTTTGTTTCTTTTCCTATAATAATCCCAAGTTCAACTTCCCAGTCTAATTTTTTAGATCCAGAAACTATTTCAACGTCATCATTAGGTCCAACTATACAACTAGTAGCTTTCATAAAAACTATTGGTTCGGAAGGAACATCAGCTCCAGTTTCAGCAGCATGATCAGAATAATTTAATCCAATTGCAACAAATTTACCTGGCTTAGTAATACAAGATCCTATTCGATCACTTGCAGATAATTCTGGTAAAGAAGATAAATCAGCACTTTGTAATTTAGAAATAGTTTCAAAATTTAAATGATCAGGATTTAAATCTTTAACATGAGAACTAATATCTCTAATTTTACCATCTTTATCTAAAACGCCTGGTTTTTCGTTTCCTTTATTTCCTACTCTTAATAATTTCATATTTATCCTTTTGTTGTTAAATTATATTGAAATTCCTCCATCAACATGAATTGTACTTCCTGTTGTAAATGTTGCATCATCACTAGCCAAATATACAGCTACAGCTGCTATTTCTTCTGCCGTGCCTAGTCTTCCCATAGGCTGTCTTGCTATAAAATCTTTTTTTGCTTGGACAGGATCTGGGCTTTGATTGACCCTATCTTGCCAAGAAGGCGAATAAACTGTACCTGGCGCAATTGAATTACATCTAATATTTTGTTTAACAAAATCTGCAGCGATAGCTTTTGTTAAACCAATC
>CACJVG010000014.1 GCA_902596785.1 uncultured Pelagibacteraceae bacterium | reverse complement strand
GAAAAACCTCTGGACATGGAAAAATTTCAAAACTGGTTTGGAAAACTTTTGCAGACAAAAGGTCAAGATATTATGAGAACTAAAGGAATACTTGATTTCAAAGGTGAAAATGATCGATACGTATTTCAAGGTGTTCATATGTTGATGGACGCTTCTCCAATGGGGAAATGGCCAGACGATAAAGAACGTAGCTCTAGACTAGTGTTTATTGGACGTAACCTAGAAACCATGAATTTAAAAGAGGGATTTGAAGCCTGTAAATCAGAATGACAACTGATTTAAATCAATTTCCACAGTTAGATAAAACTAAATTTGAGCAAAGAGGAATTCAGTTAGAAATTGGAGTTCCAGTAACCTGCGCGGTTTCAATTGGTAATTATATAGCTGCTGGTTTTGGCGATGGTACTATAAGAATTTTCAGTTCTGGAGAAAAACACAAAACTTTAAAGGCTCATAAAGGTGTGATTCTTTGTATGGCAAAGGATGGTGATAATATTTTAACTGGTGGTGATGATGGTTATTTTTTAAAAATTTCACTTAACGGAGAAATAAATGAAATTACAAACTTTGGTTCACGATGGGTTGATCATGTTGCAGCACATAATGGAAACCTAGTTTGTTCTTCAGGTAAGGTAGTTTATTATTGGGATAAAAATAAAAAAGAACCAAAATCTTTAAATCATGATAGTACAATTGGAGGTTTGGCATTTGATGCTAAAGGAAGACGGTTGGCTGTATCTAGATACGGAGGTGTTACAGTTTGGAAAAAAGATTACAGCAATAAGTGGAAATCAACAAAATTAGATTGGAAAGGTTCTCACAATAAAGTGAGTTTTAGCCCAGATGGTAAATACTTGGTAACTTCCATGCAAGAAAATGTACTTCGTTGCTGGCGTCTAAAAGATAAACTTGATTTTGCTATGTCAGGATATGGCTCAAAAGTTAAAAGTTTTGCTTTCATTGATGATACAAGTTACTTGGCAACATCAGGAGCAATAGATGCAATATGTTGGCCTTTTGATGGTGAAGGACCAATGGGTCGTAAACCTATCTGTCTTCCTTATATAGGAAATAAACAAGTTACATTTATAGAACCATTCCCTGATGAAAAAGCAATTTTTGCTGGTTTGAGTGATGGTTCTGTTTTTTTATCTCAAATTGAAAATAAGAATAATACTATAATAATTAGAAGTTTCACAGGTTCTGAAGTTAGTGCGATCGCAATGACTGACGATAAATCAAGTATATTTATTGGTGACATGAGTGGAAATACTTTGTGGACTTCGATTTGGGATCAATAAAAAATGTTTAATAAAAAAAAACCAAATTTAGAAACAATTCAGAATTTAAAAAATTATTTTATAAAAAAATATGAAATACCAGAAAGTACAATTTTAAGCATTGCAGAATTAAATTGTCATGAACCTGATTGTCCCCCAACCGAGACAGTAATAACTGCTAGATCAATAGATGGATCTACTAAAAACTGGAAAATTCATAAACCTATAGATGAAATAAGTGAAAATGACATTAATGATTTAGAATAAAAATTGTTATTTATTGTAGAGAATTTTTTCTTGTTTCATATAATAAGATATGATGAATGATTTAAATTTATTTAAAAAAAATGGCTTTCTTGTTAAAGAAAATCTAATTTCTCAAACAAAGATAAATAAAATTAATAAAATTGTTAATGAAGTAATTTCAAAAGAAAAAAAAAGAAAAAAAGGTAATGGTACAAATGGAACTCAGTCCTATGATAATTACCATTTTGTTTATAATTCAGGCTCATCAAAAAATAAAGAAATTTTAAGACTAAATAATCCTCAGAACAGACATAAAGTTTTCTATGAATTATCTAGAGATAAAAGAATTATATCCATAGCTAAAAAATTATTAGGTGGAACAGTTAGATTCCATCTGGGTAAATTAAATTTTAAACTACCAAATAAGAAAAAAGGCAGTGAAATTGGATGGCATCAAGATTGGGCTTTTTACCCTCATACGAACGATGATTTGATTACAGTTGGTATATATTTAGATGATTGCTATGAAAAAAATGGGCCACTTAAAATAATAAAAAAATCACACAAAAAGAAATTGTACAGTCACCACAGCAAAGAAAATTATTTTGTTGGAAAAATAGATACTAAGAAAAATAGAATAGGAACTAAAGATAGTGTTTCCATAACTGGGACGGCAGGAACAGTAGTATTTTTTCACTGTAGATCAGTTCATGGGTCTGGACACAATCAAATGAATAACTCAAGACCCTTAATTTTATTTGGTTATAGAGCTTGTGATGCGTGGCCATTAATCAATGATGGAAACCCTCATCCTGAAGTTAATTTAGAAAATTATGACAAAAATATTATTGTAGGAAATAAATCAATAAAACCAAGATTGACTAAAGTTCCAACCATAATCCCACTCCCTAAGAAGAAACATTATGTTTCTATCTACGAACTTCAAAAAAATTAGATTAAATTTTAAATTAGAGAATAACCAGAGGACCTTACAGTCCTTATAAGTTCTTTTTTATTTTGGATATTAATTGATTTTCTTAATCTTCTGATATGAACATCAATAGTTCTGCTTTCAACATTTATATTGTTGGGCCAAACATTTTCTAAAATCTGATCTCTAGAATAAACTCTCTTTGGATTTACCAAAAAAAATTCTAGTAACCTAAATTCCGTTGGTCCAAGTTGTATTTCTTTTTTATCTCTGTAAACTCTTTTTTCAATCCTATCTAAAACTAAATCTTCAAACTCTAAATTATCAGATACAGTGTTAGGGTTAGATCTTCTTAAAACAGCTTTAATTCTTGCCATAAGCTCATTAAAACTAAATGGTTTAGTTAAATAATCATCAACACCACTATCTAAACCTTTTATTTTATCTTCCTCTTCGCCTTTAGCGGTTAACATAATTACAGGTAAATTTTTGATACTATTGTCTTTTCTAATATTTTTACAAATTTCAATACCGGAGAGATCAGGCAGCATCCAATCTAATAAAAGTAAATCTGGCTGAAATTTTTTTAATTCCTTTAAACCATCATTGCCATTCAATGACGATGAAACTAAAAAACCATTTTTTTCTAAATTATGTTGAACTAATTGAATTATTGAAGGTTCGTCCTCAATAATAAATATTTTGCCATTCATTTTATTGCTGAATAACTTTACCTTTTGGTCTGCTTCCTTTTAGATACTCGCCTTTAATTAAATAACAAATTGACTCAGCAATATTTGTTATATGATCTCCAGCTCTTTCAAGATTTTTTGTTGCGAAAATTAAATGTGTTGAAAAGTCTAAATTCTTTTTATCTTTAGAGAGAAAATCAATTACACTTTCCATAGCAATATAAGTAAGGTCATCTACTTGCTCGTCTTTTTCCCATACTTCTTTTGCTTTATCATAATTTTTATTTACATAACTATCGAGTACATCATTTAACTGCTTTATAACTAAATCACCTAGTCTTTTTAAATTACCTAAAAGTTCCTCAGGTAAATCTAATGGAAGTGGCTTAACTTTTTTTGCATTACTTTTAGATAAATCTCCAATTCTTTCCAAATCTTGAGATATTTTTAATGAACTAATTGTTTCTCTTAAATCAATTGCCATTGGTGCTCTCTTCACCAACAAAGTCATTATTTGCGTATCAATTTTAGATCTAAATTTATTAATTTCATCATCACTTTTAATAATTTTATCAATAGAATCTTTATCTACTTTGATAACGGCATCCATAGAATCGACCAATTGAGACTCTGTTAAACTTCCCATTTTTATGACAGAATCTATTAAGTATCTCAATTCTTCTTCATAAGATTTTACTGTATGTTCATTACTCATAATTTATCCAAATCTACCTGTAATATAGTCTTGTGTCATTTTATTGTCAGGATTTTTAAAAATTTTCTCTGTTTTGCCTACTTCGATTAATTTACCTAGGTGAAAAAACCCTGTTTTCTGCGAAACTCTAACTGCTTGTGCCATTGAATGAGTTACAATTACTATAGTGTAGGTTTTTTTAAGCTCATCTATTAATTCCTCAATTTTTGCTGTTGCTATTGGATCTAAAGCTGAACAAGGTTCATCCATCAATATAACCTCAGGATTTACAGAAATTGCTCTTGCAATACAAAGACGTTGTTGTTGACCTCCTGATAAGCCTGTACCTGGCTCATCAAGTCTATCTTTAACTTCTTCCCATAATGCAGCTTTCTTTAAACTATTTTCCACGATTTCATCTAATTCACTTTTAGTTTCACCTTTTCCATGAATTTTTGGACCATAAGAAATATTATCATATATACTTTTTGGAAATGGATTTGGTTTTTGAAAAACCATCCCCACTCTCTCTCTTAAAGATACTACATCTAAATTTTTATCATTGATTTCAACGCCATCTATTTCAATGTTTCCAGATACTTTACAAATATCAATTACATCGTTCATTCGGTTAATACATCTGATGAAAGTAGATTTTCCACATCCAGATGGTCCAATTAAAGCAGTAACTTCTTTTTCGTTTAAATCTAAATTTACATTAAACAAAGCTTGTTTTTCTCCATAATAGACATTTAGATTTTTAGATTTTATTTTTACATTATTCATTAGTTCCATCTTTTCTCAAATTTTTGTCTTAAGTATACTGCTAAAAAATTCATTACAATCAAAAAACTTAATAACATCATAATAGTGGCTGATGTTTTTTCAACAAACCCTCTCTCAGCAGATTCTGACCATAAATAGACTTGTACGGGTAAAGATGAAGAAGGATCAATTGGTGTTGACGGAATATCAACAACAAAAGCTACCATTCCTATCAAAATTAATGGAGCTGTTTCTCCTAATGCTTGTGCTAATCCAATAATAGTTCCTGACAAAGTACCAGGTAAAGCTAAAGGAACTACATGATGAAATACAGATTGAAATTTTGATGCACCTACTGCTAACGCACCTTCTCTTATTGATGGCGGTACCGCCTTCAAAGAAGCCCTACAAGGAATTATTATTCTAGGTAAAGTCATAAGCGCCAAAGTAATACCGGCTACCAGAGGAGTAGATCTTGGTAATTGAATTGTAGCTAGAAGTATTTGAAGAGCCAATAAACCATAAACAATTGAAGGTACAGCAGCCAAGTTATTAATATTTATTTCTATGAAATCAGTGATTTTATTTTTAGGTGCAAATTCCTCTAGGTAGATCGAAGCTAATACTGCTACTGGAAATGCCAATAATAAACAAATTAAAATACTATAAAAAGAACCTACAAGAGCACCGCCTATCCCAGCTATTTCTGGATCTCTTGAGTCTCCATTTTTAAAAAAGTAATTATTAAAATTTTTAGTGATTGTTTTATTTTCTACTAAGACATCGTAAATTTCTAACTGGAAATTGGAAATTCTTCTTCTGTCTTCAGGTAAATCTCTTGGATAATTCCCCTTATGTAATTGATCAATGTCATCTGAGGCCGTGATTTCTAAATTAATTTTTTTACCGATTAAATTTTTATTATTTAAAAAAGCTTTTTTTATTTCAATTTCAGCATCAGTTGTAAAAAGTTCTATAAGCGCATCTTCTTCATCCATGTTTTTTGCTGGATATACCTTTAGCAAACTTTCTATCGTAATATCAAAAAAGTCAGCCTCTAATATTTCTTCTTCGGATGCCCCAGGTTCCAATTCAAGAAGATCTTTATCATAGAAAACCTCAACATTTATTGCAGTTTTCATAAATGCAGAACTACCTTTAGAAAAAATGTTATGCACTAAAATCAAAACAAATAACAAAGCGAAAAAAATTGATGCTAGACCATAAAACCTAAATCTTTTTTCTGCATTATGTCTTTTCTTTAATCTTTGTTCTTTAGTCATACTTTTCTCGATATTTTTTAACAGCTCTTTGAGCAATGTAATTCAAAATTAAGGTTGCAATAAATAATGTTAACCCTAGAGCAAATGCAGATTGTGTTTTAGGGCTATCAAACTCTTGGTCACCAACTAAAATCATAACTATTTGAGTTGTGATTGTTGTGGTTGATTCAAGAGGATTTATAGTAAGGTTTGCAGCTAAACCCGCAGCCATCACAACGATCATAGTTTCACCTATTGCCCTTGAGACTGCTAAAAGAATAGAACCTATTATTCCCGGTAAAGCCGCAGGTATAACTACTTTTTTAATGGTTTCAGATTTTGTAGCACCAATTGCATATGAACCATCTCTAAGTGATTGAGGGACAGAATTAATTACATCATCTGATAAGGATGAGACATACGGTATGATCATTATACCCATTATCAATCCTGCTGCCAAAGCACTTTCTGATGAAACTGTTAAACCAAAATTTTCTCCAATTTGTCTAAAAAAAGGTCCAACTGTTAAAGCTGCAAAAAAACCATAAACAACAGTTGGTATACCTGCTAAAATTTCGATTATTGGTTTTGAAATCCTTCTAATTTTTAATGAGGCGTATTCTGCCATATAAATTCCTGAAAAAAGTCCAATTGGAACTGCAACTAACATTGCTATGAATGCAATAAAAGTTGTTCCAGCAATTAAAGGAATAAAACCAAAAGCATCCTTTAATTCTTCAAATTCTGCTGCAGTAATTGAAGAGGCATCTCTTACGAAAGCTCTTTGTGGGCTCCAATTTGTTCCAAATAAATAATCAAAAATATTAATTACAGAAAAAAATTTAATACTTTCAAATAATAATGAAAAAATTATTCCTAGTGTTGTTAAAATTGCAATAAGAGATGATACAAACAATAAGCCTTTTAATATGATTTCTACATCATCTCTAGCTTTATTATTTTTGTTAATTTTTTTTAAGGAATAAATTACCGATACTATTACTATAGCAAAAATTAGTACAACTTTTGAATTTGTAAAAAGATTAATAAATTTTGCATAAGCAAGTGCGCTTTCTCTTAAAATACTGTCAATATCACCAAAATAAGTTCCCAAATGAATAGCTTTAATTTTTTCATAAATTAAATTAGCTTCATTTTTGTCATTAAAAATAGCTCCTTGATTTGCTGCAGTTTCAATTATTATTGATTTAATTATTACAGGCTCAAATAATGACCATATTAATAAAAAAACTAGAGAAGGAATTGAACACCATAAAACAAGGTAATATCCATAAAATTTAGGTAATGCATTTAATTTAATATTTTTTTCGATTGCAATACTTTTAGTTTTTGACCTTCCATAAAAAAATAATGATAGAGAAAATATTGTTATTAAAAATATTAGAACGAAGTTCATTCGAGGTTTCTATAACTTTTAAATGTTACATTTTTGTTACAAACTAACTCAGAAATTGAAATTAAATAAAAGGCCAGTATTTACTGGCCTTTTATCGGGGATAAGTTTAAATTTATTTGATACTTATTGTGTTTAAATCTAAAGCAGCTGTTCTTGTAATTTGGTATTCTTCAGATGCTAAAGGGACTAATCCTATTTTCGCTAAGTAACCTCTGTTACTCATAGCTTTTTTAGAAGTGAACTCTTTTAAAAATTCCTGAATACCAGGAATTACACCTATGTGAGCCTTTTTAACATAAAAAAACAAAGGTCTTGCTATCGGATAAGAGTAATCTTGAATACCTTCTAAAGATGGTTGAACTCCTTCAACAGAGGATGCTTTAACCTTATCTTTATTAGCAACTAGATAACTATAACCAAAAAAACCAAAAGCATCAGGGTTAGATGTAAGTTTTTGTACAATTAAAGTATCATTTTCACCTGCTTCTACAGCGTAACCGTCTTCTCTAATTTTAGCACATTCTTTTTTAGCTTTATCACCAAATAAAGATTTAGCAGTTTTTGTACATCCTTTAACCATTACAAGAGAATTCCATGCATCTCTAGTACCAGAAGTTGGAGGAGCAACTAAAATTTCAATTTTTTTATTTGGAAGACTTGCATCTATGTCACTCCATTTTTTGTATGGATTTTCAATAAGTTTGCCATCAACATCAACTTTAGCAGCTAAAGCTCTCCACAATTGCTCTTTTGTAAAATCTGCATCTGGAGCACTAACAGCATGTGCAAATGAAATTCCATCATTGCCTACTACAATTTCAATGATTTCGGAAACTCCATTTTTTTCACATAAAGTTTTTTCCTTAGGTTTAATTGCTCTTGAAGCATTAGTAATATCTGGATGATTAGCACCAACTCCAGCACAGAATAATTTCATTCCACCACCAGTTCCTGTACTTTCAATAACTGGTGTTTTGAATTTTCCACTTTTACCAAACTTTTCTGCAACCACTGTTGCATAAGGGTAAACAGTTGATGATCCCACTATTTTGATTTGATCTCTTGAGTAACTTGATGTCGTAAAACCAATTACTAAAAGAAAGCTTATAAATATACTTGTTAATTTATTCATATTTCTCCTTGTTAAATTCATAATGCAAAACTAAATAATTCTGATTCTTTAATACTTTATTAAAGGAAGGTTAAACTTTTGTTACAATGACTAACTTTTTAGTTGAATTACAAAGAATTAAATTTGATATCTATTTTGGTTCCTTCATTTTCAACACTATTAATATCCATCTCTGCTCTATGTTGTGAGACTAAATGTTTTACAATGGCTAAACCAAGACCTGTACCACCTACACTTCGGCTTTTGCTTGGATCAACAGTAAAAAATCTTTCAGTGATTCTATGTATAGACTCTTTTGGAATACCTATTCCCTGATCTGCTACTGAAACAGTATTATACTCACCATCTTTTTTAGCAGTGATTGTAATTTCTTTATTTTTATCACTGTATTTGATTGAATTATCTATAAGATTAGTAAAAATTTCTATTAATTTATCTCTATCACCAATTATTTTAAAATTATCAGTTTTATTAAATTTAATACTAATATTATTTTTACTAATTATTTTTTCGTAAGTTTTAATAACATAATCAATCAGTTCTATAAGATCTATTTCATGCGTTGGTCGTATATGTTCCTGTAATTCAATTTTAGATAATGACAATAAGTCTCTGATTAAATTTTCCATTCTTTCAGATTGAGAGCTCATTACAGGAAGTAAATTATTTACCTCAGAATTCTTTTTTAAATCTGAATTATTTTCAAATGTTTCAAGTCCCATTTTAATGGATTGTAGAGGTGTTCTTAGTTCATGTGACACGTTAGCCACAAAATCAGATTTTAATTGTTGGAATTTATGGAATTCAGTTAAATCCCTTATGAATAAGACGCTGCATACTTCATCAAAAAATAGATTATTCTGATCAAGGTAAATTGTTATATTTAATCTTTGAACAGCTTGATTTCTAATTTCAATTTCAAGATCTGAAATATTGCTACCCTCGAATGATTTATCAATAGAACTTAATAGATCAGGGTTTCTTAAAAAGCCGCTTATATTCTCTTCTAGTTTTATCTGAAATAATTTATTAGCAGAGTTGTTGCTAAAAAGAATTTTTTTACCTTTATCTAAAATTATTATTCCTTCAGGAATATAATTTAATAAATCATAAATATTTTTTCTATAGTCTTTATTTTCTACAACTTTAATTTGATCATTATTATCTTTAGTTTCAGTTTTAATACCTAATACTTTTTCTTTTTTTAATAATAGATAAGTAAGAAGAGCAATTATTACTAATAAAATTATTGTTAATAACTCCATTACTTCACTCTACCATATACATCTTGATATCTTACAATATCACTTTCCTTCAAAATTGAGCCAACTTGAGCTTCGACAATTTTAACAGGTTTTTTTCCTGAATTTTGAACCCTGTGAATTACTTCTAATGGAATGAATATATGTTCACCTGGTTTTTTAATTATAATATCCTTATTAAGTGTTATTTTAGCATTACCTTGTGTAACTAACCAATGTTCAGCTCGATGATGGTGTTTTTGTAAACTCAAAATACCTTTTGGTTTTACATATAACTCTTTGATTAGAAACTCTTTGCCCTCAAATAGATTGGTATACCTACCCCATGGACGGTAATACACATTTTTTTTCTTAATATATTTATTTTTATTTTTGTCATACATCTTCAAAATTTCTTTCCAACTACCAAGATCTGACCAGGGAATATCTAGTTTGATAGCGTTAATTTGTTTGGTCTTTTCTAAAATTGCATAATCAAAAGATTTAGCAGTCGCTTTTATAAATGACGCTTTATTTAAGTAATAAGTATTAGCTTTATATTTTGCTTTATTAACTGCATTTAAACAATTTCTATAAGTTTTAGGCTGATATTTTTTAAAGTTATTAATAATGGAATCTTTTCGAAGATAAAACATTCCAGAATTCCAATAGCCTTTATTCTTTATAATTTGTTTGGCCTTAGCTTCTTTTGGTTTTTCAATAAATCTTGTTACTTTATTAATATTTCCTTTAATCTTTTTGGTTAAAAAATAACCATAATCACTCGTTGGAGATTTAGGTTTAATACCAAAAACAAATATATTTTCTTTATTAAGGTTTGATTTGTTTTTATTTATTGCCTTATTAAAAATACTCATTTTTTCAATCATATGGTCTGCTGTAAAAAACATTAAGGGCTGATTATCTGGAATATCTTTAATTAAAGCTGTACTTAATATAGCTGGTGCTGTGTTTCTTTTAGCTGGCTCTACAACAATTTTATATTTGTTTATTTTGTTTTTTCTTAAATGCTGTTTTACTTTGCTTAAGTATTTCTTATTAGTGCTAATGATTGGAGAGTCGTAAATTGATGCTTTTGTTCTCTCAAGTGTTTTTCCTAGCAAAGTCCAATTCCCAAAATCAATAAACTGTTTTGCTTGATGATTTTTAGAATTTGGCCAAAGTCGAGTTCCAGCACCTCCACATAAAATAACTGGACGAATTTTCATTAAATCTCTGAATAATCCTTAACTTCTTTTTTCTTACCTGGATGTGTTGGTGCACCTAAATACGCAGGTCCAACTGTTTGTGCATATTTCCATAAAGTACCTGATCCAAAATCTGATTTTCTAGCCTTCCATTTTCTTTTTCTTGCAGCCATTTCTTTTTTAGAAAGTCTTACATTGATAGTTCCTTTTTTGGCATCGATATCAATGATATCTCCTGTACGTAAAAGGCCTATAGGACCCCCTAGAGCGGCCTCAGGGCCCACGTGACCGACACAAAAGCCTCTTGTAGCCCCAGAGAACCTACCATCAGTAATAAGGGCAACTTTCTCCCCTTTTCCCTGTCCGTAGATTGCACCTGTTGTCGATAACATTTCTCTCATACCAGGACCTCCGACTGGTCCTTCGTATCTAATTATAATTACATCACCATCATTATACTTTCTACTTTGAACAGCTTTCATTGCACTTTCTTCATTATCAAAGCATCTTGCTTTTCCAGTAAATTGTAATTTTTTTAGTCCAGCAACTTTAACAATTGCGCCTTCTGGAGCTAAATTTCCTTTTAATCCAACAACACCACCAGTTGGTGATAATGGATTTTTATAAGATCTCATTACTTTTTGTTTTGGATTAAATTTAATTCCTTTCAAGTTTTCCTTCATTGTTTTTCCTGTAACCGTCATGCAGTCACCATGAATATATCCACCTTCATATAAAGTTTTTAATAACATTGGAACACCACCTGCTAACCACATATCTTTTGCAACATATTTTCCACCTGGTTTTAAATCTGCAAGATAAGGTGTTCTTTTAAAAATTTTAGCAACATCCATTAAATCAAATTTAATTCCTGCTTCATTTGCAATAGCTGGTAAATGTAATCCTGCATTTGTAGAACCACCAGTAGCAGCAACTACTGTTGCAGCATTTTCTAAAGCTTTCTTAGTTACAATGTCTCTTGGTTTAATCCCTTTTTTCAAAAGGTTCATAACCATTTTACCACTAGCTTTTGCGTACTTATCTCTTTCTTCATATGGAGCTGGTGTTCCTGCTGAATAAGGTAAAGCTAACCCAATAGCTTCTGATACGCATGCCATTGTATTTGCTGTAAATTGTCCACCACATGCACCTGCGCTTGGACAAGCAACTAATTCTAATTTTCTAAGCTCTGCAGCTGACATTTGACCTGAAGAATGTTTTCCAACTGCTTCAAATACATCTACTACTGTTACGTCTTTTCCTTTGTATCTCCCTGGAAGAATTGATCCACCATATATAAATACACTTGGTACATTTAATCTAACCATAGACATCATTAGACCTGGTAAAGATTTATCACATCCTGCAATCCCTACTAATGCATCATAACAATGACCTCTAACTGTAAGTTCAGCTGAGTCAGCTATTACTTCTCTAGATATCAATGATGACTTCATTCCTTCATGACCCATTGCAATACCGTCTGTTACGGTAATTGTACAAAATTCTCTTGGAGTTCCACCATTTGCTCTAACTCCTTTTTTAACTGATTGAGCTTGTCGCATTAGCGCAATGTTACAAGGAGCTGCCTCATTCCATGTGGAAACTACGCCAACAAAGGGTTTTGCTACATCTTTCTCAGTTTCCCCCATAGCATAATAAAACGATCTATGCGGAGCTCTATCTGCACCTAATGATGTATGTCTGCTTGGAAGTTTCTTTTTATTGAATTTAGCCATTATATACCCTTTATTGTTACTGATATTTTCTCAATATCATTCTTTAAATTATTATAATTATTTTTTTCTTGTTCAACAATCTCTTTTGGAGCACGGTCAACAAAACTCTTGTTCTCCAGTCTTTGAGATATTTTATTCATCTCTTGCTCCAATCTACTTTGTTTATTTGTTAAATTTTCTTTAATTAATTTTAAATCAACATCTTTATCAAAATAAATCTTAAACAGATCCCCAGAAACAACCATTGTCGCAGCTGGTTTATCTAAATCTTTATCTAATATGCTGTTTATTCTTCCTAGTTTTTTTAGAATAATTTCATTTGTATTAATAAAGTCTTTTTGATTTTTATTAATATTGCTTATTGATACATCAATAAATGAGCCTGGGCTCACATTTAGCTCGTTTTTAAATGATCTAATCTCTGAAATAATATTAATGATATTTTCAACCTGTTCAGTGCTGCTATCCTTATTTATTTCTCCCGAAAACCAATTTTTAAGCATCAAATAATCACTACCGTCATTATCAAATTTATTTTTAAGCCAAATTTCTTCAGTAACAAAAGGAATAAAAGGATGTAACAAAATCAAAATTTGTTTGAATACAAAAGATGATACTTTTTTAACCTCTGCTTTAGCTTTTTCATCGTCTGAAAATAGTATTGTTTTAGACAGTTCTAAATACCAATCGCAATAAGAATGCCATGCAAATTGATAAGCATTTTTAGCCGCTTCATCAAATCTATAGTCTTCAAGGTTTTTTTCTATCTTATTTTTAGTTTCAACAAGTTCTGAATAAATCCATTTGTTAATATTTACATTTAAATTAGGAACTTTATCTATATCTTTAAAATCACATTCATTAGTGATTAAAAAATTATTTGCATTCCATAATTTATTTAAAAAATTTCTGTAACCTTTTACTCTATCCTCGGAAAGCTTTACATCTGTGCCTGGTGATGCCATTGATAACAAAGTAAATCTTAAAGCATCTGCGCTATATTTTTCAATTAAATCTAAAGGATCAATTACATTTCCTTTCGATTTAGACATCTTCTGTCCCTTCTCATCTCTAACTAATGCATGAACATAAATATCTTTAAATGGTTCTTTATTCAAAAACTCTGTACCAAACATAATCATTCTAGCAACCCAGAAAAATATAATGTCAAAACCTGTAACTAAAACTGACGTTGGGTAAAATTTATCAACATATTTATTATCATCCGGCCAACCAAGTGTTGCAAAAGGCCATAATCCTGATGAGAACCAAGTATCTAAAACATCTGGATCACGATTTAATTCAACATCTTTACTATAGTGTTTTTTGGCTTGTTGTTTTGCATCATCTTCATTTTCAGCAACAAAAATTTTTTTATCAGGACCATACCAAGCAGGTATTTGATGACCCCACCAAAGCTGTCTTGAAATACACCATGGTTCAATATTATTCATCCATTGGAAATAAGTTTTTGACCAATTTTCAGGAAAGAAATTTGTCCTCTTTGAATTTACAACTTCTTTAGCTTTAACTGATAATTTACCAGCATCTGCAAACCACTGTTCTGTTAAAAAAGGTTCAATTATAGAATTAGATCTATCTCCATAAGGAACTTTGTTTTTAATATTTTCTTCTTTTACAAAAAAATCTTTTTCTTTAAGTTCTTTTAAAATTCTTTTTCTAGCTTCAAATCTATCAAGACCTATGTAATGTTCTGGAGCGTTTTCATTTATTTTACCTGCTTCTGTAAAAATATTAATTATTTCAAGATTGTTTCTTTGACCAACATCATAATCATTAAAATCATGCGCTGGTGTAATTTTTAATGCACCTGTTCCTTGCTCAGGATCTGCATAGTCATCCTCGATAATTTTTATTTTTCTTCCAACAATTGGAATGGTAACTGTTTTTCCAACAAAGGATTTAAATCGTTCATCTTTTGGATTTACAGCTATAGCTGTATCACCAAGCATGGTTTCAGGTCTTGTTGTTGCAATTGTAATAAATTCTTCAGTCCCATCTATTGGATATCTGATGTAATAAATTTTAGAATTTACCTCTCTTTGATCTACTTCTAGGTCTGAAATAGCTGTTTTTAAAACTGTGTCCCAATTGACTAATTTTTTGTCTTTGTAAATTAGACCTTTGTTATAAAGATCTACAAAAACCTTAATTACTGATTTAGATAAATTCTCATCCATGGTAAAGGCATTTCTCGACCAGTCACAAGAACAACCAAGTTTTTTTAATTGATTAATAATTATGTCTCCATATTGTTCTTTCCACTCCCAAACTTTTTCAATGAATTTTTCTCTACCAATTGCATTTTTATCAATTTTTTCAGAGGTCAATTTTTTCTCTACTAATGCTTGTGTAGCAATTCCAGCATGGTCTGTACCCGGTTGCCACAAAGTTTCAAAATTATTCATTCTGTGATAACGAACTAATAAATCTTGAATAGAATTGTTAAGCGCATGTCCCATATGTAAACTGCCTGTTACATTTGGCGGCGGTATAACAATTGAGAATTTTTTTGAATTTTCTTTAGGTTTAAAAAGACCATTTTTTTCCCAATAAGAATAAATTCTATTTTCTACATCAGAATGTATATATTTATCGCTACTCATTGATGTTAAAGTTTATAATTTAATAATCTAAATTAACAATAATCAATTTGGATCGTTATTTAATAGACTAATAGAAAAAATTTAATATAAAAAGGCATCTGTAGCTATTAGCTAAAAATAAGATGGCAACGTGGCGGAATGGTTACGCAGAGGATTGCAAATCCTTGTATCCCGGTTCGATTCCGGGCGTTGCCTCCAAAAAAAATCTTGTTTTAGTTATAAAAAAAAGTAAGTTGGCTTTTTTACATTCCTCGGTAGCTCAGTTGGTAGAGCAGTTGACTGTTAATCAATTGGTCGCAGGTTCGAGTCCTGCCCGAGGAGCCAAAAATTCAAAATTATAAAATAGAATATTTCTTAAATAAAAATCTAGGGTCTTAATTAAAATTTAATTAAACTGCTTTTGCAATTCCTGAACCTGAAATTTGTAAAGATTTATTAAATTTTAATTTTTGATCAGCATTTAGTTCTGAATATAATTTTACTAAAAAATTATAATTAACATTCATGTGACCTTCTTGTGATTTTTCTAAATTCACTAAATATTCTGAAAAATCTTCAAAGAAATAATTAATCGGCACTTTTAAATAATTTGCAAGCTGAAGTAATCTTATTGAGCTTACACCGTTAGTTCCTTTTTCGTATTTTTGGATTTGTTGAAATGTTACATTAATTGCTTTTGCTACTTTAGTCTGTGTTAAACCTAAAGCTAATCTTCTTAGCTTAAGCTTGTTGCCTAAGTGTTTATTGAAATTATCTTCCATTAAGACCCCTCTTAATTAAATTTTATAAATACTATTCAACCTATTTATTAATGTTACTGCAATAGAAAAATTTATTTTTTTTTGTAAGAAATTTAAAATAATTAAAATACTGTCAAGCATTAGTTGAATGCAAAATGAACATATTTCGATTGATTTAATCTAAATTTATTGCTTCAAAATTATATATTTTTATAGAATTTGACTTAAAAACAGCTTTGTTCTATCGCTCTTTGGATTAGCGAAAAACTCTTTAGTATCTGCTTTTTCTACTATCATTCCTTCATCCATAAAGATCATTTTATCTGCTACTTCTTTAGCAAATCCCATTTCATGAGTAACAACTATCATTGTCATACCTTGGTTTGCTAGATTTACCATTACATCTAGAACTTCCTTAATCATTTCAGGATCCAGGGCTGATGTAGGTTCGTCAAACAACATAATTTTAGGTTCCATGCAAAGAGCTCTAGCTATAGCAACCCTTTGTTGTTGACCTCCAGATAATTGTCCAGGAAATTTTTGTGCTTGATCAAGAATTTGAACTCTTTCTAAATGTTTTAAAGCTAATTCTTCAGCTTCTTTTTTTGGCATTTTTTTTACCCAAATTGGTGCAAGTGTACAATTATCTACAATAGATAAATGAGGGAATAAATTAAACTGTTGGAATACCATTCCAACTTCTGCTCTAATTTGTTCGATATTTTTTGTGTCTTCAGTAAGAGTATTTCCATCAACAATAATATCGCCTTGCTGATGTTCTTCTAATCTATTGATACATCTAATTAATGTAGATTTACCTGATCCTGATGGACCACAAACAACGATTTTCTCTTTTGGTTTAACTTCTAAATTAATATCTTTTAAAACTTGAAAATCCCCAAACCATTTATTTACATTTTTTATTTGAATAATACTGTCAGACATAGTTTATCGCTCTGTTTTATATTTCTGTTCAAGATTATAGCTATACTTACTCATTGCATAACAAATAATCCAGAAAATTATTGCAGCAAAAACATAGCCTTCCATAGCAAAACCTAACCACTCTGGATTAGTTTTTGCTAAATTTAACATTCCTACTATTTCAAGTAAGCCAACTACAAAAATTAGAGGAGTATCTTTAACTAAAGCCAAAAATGTATTAGCAATGCCAGGTATTACTAACTTTAAAGCTTGGGGAAGAATTACAAAAATATGCATTTTCCAATATCCCATTCCAAGTGATTTTGCAGCCTCATATTGACCACGTGGCAATGCTTGTAAACCACCTCTAATAACTTCTGCAACATATGCAGCTTCAAATAAAGAAATTGCTATTATTGCTCTAACTAATTTATCAATAAAAAAATCTTCAGGTAAAAACATTGGAAACATCACAGCTGACATGAACAACACTGTAATTAAAGGAACACCTCTCCAAAACTCTATAAATCCGATTGATATGTACCTTATTAAAGGAAAATCAGATCTTCTACCTAATGCAAAAGCCATTCCAATAGGAAAACAGAAAATTAAACAGAAAAATGAAATTATAAATGTAAGTGACAATCCACCCCAAGCTCCAGTTTCAACCCAATTTAATCCATCAAGTTTTCCTAACTCAATTAATTCCTCGTAAAAAATGAAATATTTTAAAGCAATATAAAGAGTGATTGGTACAAATATAAAATAATAAAATTTAAATCTACCTGGGATAAAAAAACCAACAATTATTGAAATAACTGCTGCAATTATTCCATAAGAAAAGTCAAAAAATACTGGGCCACCTGATATGAAAAAGAAAATAAATAGAAATGCTATAAACGGATAAATTACAACATAATAAAGAGTTAAGTATTTTTTAAATTTCTCAGTCGCAAAATATCCTACTGAACCTAAAAGAGCTAACGCTATGAAGGATAAATTTATTCTCCATTGCTCAGCATTAGGATACATTCCATACATAAATCTTCTAAACCAAACTTTAATATAGGTCCAACAAGCTCCAGTGCCTGAACAGACATCTTTACTATCTCCTGCAAAACTTGCATCAACTACAAACCAACTTAATATTGGTGGTGTTGCTTTAATAATTATAAAAATAATTAATAAAGATAAAACTGCATTAAAATTGTTTGTATTAATATTTTTATTTACTTGATCTAGAAACTTATAACCACTGTGTTCAATTCTTATAAAATACAGTCCAACAAATCCTAATACAATTGGAATTAAAAAGCTTAAAGATGTGGGTAAAAATCCAGTGATATTTAAACTAAAGAATGAATTAAGAAAAACATCAATAACACTTATAACAAATAAAAATGAACCCAAATACAAAAAGGTATTTAAATTTTCCTTATCTGGTTTTAAAAAATTAATTTTTGACATTTATTTTTCCTTAATAGCAATTTTTTTATTATACCAATTCATAAGAATTGAAATTGAAATACTTAAGCTTAAATAAGTAAGCATTGTTATTGAAACTATTTCAATTGCTTTACCAGTTTGCATGAGCGCTGTACCAGCAAAAACTAATACTAAATCAGGATAAGCTATAGCGGCAGCTAATGAAGAATTCTTAGTTAAATTTAAATATTGGTTAGTTGTTGGTGGAATAATAATTCTTAATGCTTGTGGCATTACTACTAATTTTAAGACTTGATTAGGATTTAACCCAATCGATGCAGCAGCTTCTTTTTGACCTTTACCTACGCCTTGTATTCCTGCTCTAACACATTCAGCGATGAAAGTTGCTGTATATAATGCCAATGATAAAGTTAAAGCTATTAGTTCAGGAGGTAAACTTAAGCCACCTTCGTAAATAAAAGATGTTGTTGCTAATTGCTTTAATTTAGGTATTTCAAAAGATAAACTTACACCACCTATTAAAAAACTTAATAAAGGCAAAATAAAAATTAATCCTACTGATATCCAAAAAACTGGTAATTGTTTACCTTGTGTTTCTTGAACTTTTCTTGCATGAATTCTTATTACAACTATAGCAATTATTGCTGCAATTATTGAGTATAAGAAAACATTAAGATTTTCCCAGATGAAAGCTGGAACATATAAACCTTTAATAGTTAAGAAAAAAACACCCAACATTGCATCTGCATCTTGTGGCAGAGGTAAAGCTCTTAAGGCAGCAAAATACCAAAAAAATATTTGTAATAGTAATGGGATGTTTCTAAAAAATTCTACATAGAAAGCAGCAAATTGATTTATTAAATAATTTGGAGAAAGTCTTGCTACTCCAACTATAACTCCTAAAATTGTTGCAAAAATAATTCCAATTACAGAAACTAAAATAGTATTGAGTAAACCAACTAAATAAGCTCGAAAATAAGAATGGGATCCATCGTATTCTATAAGTGAAAACTGTACATCAAATGATGATTCTTGAGAAAGGAACCCATATCCAAAATCAATACCTCTATTCTCCATATTGATTTGAGCATTGTATGTAAAAAATCCAAAAACTAATACTACAACTAAAACGGTAATTAATTGGGGAATGATTTTTTGTAATTTCAGATCCATTTGATCGCTTATAAAAAAAAGGGCTAGAAAAATCTAGCCCTTTTTAATTAGTTAAATATGCAATTATCTTGCAGGTGGTACGTAAAGAATTCCACCTTTAGTCCATAATTCATTTGGACCTCTGTCAGGTAAAATTCCAGTGTCAGCTATATTTCTTTTGTAGCTTTCACCATAGTTACCAACTTGCTTAATAATTCTTAAGCTCCACTCATTATCTAGACCAAAAGCAGCACCTAATTCACCTTCAGCACCAACTAATCTTTTTACAGCTGGGTTGTCTGAAGTTTTCATTGAGTCTGCATTTGCAGAAGTAATTCCATACTCCTCTGCTTCGATCATAGCATTTAAAGACCATCTAACGATATCTTCCCAAACAGAGTCACCTTGTCTTACAACTGGTCCTAAAGGTTCTTTAGAAACAGTTTCAGGTAATACAATGTGATCATCTGGGTTAGACATTTTAGTTCTTTGTGCAGCTAAACCTGATTTATCAGTAGTGTAAGTATCACATCTACCAGCATCATAAGCAGCTACGACTTCATCAGCTTTTTCGAAAGCAACTGGTTCATAAGAAATTCCTTTAGAGTTAAAGAAGTCTCTCATGTTTAACTCAGTTGTTGTACCAATATTTGTACAAGCTGAGATACCATCTTTGAATTGGCTTGTTGAAGTAATACCAGAACTTTTTCTAACCATGAAACCTTGACCATCGTAGAAGTTTACACCAACGAAAGTAAGTCCGATATCAGCATCTCTAGAAAGAGTCCAAGTTGTGTTTCTTGATAAGATATCAATCTCACCAGAAGTTAAAGCTGTAAATCTTTCTTTAGCACTTAGTGGTGTAAACTTAACTTTGTTTGCATCACCTAGTACTGCAGCAGCTACCGCTCTACATACATCAACATCAATACCAGTCCAATTTCCTGCTGCATCAGCATTAGAAAATCCTGGAAGACCTTGAGATACTCCACATCTTACAAAACCCTTCTTTTGAGTGTTTTTAAGTGTTTTAGATTTTTTAGCAGCCATAGTTTCTGTTGTAAAAGTAAACAACACTGCAACCATAGCAACTAAAGAAGTTAATTGTTTTAAGTATTTAAACATTATTCTTCCTTTATGTTATTTTTATTTGTTAACAAATAATTCAAAATTACTTTTGAATATTTGTAATTTAAGCATGTAAGAAATCACTCTTCAAGGAAAAATAATAAAAAAATCAAATGCAATCTAAAATTACGTCAAGCTAAATATTAAATCGCAACTTGTTAAAAAAGTAAGAAATGGCGCGCCCTGAAGGATTCGAACCTACGACCCTCGGTTTAGAAAACCGATGCTCTATCCAGCTGAGCTAAGGGCGCAAAATTTAATGATATATATAATACTAAATTAGTTTTTAAAAAGAAATTTTTTAGCAATTAACAATAAAGATAAAAGTTCAACTCTTCCGATTATCATAAAAAATATAAGAAAATATTTGGTTAAAAAGTGTAAATTTTGAAAATCAAAGTCAGAAACACCATAAGCAGATGAATTAACCGTGTTCATTAAGGTTAATACAGCTAGTTTGAAAGAATATTCAAATTGAATATTTGATAAGGTCAATAAGATGGTTAAAGAAAAAAGTGAAATAACAAAAATTAATATCGTTAAAAAATATTTATTTATATCTTTCGTATCAAAATTAACTTTAGAAAAAACTAATTTATTCATAAATACATTTTTTGGCCTGCTAAAAGAAAGAATTTGATTAATAGAATATTTGGTTAAAGAATATATTTTTAAAAACCTTAAACCTGAACTAGTAGAAAAAAAGGAGCCACCAATAATTACAAGTAGTATATATATAAAATGTAAGTTAGTTTGATCAACATCAAGTGAAATACCTATATTTGAAATACTACTAACTAAAGATAAAAAACTGAATATGAAATTGGCATCGTAACTAAAGAAAACAAAAAATATACTAACAACAATAATAAAATATAAAAATAAATGAATGTCTTCATAGAAAAAATTTAAATTTTTATTTCTTAAAAAAATTAAATTGTATGTAAAAAAAATGCTAAAAAAAGAAATTAACATTAAAAGAGAAAATAGAATTATTTGAAAATCATTTACTAAAATTGATGAAAGTTCATTCACAGGTAGAAATCCTCCTGAGGAAATTATAGTCATTGCTAAATTCAGTGAATTAAATGATCTAATTCCAAAAATGTTTAGAATAATAAAAATTGATATAGTTAAACCTGAATATAGTAAAAAAATTTTAATTGATTGTTTTAAAATCTCAGCAGAATTAAAGGATAAAAAATTAGTTAAAGATTTTTTTAAACTTTCATCATAAATATCAATTAAAAAAATAATAGAATATAAAAAGTATAACCCACCTATCCATTGTATTGACGATCTCCATAAAATTAAGCCTTGATCAATATGTTTAATATTTTCAAAGATAGTAAAACCTGTTGAAGTAAATCCAGAAACAGCTTCGAATAAAGAATTTAAAAAAGATAAATTATAAATACTTAAATAAAAAGGTATTGATAAAATCAAAGGCATTAAAACATATCCCAATAAGACAGTTAGTATTTTTTCAAATATTGAGGGTTTTTTAGAATCAGTTTTAATTTTGTAAAAAATTATTCCAATCACTGCTGAAATAATTAAGCTGAAATAATATGTATTTAGGTTTAGATATAAATTAAAATAATATGAATAAATAATATTAAAAAAAGAAAAGAAAGAAATTACTATAAAAAAAAAACTTAAATATTTGACTCTAAAAAATGACATTTAATTAAATAGAACTAATTCTAAAAATATTCTCTACTACTGAAATTGAGTCTTTCTTAGCTAAAAAAACAACTTTATCCTCTTTTTGAAAAACAAAATTTGATCGAGGTATAATAACTTTATTTTCTCTTAATATGGCACCTATCCTTATTTCATCAGGTAAGTTTGAATTTTTTAATTCTTTATTAATAAGTTCTGACGTTTCTATAATTTCAGCTTCAATTACTTCATATTCACCGTTCATAATTGTATAAGCTGTTTCAATTGTACCTTTATGAATATGTTTTAAAATACTTGATACAGTATTCATTCGAGGATCTATAAGATCATCAATTTTTAAAGAGTTTTGTAACAGAGAATAATTTGGCTTATTAATTAAAGCCATTGTTCTTTTGTCATTTACATCTTTTTCATCTTTTGCAAATTTTTCAACAAGAACACTTACCATCAAATTATCTTCATCATCATTCGTTAAAGCAAGAACTGTTTCGGCTTCTTGTAAATTTGCTTCTGCTAATACTTCCTCGTCTAAAGCATCACCATTAATGACAATAGTATTATTTAATTCACTAGCAAGAAATTCAGCTCTTTCTTTATTTTTTTCAATAATCTTAACTCTTGCTGCATCCAAAGTTTCTTCAATGTTTTTAGCCAAGTTAAAACCTATGTTGCCTCCACCCACAATTAAAATATTTTTAGACACTTTTTCTTCATGTCCAAAAGCTTCTAAAGTATCTGACATTTGTGATGAATTTATTATCACATAAATTTTATCATTTTTTCTTACATCATCATTTTTCTTTGGAATTAAAAATTTTTCATCTCTTATTATTCCAATAATATTTGCATCTAAATTAGGATGCTTTTTCGTTAAATCATTTAGCTTGATGTTAATTAATTTACAATTTTCGTTAATTAAAATTTCTAATAATCTAATTTTATTATCAGCAAATGGGACACTATCTAATGCTCCTGGAGCCTCAAGTTTTCTTTGTATTGATTTAGCAATTTCAATCTCAGGTGAAATAATCACATCTATTGGGAGATTCTCTTTGTTATATACTCTTGTAAATTTTGGGTTTAGATAATCTTGAGATCTTATTCTTGCTATTTTTTTTGGAATTTTAAAAATTGAAAAAGCTATTTGGCAAATAAGCATATTAATTTCATCATTTCTAGTAACTGCTATGATCATATCAGTCTCTGCTGCATTAGCTTTTTCTAATATAGAAGGATAAGTACCTTTTCCTACTATAGCTTTAACGTCCAAAGCATCATCAATTTTTTGAATATCTTCGCTAGACGGGTCAATAACGGTTATTGAATGACCTTGTTCACTTAGCTGTTTAGCTATAGTGAACCCTACTCTTCCAGCTCCACAAATGATAATGTTCATTTAATTAAATTCTTTAATTCCTAGACCTTTAATTTTTCGATGCAAAGCTGTTCTTTCCATACCAACAAAATTTGCTGTTTTTGAAATATTTCCATTAAATTTTTTTAATTGAATAGTTAAATACTCCTTTTCAAACTTTTCTCTAGCTTCTTTTAATGGCACAGAAAGGCTATTTTCAGCCAATTGATCATCAAAATTTGAATTTTTTAAAGATTCCTTAATAATATTTGAAATTTTATCTTTTGAGTCTGGTTGTAATATTGCAATTCTCTCAATTAAATTTCTTAACTCTCTTACGTTACCGTGCCAATTATGATTGAGTATGTAACTATTATTTTCATCTATGTCTAATTCTCTAATCTTGTAATTTTCAGATATTTTTTTTGAAAAATATTTGATTAATAAAGGAATATCTGAAATTCTTTGATTTAGAGGTTCAATATTTATCTCAAAAACATTTATTCTATGAAATAAATCTTCTCTAAAATTTCCAATTTCTATTTCTTTTTTTAAATCTTTACTTGATGAACAAATTAATCTTACATCAACACTAACATCATTAATTCCATTAACTCTTTTAAATTTTTGATCAGTCAAAACTCTTAGTATTTTAGACTGTATGTCTAATGGTATTTCTGAAACCTGATCGATTAGAAGTGTTCCTTTATTAGCTTTTTCCAGCGCACCGTATGAGATAGAGCCATTTTCTTTTTCTTCACCAAATAATTCTAATTCATACTTATTGATATCTAGTAAAGCACCATTTAGGACAATGAATTGATTTTTACTTCTAGCAGATGCTTTGTGGATTTTTCTAGCAATTAATTCTTTTCCTGAACCTGAAGGTCCACTTATAAATACTCTACTTTCAGTTACTGATATTTTTTTAATTTGATCAATTATATTTACTATATTTTTACTGTTTCCTATTAATTCATAAGATGAAAATAATTTACTTTCATATTCTTTATTTTGTTTTTTTAAATTAAAGTTTTCAACTGCTCTTTTAACAAAGTTAAGTAATCTTTCTTGATCAAATGGTTTTTCTATAAATTCAAATGCTCCGTGCTGCAAAGATTTAACAGCCATTTCAATATTTGCATGTCCAGAAATAATTATAACAGGTGTATCTTTATTTTTAGATTTAATGTGTGAAAGAAGCTCAATACCATCGTTATCGCCCTTATCTAATTTAACATCAAGAATAGCAACATCGGGTAATTTTTTATCTATTTCAGAAAGTGCCTGGTTATAATTTGCAGCTAATCTAGTTTTATAACCAGCATCAATAATTAATTCATTAATTATATTTCTAATATCTGCATTATCATCTACAATTAAGATTTCTTCACTCATTTTTATTTTAAAAATATTATATTAATTTTTGCACCATTTTTAATTGGTATAAAATCTATTTTTCCATTGTGATCATTAATTATTTTATTAACTATCGATAAT
>CACJVG010000013.1 GCA_902596785.1 uncultured Pelagibacteraceae bacterium | reverse complement strand
AAGTTTCTTATACCTATTCTAGGAAAGCTTTTACAAGATGCTGAAAAAATGAGAAATAATGAAGTAATAAATAATGAAGCTTTTTAAATCTCTAAACTTAAATCTACAGCTGGTGCACTATGAGTAATACTGCCAACTGAAATTCTATTAACGCCAGTTGCTGCAATAGATTTGACTCTTTTTAAACTAATATTTCCTGAAGCTTCTGTTTCGTAATGTTTTTTTGCTAATTTAACTCCTGCTCTTAAATTTTTAATACTCATATTATCAAACAAAACAGTATTAAATTTTAATCCTATTATTTTTTTAAGTTGATTGAGATTATCTACTTCAACAGTAATTTTTTTACCTCGTTTATTTTTAATTGCCATTGAAACTAATTCTCTAATATTGCTACTAGCTATATGATTATCTTTTATTAAAAACTCATCACTTAAATTAAATCTATGATTTGTGCCACCGCCTAATCTAACTGCGTATTTTTGGATAACTCTTAAATTTGGAATTGTTTTTCTTGTACAGCAAATCTTAGTTTTTTTTCCAGCAAGTTTAACAAATTCATTAGTCTTAGTTGCTATACCAGATAGATGGGATAAAAAATTTAAGGCAACTCTTTCAGCTATAAATATTGAGCTTGCTCTCCCTTTTATTATTGCAATTACAGCACCTTTGCTTACTTGGGAACCATCTTTTTTCTTAATTAAAATTTTAACTTTATTATCAACTTTAGCAAAAGCTTGTTTTGCAAAACTTAAACCAGCAATAATTGCTTTTTGATTAGATATTATTTTAGCTGTAACAATTTTATTATTCTGTAATAAATCAGATGTTACATCTCCATCAGGGTATAAATCTTCAGCTAGTGCAAGTTTAACCCTATCATTTATAAAACTTTTGCTTAATTTAATTTTTGACACTTAATTATCTGCCAATAGCTGCCATTCTTTCTACAGATATTCTGGCTTTCTCAATTGTTTCTTTGTCCATAATAATTTCACCAGTTTCGTTCTCTAGACAATCTAATATTTTTGGAAGTGTAATTTTTTTCATGTGAGGGCACATATTACATGGTTTAACAAAGTCTACATTTGGATTTTCTATCTGGATATTATCACTCATTGAGCACTCAGTAACCATCATTACTTTTTTTGGTTGATTATCTTTTACATATTTGATCATTCCAGATGTTGATCCTGCAAAATCACTTGCTTCAATAACATCAGGAGGACATTCTGGATGTGCAATAATTTTAATTCCTGGATTATTTTTTCTAATATCCTCTATTTCTTTTTTATTAAATTGATCATGAACAATACAAATTCCTTTCCATGAAATAATTTCAACATCAGTTTGAGAAGCTACATATTTAGCTAAATAATCATCAGGTAAAAATATTACTCTTTTTACTCCAAGTGATTTAACTATTTTAACTGCATTGGCAGAGGTACAACAAACGTCTGTTTCTGCCTTAACTTCTGCTGACGTATTAACATAAGATACAACAGGAACACCTGGGTACTTTTCTTTTAATAGTCTAACATCTTTACCAGTAATAGATGATGACAAAGAACAGCCAGCATCCATATCAGGAAGAATAACTTTTTTATTAGGGCTCATTAATTTTGCAGTTTCTGCCATGAAATGTACTCCAGCCATTAAAATAATATCAGCTGAAGTTTTTGAGGCCTCAATTGCTAATGCTAAAGAGTCTGCAGAAAAATCTGCTACACCATGATAAATTTCTGGTGTTTGATAGTTGTGAGCAAGAATTACAGCATTCTTCTCTTTTTTTAATTTATTAATTTTATGAATATAAGGAGCATGCACTGACCATTCAATTTCAGGCATAACCTTAGAAATTTTTTGATAAATAGGATCTGTTGCTTTACGCACTTCTTGTGTAAATTCCATGGGGATTTTTACCAATTTGAATCATGATTGTCATTCATTTATTATGGGACATATCGCGGTCGTGCTGAAATTGGTAGACAGGCACGGTTGAGGGCCGTGTGGACTTAGTCCATGAGAGTTCGAGTCTCTCCGACCGCACCAAAATGAATTTTATATAGGAGTTTTTGATGGATAAATTACTTTCAGTAATATTTATGGTTGGGGTTTTGCTTTTAGTTTTTCCAAGTTTTTTACAATCAAATTCTAAATTAAAGCAATTTCTTAAAAACCTCAGTATTTGGATTATTATAGTTTTAATAATTTTAATGGTTGTTTATTTATTTAAATAAGAAAATTAGTTTTTTATCCAATCCGGTTTATTGATATTTATTGAAGCTTCTTTAGTTTTAAAATTTGCTTTTTCATCAAAGTTTTCGTTTAAGTATTTAATTAAAGCAAAAGGGTAGTCGCTATCAATTAAAACCTTACCTATTTCAATTTCATTATTATAAATACTTTCACCTTCGTGCAATTTTCCATTAATTACATTTATTGGAAATAATCTTTTTGAAAGCTTGTTCTTTAATTTAATTCGTGCTGTATTTTCTTGACCAACATAACAACCTTTTTTGAAATCAATTCCGTTTAATTCTTCAAAATTACATTCAATACCAAACAATTTGTCTTTTAATTTATTTAAATCTTTTGGGACTATTCCAAGGCTATGACTTAATGAATAATATTCTTTTAGATTTGAATCATGAAGATCTAGTTTTTTCAAAGATAAATAAAGTTTTTCTAAATTAATAATTAATCTCGCACCCAAATTCTTATTTCTTGGATCTAAAAATATTGGATCTTCTCTATATTTAATTGTGTATCCAGGTTGATCTTTTGCTTCATCAAAAGTTAAGAATTTTTCATGAGAAAATGCTGCTACAACAAATTCATTACTTAAATTTAGAATTTCAACTTTTGATCTAAGTTTATACAAGGATAATTGTTTGAATAACTCTTCTGCCTGAGGCTTTTCACAATCTAAAAGATATCCAGACTTGTGTTTTACAATTATAAATTCATATAAAAATTTACCTTGCGGTGTAAGTAATGAACTAAAGCAACTATTTAGATCGCTTACTTTGTTTATGTCGTTACTAATGAGATTTTGAAGAAATTCTTTTGCATCTTCTCCATTAATATAAAGAATTGCTCTGTCATCTAAAATATAAACGTTTTTTATATTCATAATTGATTAATTTTAGATTGTAATATAATAACAATTTCTCAAAATGTTAGATCTTATAATTAAAAACGGACAATGCTACATCGATGGTGAGTTAAAAGATGTTGATGTTGCTATAAAAAATGGAAAAATTCATCAGATTGGACAAATTTTAGAAGAGGCAAAAGAGACAATCAATGCAGAAGGTCATACAGTATTACCTGGTTGTATAGATACCCAAACACATTTTAGAGAACCAGGATCAACAGATACTGAGGATCTTCATTCAGGAAGTAGAGCAGCAATTGCAGGAGGTATTACAAGTGTATTTGAAATGCCTAATACAAATCCACCAACTTCTAACATGAAGGAATTTCAAAGAAAATTAGATCTCGCTAAAAATAGAATGTATTGCAATTATGCTTTTTATTTTGGGGCAACAGCAGATAACGCTGATGATCTAGCAAGCTTAGAGGGATTAGAAGGGTGCTGTGGAATTAAACTTTTTGCAGGATCTTCAACTGGTAATCTATTAGTTGCTGAAGAGGATGATATAGACAAAGTTTTTCAAAATGCTTCAAAAGTTGTGGCAGTTCATTCTGAAGATGAGGCAATTTTAAAAGTAAATAAGAAACTGATTAAAGAGGGTGATGTTCATACCCATCCAGTTTGGCGAAGTGCAGAATGTGCAATAGCATCTACTAGACGAATTGTTCGAATAGCAGAAAAGCACAACAAAAAAGCTCATGTACTTCATATTACTACAAAAGAGGAAATTGATTTTCTATCTCAACATAAAGGAAATATTACATTTGAGATTACTCCCCAGCATTTAACTCTTTATGCACCAGATTGTTATGACAAGCTTGGAACTTACGCTCAGATGAACCCACCTTTAAGAGATAAATCTCATTATGATAGATTATGGTATGGGGTAAGAAATAATTTCAATGATACTATTGGGTCAGATCATGCTCCTCATTTAAAGGAAAATAAAGACAAGATATATCCAAATACTCCATCAGGAATGCCCGGTGTTCAAACTTTAATGCCTGTAATGTTAAATCATATTAATGATGGAAAATTGTCACTTAACCAATTGATGAATTTTGTTTGTGAAAATCCAGTTAAGATTTTTGGAATTAAAAACAAAGGATTTATTAAAGAAGGTTTTGATGCAGACTTTACAATTGTTGATATGAATAAAACAATCGAAATTAAAAATGAAAATATAGAAAGTAAATGTAAATGGTCACCATTTAATGGTTTCAAATTCAAAGGAACACCAACTCATACGATTATTGCAGGAAAAATTAAAATGCAGGATGGAAAAATTTTAGGTGATCCGGATGGAACCCCTTTAAAGTTTAGCTAAGCTTTCCAGTAAAACTATTTACCAGTATCACTCCAATTACAATTAAGAACAATCCTAATATTGCTTGCCAAGCTAAAGTTTGTTTAAAGAATATATATCCAAGTATCGCGATTGTGAAAATTCCTAAACCACTCCATGTTGCATATACAATTGCTATTGGAAGTTTGTTAACTACAAAAGTTAAAAGATAAAAAGCAGTAAGATAAAAAGCAGATAGAGCAACTGTTGGTATAAGTTTTGTAAAGTTTTGTGAGACAGGAAGTAGCATTGTTCCAGCAACTTCACAAAATATTGCAGCGATTAAAAAAATATAAGTTTTAACCATTGTTTAAGATTTTGTGATTAATTAAATCTTCTTTTATTTCTGTTAAAATTGCAGGGTCATCGATTGTTGGTGGTACTTTGTATTCAACACCATCTGCAATTTTTCTTATAGTTCCTCTTAAAATTTTTCCTGATCTTGTTTTTGGTAATCTTTTTATAACAATCACTACTTTAAATGCAGCAACTGGACCTATTTTATCTCTAACCATTTGTACACATTCTTTAGATATAGTGTCGTTCTCTTTATCAACACCAGACTTTAAAACTACTAATCCAATAGGTAATTGACCTTTTAATTTATCTGCAATTCCAAGTACCGCACATTCTGCAACAGATTGATGTTCGGATAAAACCTCTTCGATTGCACCAGTAGATAATCTATGACCAGCCACATTTATAATGTCATCAGTTCTAGACATAATCCAAATATAACCATCATCATCGATGTGACCTGCATCATATGTTTGGTAGTAGCCTTCGTAATTAGACATATAGTTTTCTTTATACCTTTGATCAGCATTCCATAATGTTGGGAATGTACCTGGAGGTAAAGGAAGCTTAACCACTATATCTCCCATTTCATTTGGTTTTGCTAGAGATTGATCTGGTTTAATGATTTTGACATCATATCCAGGTACAGCCTTACAGGCTGAACCATATTTTGTTTCCATCATTTCTATTCCAGTGCAATTTGAGCTAATTGCCCAGCTAGTCTCTGTTTGCCACCAATGATCAATAACAGGAACTTTTAATAAATTCTCAGCCCACTTAATTGTATCTGGATCAGCTCTCTCTCCAGCAAGGAATAAGCTTTCGAAACTACTCAAATCATATTTTGAGAAAAATTTACCTTCAGGATCTTCTTTCTTGATTGCTCTAAAAGCAGTTGGAGCTGTAAAAAGAGATTTTACTTTGTAATCTGAAATGATTTTCCAAAAGGCTCCTGCATCTGGAGTTCCAACTGGCTTACCTTCAAACAAAACTGTAGTGCATCCTTTAAATAAAGGAGCGTAGACAATATAAGAGTGCCCAACAATCCAACCAATATCACTTGCTGACCACCAAATATCATCTGCATCAATATTATAAATATTTTTCATAGTCCATTTGAGAGCAACAATGTGGCCTCCAATGTCTCTAACTATACCTTTGGGAGTACCAGTAGTACCTGAAGTATATAAAATGTAAGCAAACTCATTCGAGTTCATCTCGACACAGTCAGCATCTTTAGCATTTGAAACTACTTCCTCCCAGCTGACCTCTGTCGGAGCATTTAATTTAACCTCGTGGCCAGGTCTTTGGAATAATATCATTTTTTCGATTTTGTGACTGGCTATTTTAATAGCTTCATCGACCAAAGGTTTGTACTCAACCGTTCTACCTGGTTCAAAACCACATGATGCAGTCACTAATAACTTGGCTTTACTGTCATCAATTCTACTTGCAAGCTCATTTGAGGCAAATCCACCAAAGACAACAGAATGAATTACACCAATCCTTGCACAAGCAAGCATAGCAACCACCGCTTCAGGGATCATTGGCATGTAAATGATTACCCTGTCACCTTTATTAGCGCCTTGAGCTTTCAATGCCCCTGCAAATTTAGAGACCTTCGATCTTAATTCATCATAAGTGAACTGACTTTTGTTACCAGTAATAGGACTATCATAGATCAAAGCTGTTTTTTGTCCTCTTCCTTGATCAATATGGATGTCTAAAGCGTTATAACAGGTGTTTGTAACCCCATCTTCGAACCATTTATAGAAAGGCGGGTTAGATTTATTTAAAATTTTTGTTGGTTTTTTAAACCAAAAAATATCTTCAGAGGCTTCTTGCCAAAATTTTTCAGGATTTTTTATAGATTTTTCGTAAATTTGATTAAACTTTGAAGACATAAAAAGTTGATTCGAATTCCTTAATTTTTTTGGTTTTTAACTTGTAAATTGTATTTAATTTTAAAAATTAAGTAAAATCAATGCTTATTAGTGACAATTAAGTCTTCATAAAACTAATTTAATTTGCTATTAACCGCGACATTGGCTTAGGGAAACTTAAGTCTAGTTTATATAAACTAAAATAAAAACTAACGAAGAGGGAGTTTTTTATGAAAAAACTTAAATTGTTTGCTCTAGCAGCTATGGCCTTGATAGGTTTTTCAGGTATAGCTATTGCAGCAGACGCAACGATGTTGAACCAAGATGACTTCGTAGGAATTTCATTCTGGGTTATCTCTATGGGAATGTTAGCAGCTACTGCTTTCTTTTTCATGGAAGCGGGCAATGTCGCATCAGGCTGGAGAACATCAGTTATTGTTGCTGGTCTAGTAACTGGTATCGCATTCATACACTACATGTACATGAGAGAAGTATGGGTTGCTACTGGAGACTCACCAACTGTTTACAGATACATTGACTGGTTGATCACTGTGCCATTACAGATGGTAGAATTCTATTTAATTCTAGCAGCTATTGGTAAAGCAAACTCTGGAATGTTCTGGAGATTGTTAATCGGTTCATTAGTAATGCTAATCGGTGGATACTTAGGTGAAGCAGGATATATTAATGCTACACTAGGTTTCATCATCGGAATGGCAGGTTGGGTATACATTCTTTATGAAGTATTCTCAGGTGAAGCTGGTAAAGCTGCACAGAAGAGTGGTAACAAAGCTCTTGTAACTGCATTCGGAGCAATGAGAATGATCGTTACAGTAGGTTGGGCAATTTACCCATTAGGTTATGTATTTGGTTACTTAACTGGTGGTGTAGACGCTGACTCACTAAACGTTGTTTACAACTTAGCTGACTTCATTAACAAAATTGCATTTGGTCTAGTAATCTGGGCTGCTGCAACTAGTTCAAGCGGAAGAAGAGCTAAGTAATTAGCTAAAATTTAAATTAAGGGCAGGTACAATTTTTGTACTTGCCCTTTTTTTTTACCTTTATTAGAATTATGTATAATAACTATACATATTTTTTATGGATGTAAAATTAGAAAAATGGCACAAATGCCAGATTGATAAAGAGGTCTTAAAAGAACTTTCTAAGAAATCAGATATAAAAGGTTTGCAACACGTTTCAGTTTTTTTTGGACTATTGTTGGCAACTGGAATTTTAGCTTATCAAACTTGGGGTACATGGTGGTCAGCATTTTGGTTTTTAGTTTATGGAAATATTTATTCTTTCTCTAATCCATTATGGCATGAGACGGGCCACAAAACTGCATTTCAATCAAAATTTTTAAACGAGCTTTTTTATTATATTTCTTCATACATGGCTAATTTTGAGCCAACAAGATGGAGATACACACACTTTGTTCATCATGGAAACACTTATTCAACCGAAAATCCATTCGATCATGAAATTGAATATGGAAATGATTTAAAAGAAACTCCAAAAAGATTTATTATAAATATTATTCCTTTATTAGATTTAGTGTTTTTTAAAAAACATATTTCATTTGAAATTATTCAACATGCTTTAGGAATTAAAACTAAAGTAATGAAAGACAGTATTCCGGAAAATGCACAAGCAAAAGCAGTTTTTATTTCGAGAATTTATGTTGCTATTTGGATTTTAATTATTTTATGGTCAATATTAGTTTCTTCTTGGATGCCTCTATTATTTTTTGTGTTACCACAATTTTATGGAAAAACTCTACATAAAATTGTTGCATTTACCCAGCATGCGGGTTTAGCTAGAAATATAAAAGATCATAGAGTTACATCGCGTGAGATGTATTTAAATCCAATACTGAGTTTTTTATATTGGAAAATGGAATATCATTTAACTCATCATATGTTTCCAACAGTTCCATCATATAATCTTGATAAGCTGCATCATCATATAAAAGATCAATTACCTAAGCCAAATAATGGTTTAATTGATGCTTATAAAGAAATAATTCCAGCACTTATAAAACAAAAAGAAGATACAAGTTATTTTATAAAAAAAGAGCTACCTGAACCTCAAAATATTTAAAAAATATACTAAGTATGATTTTACTTACTTGTTCAATTTAGATAAGAAACTATATATAACGCATGGCAAAAATTACATACCACACTCACGATAACAAAACTCATACAGTTGATGTTCAAAAAGGATTAACTGTAATGGAAGGTGCAATTCAAAATGATATTCCAGGAATTGATGCAGATTGTGGGGGAGGAATGGCTTGTGCTACCTGCCATGTTTATGTCAAACAAGAATGGTTAGATAAGCTTCCAACAAAAGAAGACGGTGAAGAAGATATGCTTGATATGGCTTTTGAACCAAAAAATAATAGTAGATTGAGTTGTCAGTTAATAGTTTCAGATGAGTTAGATGGTTTAGAAGTTAATATTCCATCAAAGCAAGGTTAGATGAATAAAACAGATGTATTAATTATTGGAGCTGGACCAACAGGATTGTTTTGTGCTCATCAACTTGGAATTATTGGTTTAGGTTGTGAGATAGTAGATAATCTTGATAAAGCAGGCGGTCAATGTATTGAGCTTTATCCTGACAAACCTATTTATGATATCCCAGCCGTACCTGAATGTACTGGAGAAGAGCTAACAAATAACCTTTTATTACAAATTAAACCTTTCAATGTAAAATTTCATTTAAATGAAAGAGTAGAAGAATTAAAAAAAAATCAAAATAGATGGCACGTTAAAACTTCTGGTGGAGTAGAGTTTGATGTTGCAGCAATTGTAATAGCTGGTGGTGTTGGTTCTTTTGAGCCTAGAAAATTTCCAGTGAAGGAGTGCGAAAAATTTGAGGGCAATTCTTTATTTTATTCGATAAAAGATAAATCAATTTTTAAAGATAAAACTATTTCAATTTTTGGTGGAGGAGACTCAGCTTTAGATTGGGCTATTGAATTATCAAAATCCTCTAAAGTAAATTTAATTCATAGAAGAGATGGTTTTAGTGGTGCAGAAGCAAGTGTTCAAAAAGTAAAAGATCTTAATGATCAAGGAAAATTAAATTTATTTACAAAATATCAAATGGATTCTGTAAGTGGAGATAAACAAATCGAAACTGTTAAAATAAAACATGATGAAGGAGAAATTAAGGAAATTAAATCTGATTATGTGCTAGGTTTTTTTGGATTAATTATGCAACTAGGCCCTATTTTAGATTGGGGATTAAATATTAATAAAAAAACTGTTGAAGTTAATACTGAAAATTTTGAAACAAATGTTAATGGAATATTTGCAATCGGTGATATTTGTTCTTACCCAGGCAAATTAAAGTTAATTCTTTCAGGATTTCATGAAGGCGCATTGGCAGCAAGAGGATGCTTTAAATACGCTAAACCAGATGAAAAATTAAGATTTGAATTCACAACAACATCCAAGGCTGCACAAGAAAGACTTGGAATTAAAAAATGATAGAGCTTTTTTCTGCTAACACTCCTAATGGATGGAAAATAAGTATCATGCTTGAAGAAATTGGTTATGACTATAAAGTAACCAAAGTTGATCTTGGTAAAGATGAACAATTCAAACCAGAATTCATAAAGCTAAGTCCTTTTGGAAAAATTCCTGTCATCATTGATCATGAGAACAATAAAAGTCTCTTCGAGTCTGGTGCAATCTTAATGTATTTAGGTGATAAAAGTAGAAAACTTTATAATGAAAAAGATAGACTGGTAATTAATCAATGGTTGATGGCTCAAATGGGAACAGTAGGGCCCATGATTGGTCAACACCATCAGTTTCATCACTATAATCCTGGTAAAAGTGAGTTTGGTGAGGAAAGATATTTTAAAATTACTAAAAGAATTTATGGAGAATTAGACGCAAGATTAAAGGTGTCAAAATTTCTTGCAGGACCTGATTACACAATCGCTGATATTGCAACGTGGCCATGGATGGCAAGACATGAATGGCATGATATTGGTTTGAAAAATTATAAAAATTTATCTAGATGGTATTTAGAAATAGCTGACAGAGAAGCTGTTATTAAAGGTTATGCTTTTATGGATAAGGAAGCCAAAATTCCTAAACCTTAAAGATTTATCCAAATAATCTATAAAGAGTGCTAAGAATTCCATAACCTGAAAATTCAATAGCCACAATTACAATAATAATTAAAATTAATTTTTTATTCATTTCAAAAATAAATATATCAACAAGACAATCCAGAAAAAAGGATAGTAAAAATAAATATATTTCTTAGCAAATAGGAAAGAGATTGAATTTTGCTTAGATGATTTCTTTTTCATTTTTAGTCATCTGCATGAACTTTTTCTTCTTTTTCATGCTTTTCTTGTGCAGCAATAGTATATTTAGCAACAGGTCTTGCCATTAATCTTTTTAATCCAATTGGCTCTGCTGTATCCAAACAATAACCATAAGTATCTTCTCTAATTCTTCTCAACGCTTTATCGATTTCTGATATTAATTTAATCTGTCTATTAATTGCTTTCATCTCTACATTGCTATCAATATAGGAGTTAGCTTGGTCAACAATATCCGCAGAAATATTATTGTCATCCATACCACCATTATAGAGTGCCTCGTTATTCGCTTTAATTAATTCTTTTTTCCATTCAGTTAACCTCATTCTGAAATACACTTTATGTTTTTCACACATATATTTTTCAGTATCTTTTGGAATATAAGTTTTTGAAATTTTTACAGGACCTTTGGGCGTAACTTTAGCTGTAGTTGGTTTTGCTTTACTTACAACTTTAGTTTTTGGTTTTGATACTTTTTTCTTAGCTTTAGCAGTCTTTGGCATAGCGTAAATTTAATCGCTCGCAGTATATTCAGCAAATTAGGGGTGTCAAGCAAGCTTAATTGATATAAATATTTATAAATGACCATTAATAACAAAAATATCAATAATGTTTTTTATATTTTTGTTATAGCTCATCTAATTTTTTGGACTCTGATTCCATCACTCACAAATCATAATTTACCATTGGATACTATCGAAGCTTTAGCTTGGGGAAGTAATCTAGATTGGGGATTTAATAAACATCCACCGATGAGTGCTTTTGTTCCTGAAGTTTTATATCAAATTTTTGGACCTCAGGATTGGGTTTATTATTTATTAAGTCAAATTTTCGTAATTATATCTTTTTATTATGTTTTTAAATTTTCAAATGAAATATTTAACAATAAATTATTAGGTTTAATTTCTGTATTGTTAATCGAAGCAATTTATTTTTACAATTTCACTACACCAGAATTTAATGTAAATGTTTGCCAATTACCTTTCTGGTCTTTAACAGTTTATTATTCATGGAAAATATATAGTAACAAAGAAATAAAGTTTTTAGATTGTTTTTTAGTAGGTTTGTTTGCTGCCTTTGGATTCTTGTCAAAATATTTATTTATTTATTTGTTAGCATCCATCGATCTTTTATTTGTTTATTTAATTTTTTTCAAAAAGGAGAGAAAGTTTGATTTTAAATATCTCATCACAATTGAAGTTTTCTTGGTAGTTCTAGTTCCACATTTTATATGGCTATATAATAATGATTTTATTACTATTACATATGGATTAGATAGAACTGGCTTAGAACAATCTATTTTATTTGATCACATTAAATATCCATTAATCTTTTTGCTAAAACAATTAGGAATATTAATTCCATTTTTTATTTTAATTTGGTTATTAGTAAAAAAAATTAGCTTTAAAATTAACTTTAAAGATAAAAATTTACTTTTTTTAATAGCCATTAATATTTTGCCAATTATTTTAATGCTTTTAACATCATTTTTTATGGGATCAAAAATTAGAACAATGTGGATGACACCCTTTTATTTATTTTTCGGTTCACTGTTTGTTTATTTATTCCAAGCACAAATTAATTTAAAAAAACTTAAAGCATTTATGATTGGATTTGTTTTCTTTTTCTTTTTATCACCTGTCCTTTACGCTTATGTCTCAATCTCAAATGACGATAAAAGGACTGATTATATGGGTAAAGAAATTGCAGTGAAAACTCAATATGCATGGGATCAGCAATTCAATTCAACAATTAATGTAGTTCTAGGCGATGAATGGAATGCTGGAAACTTATCTTATCATTTAAAATCTCGACCAGTTTGGGAAGGTTTTATTGAAAGAGAAAAACTTGATCAATTGAAAGACTATATGTGTCTTGATAGTGTCTGTGTAGGATCAAGATAAATGAAATACGTAGTTTTAATTCCAATTTATAATGACAGAGAGTCTTTAAAATTACTTATTGAAAACATTAATCATGAAATAAAGGATTTAAATCATGAAATATCAATAGTTGTTATAAATGATGCTTCTTCTCAACAGATAGTTGATACCTATCCAAATATTGAGAATATCAATTCAATTGAGATAGTTAATATGAAAGAGAATAGGGGTCATGCAAGATGTATTGCATCTGGTTTAAAATACATCTCTGAAAGAAAAGAGTTTGATTTTGTCATTCCAATGGATGGAGATGGAGAGGATAGACCTGAAGAAATTAAAAATTTTATTCAACTTTCAGAACAATCAGATAAGTCTATTATAGGTGAAAGAGTTAAGAGATCTGAAGGTTTATTTTTTCAATTATGTTATCAATTTCATAAGTTCTTAACTTTAGCTTTTACTGGAAAATCAATCAAATTTGGGAACTTTACTTGTTTATCAAAATCAACAGTAAAGAAACTTTTAGATGAAAAAGCAACATGGAATAGTTTTTCTGGATCTTTAAAAAAAATTGAAAAAGAATTAATTTCAACTCCTTCTATTAGAGGCAAGAGATATTTCGGCCCTTCTCAGATGAGTTTTTTTAATTTATTGAAACATTCACTTGCAATTATAAGCGTTTTCAGAAAAACAGTTTTAATTAGATCGGCTTTATTTATTATTTTTTATATATTATTGATCAAAAGCTATGCTTCAGTAATAACTTCATTACCATTAGTTTTGTTATTGATAATGATTTATTCAATTTCTAGTTTAGCTTTAAGAGAGAATATTGAGGAATTTAATAATTCCTTAACAAATATTCATGATATTGATAAAATAAAATAAAATAATTATGAAAAACTTTTTTAGAAAAGTTGCTTTTGGCATTGGACCCAATGAGCAAGCTCCCTCTGATCCTTTGAAGTGGGCTCTTGATCAAGTAAATGATGTGCCAGAATTATCTTGGAGAGGTAAAATATATTCTGAAAAAGAATTAAGAAAACATTATAGAGATTGGGTTTATGGTGACAGAAAAGTATTAAGAAAAAAATATAAAGATAACAAAACACTATACAAAACTCATAAAGATATACTTAGACACAAAACAGGACAAAAGTTTTGGGAGTCTTTAGAAATTTCAATCAGACATAATGAAGGAATAAATAGTAGTAGTCCAGTTTTAGCCAAACTTTGGATGTTTTGGGGAAATTTTTTTGCTATCAGCGAAAAAGATTTTTTAGCAAATTATTCAACAGGCGCATATCAAAGAGAAATTATTAGACCAAATTTAAATCAATCATTTGAAAAAATGGTTTACGATGTAACTACATCTTGGGCAATGATACATCATTTGGATAATAGTGAAAGCGTTGGTCCAAAAAGTACTTCAGCCAAAGAGGAATGGCGAAGAAGAAAGAAAGAACCTGCAACTATTAATGAAAATCATGCAAGAGAACTTTTAGAACTTCACACTGTATCTCCAAAAGCAGGGTATACCCAGGAAGATGTAATTCAGTTAGCTTATATTATGACAGGATGGGAACATAAATATGGTAAAAAAAGTTTAGAAACAGGAAATGTTTGGTTTAATTCTGAAACTCATCAACCTGGAAAAAAAAATGTTTTAGGAAAAGAATACAAAAAAGGCAAAAAAACATTAGCTGTTGTAATTAAAGATTTGGTTAATCATCCTAATTGCAGAGATTTTGTTGCAGAAAGGCTATGTAGATTTTTAATTACAGATGAACCTACAAAAGAGATGAAGCAGCCGATTATTGATGCCTTTAAAAAATCTGACGGATTTATTCCTGAAATTCATAAGGCAGCAATTAAAGTAGCTTTTGAATACAATGATAAATATAAAAAATTTCAAACTCCTGAGAACTGGCTCATTCAAGTTGCTAAAATTGCAGATTTAAATTGGCCGCCATCCCCAGATCTGATGGATAAATATGAGTTAGGTCAAAGACCATTTGACTCACAAAGAGAACCTGAGTGGCTATTACAAAATATTGGTCATCATCCTTACAGAGCAAAACAACCAAATGGTTGGTCAGATCATTCTGCTGATTGGATTTCTCCGGAATTATTAATTAGAAGGCTGGTGTATGCAAAAGCAAGTTATAATTTTGCTAAAATGGAAAACAATAAAAATGCAGAATATTATGTGAATATGGTTGAAAATAATTTTGACAACCCAAGTAAAATAATGAAATACTTAAATCAAAAAAATAGATCTGTTGAAAAACATACTTTACTTTTTAACCATCCGGAGTTTTTAAAAGCATGAAGATATCAAGAAGAGATTTTTTAAAAACTACAGCTTTAACCTCATTATATTTTGCTGGTTTCAGTGCTCATAGTTATGCAAATTCTAAAACAAAAAAGAATTTAGTAATAATCATGTTACGTGGTGGAATGGATGGTCTATGTGCCATTCCAGTTAAGGGTGACAAAAATTTCGAGAAATTGAGAAGTAAAATCAATCTTGATAGAACTTTAAAATTAACCTCAGATTTTGACTTACACCCAGCATTAAAGACATTCAAAAGTCTTTGGGATCAAAATTTAAGTGCAGCTGTGCATGCAACAAATATCCCTTACACAGGCAGATCACATTTTGATGGTCAAAATTTAATGGAGTCGGGTGGTAAAATACCATACCAAGAAAAAACAGGTTGGCTTGGAAGAGGGATGAAAACAGCTGGATTAACAGGGCAAGGATTAGCTTTGGCTCTACCTATGCCTCTATTAATCAGAGGTGTTCCAATGAATAATAATTATTTTCCTGTAGGTCGAAGTCTACCATATCCCGACACTCTAGAATTGATAAAACAAGCTTATAAAGAGCACGATGAAAAATTATTAAGTGATAATTTAGAAATAATTTTAACAAGAGATTTTAACAATAGATCAAGAGATGACGCTTGGATTTTAGCTTCAAGCGCTGGAACAGAGTTATCAAAACCAGATGGACCTAAAGTTGCAGTCTTTGAGGTAGATGGTTTTGACACGCATGCTGCGCAAGGAGCAACAGATGGAGCTCATGCAGATTGCCTATCAGATTATGACAACATTGTTAGATCATTAAAATCTTCAATGTCTGAAGAAGCATTTAATAATACTTTAGTTTTAACACTCACAGAATTTGGAAGAACAATTAAGCAGAACAGTAGTAATGGAACAGAGCATGGTTACGGTTCAGCTATTTTAATGGCAGGAGGACTTGTTAAAAAAGCACAAGTTCATTCGGATTGGCCAGGATTAAAGAAAAAAGAATTATTTGAAGGAAGAGACTTAAATTCTACAATAGATTCAAGGGCAATTTATGCTTCAGCAATGTCAACTGTCTTTGATGTTGATTTTAAAAAAATTACCAAAGAAGTATTTTGGGGAGAGAATTTACCAAATTTATCTGACAAGCTTTTCAAAGCTTAATTCGTGAAAAAAATTATAATTATTTTTCTATCTTTACTTTTAAGCTTTTCTGCTCAAGCAAAAGTAAAATCTAAAGATATTAAATTTCCTGGAAAGTTTTACACAGATGAAATTAAAACCTGTGCTGCAATGCCAAATGTAAATTTCAAATTAGATTTCTATAAAAAAAAAGTTGAGGGTTTAATTGGTTATGATTGGCCAGCCGATCATAAAGCAAACAGTAATTCTTTATATGTTGAACATAAAAATATTACTGAACCAATTAAGGTCTTTTTATCAGCCACACATAATGCAATTAGCGAAGGTGATAAAGAAAGTATTGATAAAGCTAAAAAATTATTAATTGATTTAGCTAAGGCCGATACTTTGTATGACAGTATTAGTATCGAAGGTTTGAAGAGCAAACCTCGTTGCTGGGCTAATAATGATCCAAATTCACCATGTTGGTATCATCAATATGAATTCGCAAGGGGCGTATTTTCTAATTATATGATTGGAGCTTTGTGGCTTAAATCTGAACTAAATGATAAAGAATTCAAAATTGTAAACAAATACATTAAGAAAATGTATAAAAAATTTTTAAAACCTGTTGAGTTTGAAAAAAAAGATCGTGGTATATATCAAATGGCTAATGGAGGAGCTTCAATACTAATTTATGCTTCTTGGACAAACAATAAAAAGCTTGCAGCTAAGGAGATCAATTTTAGATTGAAAGAATTTGATAAATTAATTTATGACGATGGATATATAAACAATAACTCATTTAGAGGGTACAGAGGTCAATGGTACCACTCCTATGGATTAAATATAACTCTGGGTTATGTTTATGTTGCAGATTTATGGGGAGCAAAAATTCCAAATAAATTAAAGTCAAAATTAGTAAATTCTTCAAAAGTTGCAAATTTAGCAATCACAGATTGGGAAAAATTTAAAAGTAGAGAATATAAAGGTGAAAATATAAATAAAATTTCTGATCCTTCTAATGCAATAAAACATACTCATCAAATGGCAATAGGCATAGATAAATTAATGGAAGTTGTAACCGGAATAACATTAGAACATGACCCTGTTTATCTTCGAAAAAGAAAATACCATTTGAAAGATGGTATTGATGATTTAATAGGATTTAATCCTAATTGTATAAAATGAATAAAATTTTAGTTATTCTATTTTTATTAGTATTTGCAAATCATGTTTTTGCCAAAGGCAAACCTCAAGCAGGAATATTTATTGAAAACCATGATGGAATGATTGTTCATGGCCATCCTAAACCTGGAATAACAAAACAAAGATATTTTTTTGGTCATAGATGGGATTATCGTGACTTTAATAATGATGGAATAAAAGACTTTTTATATTCAGGAGCAATGAGGCCAACTAATATTGAAATGGCAGGCAAGGACACTAGTGGAACTTGTGGAATAAATAAAAAATGCAAAGGTGAAATGCCTGGCCCAACTTTATATTTAGGTCAAAAAGATGGTTCATACATTGATAATTCAAATTTAATAATTGATAATAGAAAACCACCAGGTCAAAGTTTATCTCGACAACAATTGATAGCTGACTTTAATAACGATGGAATTTTAGATTTTTATCTTGCAGATCACGGTATTGGTGGAGGCAATTATAATGGATTTAGAGATAGTTATTTTTTAAGCCAAAAAAATGGAACTTGGTTAGAGAGTTCATCTACACATTTATCTAAAAAAAAGTTTAAAATTTTTGATCATGGTGGTGCTGTTGGTGATATCGATAATGATGGAGATATTGATATTGTTTTAACTGATCTTGAAAGATTTCTAAGATGCCTAATTAATGATGGAACAGGCAAAATGAAAATCAAAAAATGTGGATCTATTAATGCATTTGCAATCGAGCTTGGTGATTTTGATAACGATGGTGATTTAGATATTGTTCATGGTGGTCATGAATATGAAGGAACAAAAACTGGTATAGCTCTGAACAATGGAAAAGGTAAATTTAAAACGAAAATAAAACTACCCGTTCCAGAAGGAAATTGGGGAACTGTTCCTGAAGTCTCTTTTTGGGATTTAGATAATGATGGAGATTTAGATATTGTATTATCAAGAGCAGGAATATTATATGTAGGCACCAGTATTCAAATCATTGAAAATCTTGGAGAAAATAAATTTAATTCCAAATTATACATTTTAGTAAATCCTCCTAAAGATTACAAACCTACTCATGAAGGTAACGAATGGAATGACTTTATTGATCAAATAAGATTTTCTGATTTAGACAGCGATGGTCTTGCTGATATTGTTTTATTTAATGGAGATACTAAAGGTTTAAAAACTGGATCAATTTTAAAGAATGAGGGAGGAATGGAATTTAAACACATTAAAAATAATGAAGATGGCAACCCAGTTAAGATTGTTAGCCAAGAAATGTACAAAGACGATCCAAGTACTTTTTTTGAAAGATTTGTTATTGAGCGAGGAAAATCAAAACAAACTGCTTCCTCTAAAAAATTTAAAAAATTTTTAAAAGGTAAAAAACTTGATAATTTTGATTTAGATGGATTTGAAAACATTGAAGAACCAATATTTTTGAACAAATCTGGAGCTTCAATTTTAGCTTATAAATATATTGATCATGGAAAAGATTGGATTGATTATGATATTTTATTTGAGTGGGATGGTTTAAAATTTCCTGTAAGTATGTGTCTTGAGTATTATCCTCAATATAATTTTCCCGCAAATAGAGCAAGTCTAATGGATAGATTTGGTTTTGCTGGTTTAGATGAATTATCAGTTCATGGGTTTCATATCTGCAGGGGAAAAAATGGATATATAGGTGGCTGGGAAATTAAAGATCCAATTAAAGAAATAGGTATAGATACTCTATTAGAAGACTTAAATTTTAAAGTTCGTCCTATTATTGCAAATATTCCTCAATTAAGTTTAGATCAAAGAAAAGAATTATTAATCAATGTAGATAAAAATATAAATTAAATGAAAAAATTTTTAATCATTCTTATATCTCTCTTGTTAATTCCATCATATTCGTACGCTGGTAAATCGCATACTAATATGAAAAAGCAGGAGAAGAAAGATTTTGCGAATTATGTCCTTAGAAATCAATCTAAAAATAAAATGGTTTTTACTCTTAGAAATGTTCCAAATCGTCCAGGTCTAATAAAATTTTTTGATAAATTAGAAGATAGAATGGGTGTTGCCGAAAAAGGAATTGAATTTAATTTAAGTTATTCTGATGTAGGTGATAAAAATGATTGGAGTAGGTGGGGTAAACCAGGTTTTGCTCAGAGATTTCAAATTATGGAGCCATATAAGCAAACTACAAAAAAAGGAAAAACAAAATGGTATAGAGTTGGTTATTTTATTCCACATGACGTAGATACTGAGAAACACAATATCTCATTATTTGATTTTAAAATGCTTTATGGAAAAGGTGAAAAAACAGTTGGTCCTTCTTATAACTTAAATAATAATAGTTTTATATGGCTGTTCAATAGTCCAAACTATAGAGTTTCCAAAAATGAAGTGGATGAAGCATATTTTTTTGATGCTTATGTAGTTAATTTAGATCAAAAATTTTCTCCATTGAAAGGCAAATGGGTAAATATTTTAATCAATGCTAAATGGGCTGAAGATGGATTTTTACATTTGTGGATAGATGGCAAACTCAGATCTAGTTACTTCGGAGATGTTTTGGGTGGTGCTACTAGTGTGAGATTTAAATTTGGACCTTATCGAAATTATATGACTAATGCTACTGATGCGGGTTTAAAAATAAAAGATGCAACTATTCGTTATTCTAATGTGGGTAAAGCAGATACTTGTGATGAACTTTGGAGTGGCTGTGATAAAATAACAGGCCAGCTTAAAAATCAATCCCAAGTACATGGTGCTTCAGCAGTTGTACTTTGCAAACCAGCTGATGCAGATAACGAAGGCACTTGTGAAAATCTTGGCTATCCAAATAACCCTAGACCTTTTTAATTAACAGCAACCGCAGCTTTTTTTAGCAGCTTTTGGTTGATCTTCAGTTTTTGCAGCTTCTATTTCTTTTTGTTCGTCTTCAATAGCTTTTTGTTTCTTTGAAATCTTATCTTCAAAGTAATCATAAAGTGAAGCAAAACCTAATTTAGAGGCTCTTTTTTACTCATAATTTCTTCGCCCTTTAAGGTTTTCAATTATTTTAACTATTTCTTGGTTCTGCATGCTCTCTTTTTTTTTTAAAAAGATAAATAATTCAAGCTATAAAATTGGTAAATTATAAACAGGTTTTTTTGTGCTAGGATAATGTCATGAATATAAGTCAAAAAAAATTGGAAAAATCTAGGGGCAGACTAGAAATAAAAATAAAAGATCAAAATTTACAAAAACTTTTTCAAAAAGGATCTTCAAAAGCTTTGATGCCAGATTTTCATGAAAATTTAAAACAATTAATGCTTATTAATACTGCTGGTGGAATTACTAGTGGAGATGAATATGACTTCAAATTTGAAATTGATAGTTCAAATCTTTGTATTTCAACTCAAGCAGCAGAAAAAATTTATAGTGGTTTTGGTAATCCTGCCAATCTAGAAATTAATGTAAATTTGTTAAACAATTCAAATTTATTTTGGCTACCTAAAGAGTTAATCTTATTTAATAATTGTAACTTAAAAAGAAAAATTAATTTTAATTTATCAAAAGACTCAAATCTACTTCTTTGTGAAAATATTATTTTTGGACGAACTTCTATGAAGGAGGAGTTTGAAAAGGGATATTTTTCAGATTTTTGGAATATTAATATTGATAAAAAGTTAATTCATACAGAAGCAATAAATACAGGTTCATTTGAGAAAAAATATTTGAAAAGTTTTTCAACATTAAATAAAAATTCTGCAGTTGCGACAATTATTATTGTAGGAAATAAGTTTTTGAATAATGTTAATAATCTATCTGAAACTTTAACTAACAATGAAAATACAACTTCAAATTATTCTCAATGGGATAATAAATTGATTCTAAGACTTTTATCTAAAGATAGTTATAATCTTAAATTTGCAATTGATAAAATTTTATCTTATTTTTTTGAAGGTTCAAAAATACCAAAAGTATGGAACATATAAATGAAACTAACTCCTAGAGAAAAAGATAAACTTTTAATAAGCCTTGCAGCGCTTGTCGCTAAAAATAGATTATCAAAAGGTATAAAATTGAATTATCCAGAGGCTATCGCTTTAATAACAGATTTTGTTGTCGAGGGAGCTAGAGAGGGCAAAAGTGTTGCAGAACTGATGGAGGCAGGAGCTCATGTTATTAAAAAAAAAGATTGCATGGAAGGCATTCCAGAAATGGTTAAAGAAGTTCAAGTAGAAGCTACTTTTCCTGATGGAACTAAATTAGTAACAGTGCACAAACCTATTAGGTGATAATTATGAAGCCAGGTGAAGTAATTACAAAAAATGAGGAAATAAACCTAAATAAAGACTCTAAAGTTACTAAAATTAAAATTTCTAATTCTGGAGATAGACCCGTACAAGTTGGAAGTCATTATCATTTTTTTGAAACAAATGAGTATTTAGTTTTTGATCGAAAATTATCATATGGAAAGAGATTAAATATACCTTCAGGAACGGCTGTAAGATTTGAGCCAGGTCAATCTAAAGATGTTGAGCTTATAGAGATTAATGGGTTAAAAAAAATATACGGGTTCAATAAGAAAGTTATGGGTAATTTATAATGGCTAAAATTTCTAGAGCAGCTTATGCGGATATGTATGGGCCTACTACAGGAGACAAAGTAAGGCTCGCAGATACTGACTTATTTATTGAGGTTGAAAACGATCTAACCACTTATGGTGAAGAAGTTAAGTTTGGTGGTGGAAAAGTAATAAGAGATGGGATGGGCCAATCTCAAATTAGCAGAGAAAAAGGAGCTGCTGATACTGTTATTACAAATGCTTTAATAGTTGATGTAAATGGAATTTATAAAGCTGATGTAGGTTTAAAGGATGGAAAAATATTTGAAATCGGTAAAGCAGGTAATCCAGATACTCAATCTAAAGTAAATATTATTATTGGTCCAGGAACAGAGATAATTGCTGGTGAAGGAAAAATTTTAACAGCTGGAGGTTTTGACAGTCATATTCATTATATATGCCCCCAACAAATTGATGATGCTTTACACTCTGGTATTACAACTATGTTAGGAGGAGGTACTGGACCTGCTCATGGTACACTTGCAACAACGTGTACTCCTGGACCATGGCACATACAAAGAATGATTCAATCTGCTGACGGTTTTTCTATGAATTTAGCTTTTGCTGGTAAAGGAAATTCTTCTTTACCAGAAGGTCTTGAGGAACAAATTCTAGCCGGAGCTTCAGCTTTAAAATTACATGAGGATTGGGGAACCACTCCTGGAGCAATTGATAATTGTTTAAATATTGCTGACAAAAACGATGTGCAAGTAATGATTCATACTGACACTTTAAATGAAAGTGGGTTTGTAGAAAATACTATCAAAGCAATTAACAAACGAACTATTCATGCTTTTCATACAGAGGGTGCTGGTGGTGGACATGCACCAGATATAATTAAAGTTTGTGGAGAAGAGTATGTTATTCCTTCTTCCACAAATCCGACAAGACCATATACAGTCAATACAATAGAAGAACATTTAGATATGCTAATGGTTTGTCACCATCTTGATAAATCTATTCCAGAAGATGTAGCATTTGCAGAAAGTAGAATAAGAAGAGAAACAATCGCAGCAGAAGATATTCTTCATGATATGGGTGCCTTTTCAATTATTGCATCAGATAGTCAGGCAATGGGTAGAGTTGGAGAAGTTATAATTAGAACTTGGCAAACTGCACACAAAATGAAAGTTCAAAGAGGTAGTTTACCAGAGGAAAAAGGAGACAATGATAACTTTAGAGTTAAAAGATATTTAGCAAAATATACAATTAATCCGGCAATTGCTCATGGAATTTCAAAACATATTGGTAGCATTGAAAAAAATAAACGTGCAGATTTAGTTTTATGGGATCCAGCATTTTTTGGGGCAAAACCAGAGATGATATTAATAGGTGGAAGTATAGCTTGTGCGCAAATGGGAGACCCAAATGCATCAATTCCAACCCCTCAACCAGTATACACTAGACCAATGTTTTCATCTTTTGGAACTTCTTTAGAGAAATCTTCAGTGATTTTCACAAGCAAACTAGCTCTAGAAAAGAATTCTTTAAAAGATGCAAGTATTAGAAAAGACTTATTACCTGTAGAAAACACAAGAGCCATTTCTAAAAAAGATATGATTTTAAATAATAAGTGTCCAAAAATTGAGGTTAATCCTGAGACTTATGAAGTAAAAGCTGATGGTGAAATAATTACCTGTGAACCCGCTAAAGAACTTCCTTTGGCACAAAGATATTTTATGTTTTAAACTTATGGATAATTGTTTTTTAATAGTCAATAAAATTGCCAAAAATAAAGCAAAAGATCACATATCGTTATCTTATGATGAGAGATTTTTAAGAAGGAAAAAACTTGTTTCAGATAATGGTTTTGAATTTTTAGTCAATTTACCAGAGACAAAATCACTGTCTGAAAATCAAGCGTTTAGTCTTCAAAGTGGAAATTTGATTTTAATCAAAAACAAAAAAGAAAGTTTACTTGAAATAAAGGGAAAAAATTTAATGCAATTAATTTGGCATATTGGAAATAGACATATGCCTTGCCAAATTGAAAAAGATAGAATTTTTATTCAGTATGATGAAGTAATAAAAAAAATGATATTGAAATTAGGAGGAAAGGTTAAGAAAGTTTTAAGACCTTTTAAACCAGAGGGAGGAGCATATGGAATTGGTAGAACCCATAGCCATAGACACTAAAATAAAAGGTAAAAAAGATTTAAAAGAATCTTTACAAATTCTTCAAACTTGGTTTTCACCATCATTTCCTGTTGGAAGTTTTTCATATTCTCATGGTTTAGAGGCAATGATTAATGATAATTTTATTAAGTCAAAAGAAGATATTCTGGATTATTTAAAATGTATCTTAAAATATGGAACAGGTAAAAATGATATTATTTTAATGAAACATACTTATCAAGGAGAAGAGTTAAATGAACTGGCCTTATCTCTTTGTCCATCCAAAGAAAGAAAAATAGAGTCTATTGAAATGGGTAATGCTTTTAGAAAAGTGTTAGCTGATAGTTGGGATTTTAATATTCAAGAAAACACTGCTTATCCAGTTGCAGTTGCTAAAGCAGCTAAACATTTTGACATACCACTTAACTTAACAATAGTATCTTATCTACAATCGTTTGTATCAAATCTAATAAATGTTTGCATTAAACATATACCAATTGGGCAAAAAATTGGACAGGACTGTATAATTAAAACTTATGAATTAATAAGAGAAATAGAAAAAGAAAATCAAAATTTAAATTTAGAAGACTTAGGTGGAATTTGTTTTAATAGTGATATCTACAGTATCAAGCATGAAAATTTAAAAACACGAATTTATAAGACATGAAAAATATAAATGGACCATTAAAAGTTGGAATAGGTGGACCCGTCGGTGCAGGGAAAACAAGTTTAACAGCTGAATTGTGTAAATTTTTATCAAAGAAAATTTCTATGGCTGTAATATCAAACGATATTTATACAAAAGAAGATGCAGAATTTTTGATGAAAGTCCAAGCCTTACCTTTAGAGAGAATTAAAGGAGTTGAAACAGGAGGGTGTCCACATACTGCAATACGTGAAGATGCTTCAATAAACATGCTTGCTGTAGAAAATATGAAAAAAAAATTTCCTGATCTTGATTTGATTTTAATCGAGTCTGGTGGAGATAATTTAGCAGCAACTTTTAGTCCTGAATTAGTTGATCTATCTATTTATGTTATTGACGTGGGTATGGGTGGAGATATCCCTAGAAAAGGTGGCCCTGCCATTCAAAAATCAGACTTGTTAATTATTAACAAGACAGATTTAGCTCCTCATGTAGAAGTTAATCTGGAAACCATGAAAGAAGACGTAAAAAAGGCCCGAAATGGCTTACCTTACGTTTTTTGTCAGATGAAAAAACAAATTGGTGTCGAAGACGTTGCTAAATTCTTATTCTCATCAGGTGGACTATAGAGTTTTTTATTACGCTCTAATTGTTGGCAAACAATAGAAATCAGCTGTATCTATTTTAGAAGAATACTGTCTTCGCATATTCCATTTTTTATGAACCCCAGCACTTGCAACACTTAAAGTAGATCTTCCGTATCGATGATTAGTGTTATCAATTGATCGCATCAAGCTATTAATTTTTTCATCTTTTTCAGATGTAAATAAATTTGTTTTATCACTAGCATTTGACAATCCTGTTAGCATGACACCTGCTTTTTGATAACGGTAACCATTTTTAAATATACTCTCAAGTATTGAAACTGCTGTCTTAACTGTTTCAATACTATTATTTGTTGCAATTGGAAAATCAACTGTCTTTGCATTTGAGTAATAACCAAAGTTTCTTTGGAAAGGACTTGTTCTAACAAACACAGTAATTGCTTTTGCAACTAACGACTCTGATCTAATTTTTTCAGAGGCATTTAAACAATAGTTGGCAACTGCTTCTTTTAATTCTTGAAACGTTTCAATTCTTTTTCCAAATGATCTTGAAACAACACAGCTCTTTCTTTTTGTTGTAGTTGTCTCCAAACCTATGCAAGAAATTCCTCTAAGCTCCATAGCGGTTCTTGAACTTAGAACATTAGAAGATTTTTTGATCCAGGTATTAGATTTATTTTTTAATTGTTTAGCATTATAAATCCCATGCTTTTGATAAAACTTTG